>JBBROA010000058.1:0-25956 GCA_038229875.1 Thermoanaerobaculia bacterium | reverse complement strand
TCGAGGGAGACATCTATGAGAAGTTTCGAAGACTTCACGGCTCTTCCACGGGGGTTCGAGGTCTTTCTGGCAGGCCGCGTCGATCGGTGCCCGTGTTGCGGGCGAAACGGGATCGAATCCCGCCTCGACTGCGACCGTCCCTCTTTCGTCCACGCTCAGGAAACGGATCTGCACGGCGACGGAATGCGCACCGATCCCGTCGATCGCTGCTTCCCGGGCCTCGAAAGACACCTCCCGGTCGAGTAAAAGGGGAGGCCTTCGCGGGAGAAGTCCGCCGCGAAGAGAACCGGTCCTTTTTTCTGCATTTCGCCCCCTTTTCCATTCGGGTGTCGCCCGAACGCTCCGCGGGGTTCTGATGCGAATGGATCCAAAACCGGCCAGGCGGCGGGAGCCAACGACCGATGGCGTCGATGGCATCGCGAGAGGGCTTCTCATATCGTCGATCTTCCCGGAGACGAACGGCTGCACTGGCGTGCCGCAATCCGAGGGACAGCAATGCGAATCGCCCTCTTTGCCGACGTCCACTCGAACTTCGAGGCTCTCACGGCGTGCCTCACGCACGCAGAGAGCCGCGGGGCCGAGCGACACGTGTTTCTCAGCGATCACGTCGGGTACGGCGCCGATCCGGAGCGCGTTCTCGACACCATGATGGCTCTGGTCGATCGGGGGGCGATCGCCGTCCTGGGAAATCACGACGCCGCCGTCGGAGGGGAGCTCGGACGGCAGATGAACGCCGACGCGCAGACCGTCATCGAGTGGACGCGGGAGCGACTTGACCGCGCCCAACGCGAATTTCTCACCAGACTCCCGCTGGTCGTAGAGGAAGACGGCCGCCTTTACGCCCACGCAAACGCCTGGGCGCCGGGAGAGTGGGAGTACCTCTCCGGAACCAGCGAGGCGGATCGGAGCCTCCGCGCGACGGGATGCCGCCAGACTTTTTGCGGCCATGTCCACCAGCCGATGCTCTACCACCGGACGGAGGCCCGTGGAACTCGGGATTTTGCGCCGGTGCCCGGCGTTCCCATTCCGCTCGGTGCGACACGGCGCTGGCTGTCGCTGCCCGGTTCCGTCGGCCAGCCTCGCGACGGAAATCCGGCAGCCTGCTACGCGCTCTTAGACGACGCCCGCGGGTTACTGACCTATCACCGGGTCCCCTACGACGCGGAGGAAACGGCCCGAAAGGTTCGCGCGGCAGGGCTTCCCGAAGCCCTGGCTCTTCGGCTGGAAATGGGAATCTGAATGACCGAACTGTTCGCGGGATTCCGTCCCGGCACCGTGATCGACGGGTTCCGTCTCGAGGAGCAGGTCCATCGCGGGAGCATGTCCATCCTGTGGCGCGTGAGCGGATCGGAGCCGGGAGCGCCCCTCATCATGAAGATCCCTTCGCTCGCGGAAGGCGACGACCCCGCCGCGATCGTCGGCTTCGAGGTCGAACAGATGATCCTGCCGGCGCTCTCGGGACTCCACGTCCCCCGGTTCGTCGCGTCGGGCGATTTCTCCGCACAGCCCTATCTCGTCATGGAGCGGATCGCCGGGGATTCCCTCCGGGCGAGGATCCCCGACGCGCCCTTGCCCGTCGAGGAAATCGCTTCGATCGGAGCGCGGATCGCGGCCGCGCTCCACGACATCCATGGTCAGCACGTGATTCACCTGGATTTGAAGCCGAGCAACGTCATGTTCCGGGAGAGCGGCGACGCCGTGCTGATCGACTACGGGCTCTCGCGGCACGACAGCCTTCCTGACCTGCTAGCGGAAGAGTTCCGCCTGCCGCTCGGCACGGGGCCTTACATCTCGCCGGAGCAAGTCCTTCATATACGAAACGAGCCGCGCAGCGATCAGTTCGCGCTCGGAGTGCTGCTCTATTTCCTGGCGACGGGGGAACGTCCCTTCGGGAACCCCGCGAGCGTCCCCGGGCTGCGCCGCCGTCTCTACCGCGACCCTCTTCCGCCCCGGGCTTTGAATCCGAAGTGTCCCGCCTGGCTGCAGGAGATCATCCTGCGCTGCCTTGAGGTCGATCCCGGGCAGCGCTACGCAACGGCGGCGCAACTCGCTTTGCAGCTGCAATACCCCGAACAGGTCGCCTTGACGGCACGAGCGGAGCGGGTGCGGCGAGACAGCATACCTGCGGTCGCGCGTCGTTGGCTTCGCGCGCTCGGCTCCTCCCCCGATCCGCGGCAGTCGGCCTCCTCGCAACTCGCGCGCGCGCCGATCGTCCTCGCGGCTCTCGACCTCACGGCGTCGGACGCTCTCGTGGACGCGCTCAGGACCACAGTGGCGCGCGTGCTCCAGACCGAGCCCGGGGCTCGCCTGGCGTGCGTCACGGTCCTGAAGACCTCGCGGGTCGCGATGGACGCCACGCTCGACGAGCAGGGGCGGAGCGTCCACGTGAAGCGTCTGGTGGAATTAAAAGACTGGGCGCGGTCTCTCGAGATTGCCGCCGATCGGATCACGTACCACGTTCTCGAAGCGCCCGACCCCGCATCGGCCATCGTCGAGTTTGCGTGCTCGAATCAAGTCGATCAGATTGTGATCGGGTCCCGGGGGAGCTCGACCCTGCGACGGTATCTCGGCAGCGTGTCGTCCGAGGTTGTCGCCCGGGCGGAGTGCACGACCACCGTGGTCAAGGCCCCCGATCGGATCAGAGCGGCTGGAGACGGGGACTCCGGCACTCTCGCCGAGGGAGTCTCGCGGTCAAGCGCCGGAATACCGCCGGCGACGGATCCCTGACCGGCCCGATCCATTGACAGGGGTTTGACTCAATCGTTCCTTCCGGCGAGATCAACCGGTTCCTCTCGAAGTTCCTCAACCGATTGCCATCGACCCTCTTCGCCTCGTCAGGCGATCGCGCCTACCATCACCCTGTCTTCGACCGGGCGACGTTGCGGTGCGACGTTGTCGGCGCGTTCCGTCAACACGGGGCAAGGAGCGGTGGCGATGACCCGCGACGCGACGCTTCCCAGAAAGAACCGCGAGACTCCCTTGCGGCCATGCGTGCCCATGATGATCAGCTCTACGTGGTTTTCGATGGCAGCCGCCACGATCGCCTCTTCGGGATTTCCGACCAGGACGAGCGGCTTCGCGGCGACCCCGGATCTCGCGGCGTCGTTGACCAGGAGCCCCAGCTTGCTGCCGACCTCGGCGCGGAGATATTTGTCGCACTCATCGTAGAGACGCGGCGACATCGGTCCGGCCTCCAGGTAATGCGGAGGCGAAAAGGCGTTCGCCACGAAGAGCTCGGCCCCATTTTCCGCCGCCACTTCGACTGCCCTTCTCCAGGCAGGCGCCGACGCGTCGGAGAAATCGGTCGCCATCAGGATCTTCTGAAATCGGTTCATATGGCCTCTTTTCCTGCTCCAGCTTCTCCTGGGAGGAAGATCCCTTCATGATGCAAATACATCGTTTGGGGCAGACCGCGGGCGAGGATGATCTCGCTCTGGTTTCAACAGACCCACCCCTGCGGCGGAGCCCGTGGACATCACTTGCGGCGAGCCCACGGACAGAAGAAGGGAAACGGAGGCTGGCATGCTCGGTGAGATGACCGATGTCGAGATGGAAGCGTTCCTTCAATCGGAGAGGATCGGGCGGATCGGCTGTCACGCCGGTGGCATGACGTACGTGGTCCCGGTCCTGTACGTCTTCCGTGATGGATGCGTGTACGGCCACAGCACCGAAGGTCGAAAGATCCGCACGATGCGGCGCAATCCGGAGGTCTGCTTCGAGGTGGACCGCGTGGAAGGGATCAATGACTGGCGGAGTGTCATTTCGTGGGGCCGATACGAGGAGCTCACCGGTGACGACGGGATGCAGGCAATGGAGCTCCTCATGAAGAGCCTCGTGCGGGATTCCCCGGCGCGCTCGGATCATCCCTCGTATCCCGTTCGGACGGCGGGTGCCCGGGGTCCGAGCTCCGAGGGAATCCCGATCGTCGTGTACCGTCTCCGGATCACGAAGAAGCGCGGACGGTTCGAGTCGCCATGAGCCTTCGGCCGAAGCGACGACGATCTGACCTCATCCTCTGTGAGCCGGAGTCGGAGCCGACCGGAACGAGCAGGCGATCTCGTTACACCCTCAGATCGCGATGGTTCTCTCGGAGTCGACGAACGGGCGAGAAACTCGTGAGCGCCCTATACGGATGACGATGGGAAGAGGGACGGGCCGAAGCAAGGCAGTCTTCGGTCACGTCGCCTCCGCAGGCCTTCCAGCCGCACCCGGCCCTTCGGCGGGAACCACAACAATGTATGACCGCGGGTCCCGCCTGCGCTCAATATGTGCCCGAGTCCGGCGCGGACCAGTCCACGCGCGACAAAAACACCTAGTCTCGCGTGACGATCACTCCGAGGATCACACCGATCATCACTCCGATACCGAATGCCGTCAGGGCCCCGCGCATCGGCTCGCGCTCGACGAACCCGCCGACTGTGGACGAGATGCCGGACCAGGCTTCTTCCGCTTTTTGCCCGAGCTCACGTCCCCGATCCCCGGCGTCATTCAAAAACCCGGCGGCTTCCTTTTCGATCCTGGCCGCCTCCCCGTCGGGGCCAAGCACGCCGTTGAAAGCAGCTCCTGCGCTCGATTTCGGCTCTGCCGGAGCTTTTTGTCCAAGGGGGGATGTCTCGGGTGTCTTACTCGTCATATCCATTTGCGGTCCTTTCGTTTGAAGCGTCTCTTGAAGCGTCACCGCCCGGGCCTTCGCCCGACGTTTGCTCCTTGAGCAGCAATGAACATGCCGCGGGAAGACGCTTCGCTTCGTATCTGATGCGAGAGGGCTTTCGCGAAGCCGCGCGATGAAAGCCAAAAACAAAACCCCCGAAAATTCGGGGCTTTCTCTCCTGCGTCTGCGAGGTTGATGGAGGCGGCGGGAGTTGAACCCGCCTTCGGGAAGCCTACCGCCCGGGAGGGTGTCGGAATCTATTTCCTGTGCCCGGACCAGTGTAGGTGGACGATCCTCCACCGTCCCTTCTCCTTCTTCAGCAAGGCGGTCTCTGTCCCGATTCTTTTCACTTCGTTGCCACGGAAGGCTCCGGATGTTTCCAGAACCCGCAGGACCCACGCCGCTTCCTTCACGGCTCCTGTCCTGGTTTCGATGACACGCGTGGATGCCGATTTCGCGAACTCGATGTCAGCGGCGAGATGCGTCGCCGCGTACTGGTCACGCCCCATTTCGGCTTCGCCTTCCTCGAAGATCACGACTTCGCGAGAAAGAAGGGACAGGGCTTCCTCCCGGTTTCCGGCCCGAACGGCCTCCTGAAACCCGACCACCACGCTTTCGGGGGAGCTCGGAGCCGGCGCCGCCGCTACACCGAGGAGCAGCAGGAGCTGGAAAAGGGACGACATCCTACCTCCTTCTTATCCCGGCCTTCGAGGCCGCTCACGCGGTTTCAATCCGCCCCCGCGATCTGATTCCCGAGCTCGGCGGAAAGCTCGCCGCGTGTCCGTGCGTTGGAGCCGAGGTAAATGACGATCATGGATCTCTTCCGGAAGATGTGGGGCGGTGCGATCCACCCGATCGCCGCCGTGCCCACGGTCCCGCCGGAAGAGGCGATCCGGCTGGCGTCTCCGGCAGCGGCGCTTTCCGTCGGATACACGAACACCTGAAGGTCTTCACCCTCGATGGTGTAGACGGATCCCCCGACGGCGAAGAACGCGTGCTCGATCGGGTTGGCGTAGACGACCCTCAGACCGCGCGCTCCGAGATCGGCAGCGAGCTGCTCTGCCGCAACCGATCGTCGCGCGGAGGATCGCGCGGCGAAGCCCGTGGTACAGCCCGCGGCGCAACTGAGGGCGACGAGGATTCGAAACGCATTTGTCATGAGCGCCGGCTTTCGAGTCGAGACTGCCCTGTGTTTTCGTGTCTATGAAAGAGGGCGAGACCTCGATCTCGCCCTCCTTTGCGTGCGGTGAAGCGGCGTGGGCTATTTCACGGGGTCGCGCTGGCCGCTCCTGTCCGCAGCGTCCGCGCCGCCTCCGTCCGCCCAGTTCACGAAAGTGATGATCTTGTTGCCGTGCCCGAAATCGAGCTCGAAGGTCGAGCTGCTGCCATCCTCCGAGCGCTCGATCTCTGTGCCCCACTGGCCCGGGCCGTCCAGGACCAGCGTTTCCATCGCCGGCGGCATGATGGCGGCGGACTTGAGCGTTGAGATCGAATCGAGGTGCGAATAGATGATGACGAGCTCGTCGTAGTCGTGCTGGTTCGGATGGGTGCTCACCGTGTTGCGGGCGTTGGAACCCGTGTTTGAGAAATAGTCCATGCAGGTATTCTGTGAGCTGCCGTCCGTGCTCTGGTGGTCGAGTCCGAACGTATGGCCGATTTCCTGGCACATCACGTGAAGGCGCTCGTTCGGGTTGTCATAGGTCGACGTGCCGAAGTATGTGTCGTTGAGTTTGACCGTGCCCTGCGTGATGTGGGTGCCGCCGGTGATCGAGATCGACGCGAGGCCCAGCCATCCGTTGTTGCCATAGCGGCCGTTGCAGACCTGCACGGTGCCCGACACGGCCGAGCAGTGTTTGTTCGAGGTTCCGGAGACCCCTGTGAGGTTCAAAACGCTCGAGGAGCTCCAATCGGACAGCGCCGTGCCGTAATAGCTTTGCCAGGTCGCATCGACGTTGTCGCCGACTTTCAGAGTAAACGGGTTCGACGTTCGCGCCCAGTGGTAGCCGCCCCAGGAATGGTTCGCGAGGGCCATCGAGGGAAGAGCGGCCACGACGATGGCCAGAATCACCCGGCGGGGAGTCAAAGACATCAGAGCCTCCTTCTGAATTGGGTCAGAAAAGCAAAACCCCAAAGTGACAAATCGACGCGGTCGGGCCAGGATCCGGATTGCGCACGAGCAGGGAGGTGGTTTGTGCCGGGAATATACACCCGATGAGGCAAAATCCGGCCGGGAAGAGTCGCCTCCGCCGCGGCACCCGGAGCCAACGAGGGCGAAGAGCGAATTAAGTCTCGTAAATTGAGAAGGTTGATTGATCTGGTAAAGGCGGCGGGGACTTCGGAAGGAATCCCGGGGGATCGGGAGTAAATCGAACACCGAGTTCCAGGCCTTGCCGGCTCGCGCTTGCCTGGAATGAAAAGAGGGCGGAGTCGCACTCCGCCCTCTGAAGGGATCAGTAAATCGGATGCTCGTGGTGCACGATTGTCTTGTCGATGTGGGGGAAGGGGAAGAGCCTCAAAGTCGTGCGAACGTGATCCTCGTGCACCGTCTGTCCGCCGTACCCCGATCCGTACCCATCTCCATACTGGTCTCCATACCCCTGGCCGTCGTAGGAAGAGTAGCGCCGCGAGTATCCCTCCCGGTACGGCTGCTGGTAGGGACGGGCATAGCCGTAACCCTGGCCGTAGCTGCCCGAATGCCCGTACTGACGCGAGTACCCCTGATGCTCATAGGGACGAGCATATCCATAGCCGCCAGACGCGTATCCGTCTGAGTAGACCTGCTGCTGCTGGTACGGCGACGAGCAGTAGGCTTCCTGGGCCTTCGCCGTGGATGAGATCGCGAAAGCTCCGAATCCCACGACGAGAGCCGGCGCGAGTGCAAACCATTTCTTTTTCATCTGTTCTGGCCTCCGCCTGAGTCATCGCAATGTCGGTGCCCGAGCCGCGGGCCGGAAGTTCTTAGGCTAACCCGTTGAACGCTAGCAGTTTCGGCCAGGACGCTCTGCAGGTGGCGTCATCGAATCTGTCCTATTTACGCCAGAGGGTGTACCTCCTGGATACCAGCGGAGAACTGTTTCGGACGTCCTCGTGCTCGATGTGAAGCCTTCAGGCGGCGGGGACAACGCGTTGATACCATCCGTTTGAAACGTCGGGTCACTGACGGTTTGAGAGAGGGGAGAGCATGCGGAGATCAATGATCATGGCGTTTCTGGCGGTCGCTCTTGTGACGTTTTCCGGGGCCGGGGCCCCCCCGGGGAGCTCTCCTGTGCGTCGTGAACCGATCATCCGAGTCGACCCACCCGCCGCTCCCGGATCGCTCGGCCCGAATCTGACGACGGTGAATGGAAGCGTGGTCCTCTCCTGGTTGGAACCTTCTCCGGCAGCGGCAAACCCTCGACAGGGAGGCTTTGCGTTGCGGGATTCGCAGCTCGTCCAGGGCCGCTGGTCGGATCCCGAGACCGTCGTTTCTTCGAATCGTTTCTTTGCCAACTGGGCGGATTTTCCGTCCATCGCGCAGGCCCCCTCCGGCTGGCTCGTCGCCCATTGGGCCGAAATGTCGGGGGATGGCACCTATTCCTACGATGTCCAGATGGCGCGGTCGGACGGGTGGGGTCGTCCCTGGCGGCGCATCGGAGCGCTTCATGACGACGGGACGCAGACGGAGCATGGCTTCGTGTCGTTTCTCCCCGAAGGGTCCGCGCTCCGGGCGTTCTGGCTCGACGGTCGGGAAACGAAGTCAGAAGGAGCGCGCGATTCGGGTCACGGGACGGAGGGGAGCATGACTCTGCGGACGGCACCGGTAGGGAAAACTCCACAGAGGGGTGAGCTTCTCGACGGGCGCGTCTGCGACTGCTGCCAGACCTCCGCCGCAATCACTTCCGACGGTCCGATCGTGGTCTATCGGGATCGATCCGAGAAGGAAATCCGGGACATCGCCATCGTCCGCCGGACCTCCGGCCGGTGGACCGACCCTCGACTCGTCGCCTCGGACGGTTGGGAGATTCCCGGGTGTCCGGTCAATGGACCCTTCGTTGATGCAAAGGGCCGACTGGTCGCGGTCGCCTGGTTTACCGGCGCGCAAGGAAGGGCCCGAGTCCAGGTGGCGTTTTCTGCGGACTCGGGAGCGACCTTCGACGCACCCCTGGTCATCGACGCGGCGAGCCCCCTCGGCCGCGTCGGACTCGTCCTCGACGAGAACGGCGATGCCCTCGTGTCATGGGTGGCGGGAGAAGGCCCGAAGCCCTCGATCCGTCTGCGCCGCGTCCGGCGGCGCGGATCGATGGGAGCGCCGATCGTGATCTCGGAAACGTCGGCGGCAAGAACGAGCGGTTTTCCTCGAATCAAGCGCACCGGCGATACTCTGGTCGTCGCCTGGGTGGACCCGCTGGAACCATCCAGGCTGCGCGCCGGCGTTCTCAAAACGGCGATCGTGGAGTAACGACCCGGCTTTCGGAGCCGGCGGAAGCCGAACGCCTTTACGACTTGGCGTGCTCCGGGGACCTGCGCGGCTCGGCTGAGGGAGAACTCCTTCTCAGACGGTCCCGCACTTGCAATGTGTTTTAACAGGAGGCTTCAAATGGCCGAACAGAGCAAGTGTAAGGCTTCTGGGTGCAAGTGCAAGGAGACGAAGGTGAACGGGTGCTGCTCCGATTCCTGCTCACAGGGAAAGATGAGCGGTGGTAAGTGCGGGTGCGGACACCCGGACTGCAAGTAGCAGCCTGATCCCGGGCCGGGCAGGCGTCGGTAAGGCACCGGCGCTGCTCGGTCGCGCTAGCAGCCCGTCGAAAAAGGGATGCGGGTGTCGCGTCCGGACTTTTGCAATCGGCTACAGGCACAACGGAGGCTTTTCTCGTGTCTGTCAACCGAGGTCTCTTCCTCGCGTAACGCCGGGCAAAAGCCCGTCCGCCCTTCGGGTTGCGGCGGCGCGGGGCCGTCTGCAACCTCGTTGTCGCTCCGCTTTCTTCGACGCGCCTCTGCGGCGCGGGATGCGAACAGCATCGCCTTCGTCGCGTCGCCTCCCAGCCGGCCCCGCGGCGCTCGCCACTCGTCCACCAAAGGCAGACCCCCGACGGTAGAGAACGCCGGCTCTGCCGGCGGTCACCCATCCCACACCTTTTTCCACGGGCTGCTAGAGGGTCAGGTTCCCTTCTTTGCCTTTGGATTCTCTCGAACGTGTCGCCGGAATCTCCTGGATGTCGGTGCGAGCCAGCCTCAACGAATTTCCGATAACCGAGACCGAGCTGAAGCTCATCGCCGCCGCGGCGATCATCGGGCTCAAGAGAAGGCCGAAAAAGGGGTAGAGCACCCCGGCGGCGATCGGGATCCCGAGCACGTTGTAGAGGAAGGCGAAGAAGAGATTCTGCTTTATGTTTCGCATCGTCGCCCGGGAGAGAGCACGGGCCCGTACGATGCCGATGAGGTCGCCCCGCAGGAGCGTCACGCCGGCGCTCTCCATCGCCACGTCGGTTCCGGTGCCCATGGCGATTCCCACCTGTGCCTGCGCCAGAGCGGGCGCGTCGTTGATCCCATCCCCTGCCATCGCGACGAATCGCCCTTCGGCCTGATAACGCTTGACGACGTTGACCTTGTCCTCCGGGAGGACTTCGGCGACGACTTCGTCGATTCCGAGCTGACTCGCCACAGCGTTCGCCGTCGTCTGGCTGTCGCCGGTGAGCATGACGACGCGGATCCCGTCCTCGCGCAGCAGCCGAATGGCGTCGGGGCTCGTCGTCTTGATCGGGTCGGCGACGCCGATCACGCCCGCCAGTTTCGCGTCCACGGCCAGGAAAATCGCGGTCTGGCCCTGACGCCGCATGTCTTCCGCCCGGGCGCCCAGCGGCTCAGAGTCGACGCGCAGCTCGTCGAGCAATTTCCGGTTCCCGAGCGAGACCGCCCGTCCGGCCAGGCGTCCGGAAACGCCTCGCCCCGTCAGCGACTTGAACTCCTGAATGGGCTCGAGATGGAGCTTCTTTTCTGCGGCTGCCGCCAGGATCGAGGCCGCAAGCGGGTGCTCGCTGCCGCGCTCGAGGCTGGCCGCCACCCGGAGGACCTCCGAGTCGTCGAACCCGGGTTGCGCCACCACGGTGGCGACACGCGGCTTGCCTTCCGTGATCGTCCCCGTCTTGTCGATGACGAGGGTGTCCACCTTCCTCAGCGACTCGATCGCCTCGGCATTCCGGAAGAGCACGCCGGCTCCCGCCGCTTTTCCCGTCGCGACCATGATGGACATGGGAGTCGCCAGTCCCAGCGCGCACGGGCACGCGATGATCAGAACGGCGACGGCGTTCACCAGCGCATGCGCGATTTTCGGATCCGGCCCGAGTAACGCCCAGACGCCGAACGTGATGACCGCAATGGCGATGACGATCGGTACGAAGTACCCGGCGACGACGTCGGCGAGCTTCTGGATCGGGGCGCGCGTCCGTTGCGCTTCGCCGACCAGCCGGACGATCTGCGAGATCATCGTCTCCGCTCCGACCCGCTCGGCTTTCAGGATCACGGAACCGCCGCCGTTCACCGTCGCTCCGATCAGACGGTCGCCGGGGTTCTTTTCGACCGGGATCGGCTCGCCGGTCACCATGGACTCGTCGACGGCTGTCGAGCCCTCGAGCACCGATCCGTCCACGGGAATCTTCTCGCCCGGTCGCACCCGGAGCCGGTCTCCGACCGCGACCTGATCGAGCGGGATGTCTGTCTCGGAGTCGTCGTCTCCGATGCGACGCGCGGTCTTCGGCGCGAGGTCCAGGAGCGCGCGGATCGCGGCGCCCGTCCTGCTCCGAGCCTTCAATTCCAGGACCTGTCCGAGGAGCACGAGGGCGACGATGACGGCGGCCGCCTCGAAGTACAGGCCGACCTGTCCGGAGGCGTCGCGGAACGAAGCCGGGAAAAGATTCGGGAGAAAAACTCCAGCGAGGCTGTAAAGATACGCGACCGCGACGCCGAGGCCGATCAGCGTGAACATATTCAGGCTGCGGTTGCGGATCGACTGAGCGAAACGGACGAAGAAGGGCCAGCCTCCCCAGAGAACGACCGGCGTCGCGAGCGCCAGCTCGATCCACGGGAGCCCGGGGATCACCGCCATGCCCGCCGGTCCGGGCAGGAGCTCTCGCATCGCCAGAAGCAGGAGCGGGACCGAAAGCACCGCGGAGACCCGGAAACGCCGCCGCATGTCGACGAGCTCGGGATTTTCTTCGTCGTCCGCGGAAACCGTCATCGGCTCGAGCGCCATGCCGCAGATCGGGCAGTTTCCAGGCTCGTCGCGAACGATTTCGGGGTGCATCGGGCAGGTCCATCGGGTGCGGGACGGGGCCTCCGCCGGCGTGAGGGGCTCGAGCGCCATGCCGCACTTCGGGCAGGAGCCGGGGGCCGGACTGCGCACCTCCGGATGCATCGGGCAAGTGAACCCCCCACTCGCGCGCGCAGGAGCAGGTGGCGCGTCCTGTCTTGCGACGGGCGGTGCTTTCACCGGCTCCTGAGGGGCGTAGGCGTAGGTCTGCGGCGCCTTTTGAAACTTCTCCAGGCATCCCGCGCTGCAGAAGAAGAACTCCGTCCCGCTCAGAGACAAACGATGCGGAGTCTTCTCGGAGACGGTCATTCCGCACACGGGATCGACGTGGATTGTCGCGGCGGGCAGCGGTGTGGCGACTGGCAACTCTGTTGGATTCAAAATGTTCTTCCCCGTTGGTTGAGAAACGTCAAACGGAAATGCGGCTTAGCGGGCAGCGGTGCTCTTGCCCGAGCTCGCGGCCGCCTTGCAGCAGCACGATTCCACCGTTTTCTTGGCGAGAGTGCAGTAGAGCTTTCCGTCCTTCTGTTGAATGCAGCAGCAGGCCTGAACCGTCTTGCCTGTCAGGCTGCAGGTCCAGGCGTCGGAATTCGCCGTCTTCGTCGTCCCTGATGTCCCTGCCGCGGCGCCGGCAGTGACGAAGGCTCCTGCCAGGAACACCAGCGTTCGCTTCGTCATGACTCTCGCCTTCTTTGATGCATCTACCGAACCATTCGATAGATGAGATCCAGAAACTCGTCGTAAACTTCCTTTTCGCGGCCAGCCTTGATCCCTTCGGTCGCGCACTTCTCCATGTAGTTGCGGACCATCAGCTTGCCGGCGCCGCGAAGCGCCTCCTGCGCCGCCGCGATCTGCTGAAGGATTTCCGCACAGGGGCGGTTCTCCGAAAGCATCCGCTCGATGCCGTCGACCTGACCACGAGCCCGGTTGAGCCTCTTGCGGACCTGGATTTTCCGCTCGTCCGGGACGAACACATTCTCGATCGTCGCGAGCGTGAGTTTTCGTGTCATACCCGCTGAAACTATACTCTATGGGAGTATATTTTGGCTCCTGAACCCGCTTTCGGAATTGGAGTTCGGGTCTGGACCGAAACTTGCTGTGCTGGCTTCATGATCTTTTCGCTCTCTGGAATCGCTCGCGGTGGACCGGGGTTAAAGTAACTCCGATGCGCGTACGCCTGATCGCCGGCCTGTTTGCCGTGTGGGTTGGTGCGTTCCCTTCGCTCGTCGGCGCTTGTGAGCTCCGGTGCGCGGCAGCCCCGATGGCAGGAGCATCCTCGGACGCGAGCGGCTTCGATCCGGCGTTGCGAGGTTGCTCGGAGCATGGGAGCGGTCAGAATTCAAGGTCTTCGCCCGATTCCCCCGGCTGTCCGGGCAAGGTCCACAGTGCGATGAGATCCGCGCTCGTCGTCTCGGTTTCCCAGTTCCAGTCGCCATCCTTCTCCGTCGTCTCGCTGCCGGCTCCGGCTTCCGGTCTAGCGGGAGTTGAGACCGTTGGACGGGAAGTCTCGCGGCCTCGTGCTCTCCCTTCCTCCTGGG
Source organism: Thermoanaerobaculia bacterium (assembly GCA_038229875.1). Classification (GTDB taxonomy): domain Bacteria; phylum Acidobacteriota; class Thermoanaerobaculia; order UBA5066; family Gp7-AA6; genus JALYUA01. The sequence goes on along the minus strand of JBBROA010000058.1, from coordinate 12,482 downwards.
GAGGCGACCCCCTCTCCGTTCTTCGCCTCTAGGTTTCTTCTCCGTCGGTGCTGCGCACGCCCCGGTTGGGTGAGCGCCTGTCGTCGTTCGTTGGAGAAAACCTTGATGCTACCCATTCGCAGTCGAGTCTCGAACTGCAGGTTCTGGATCGAATTCCGGGGCCGAGCCTCCCGCCGCCTCGCGGCGATCGGCGCGGTGCTTCTGTTGGGCGTCGCGAGCTGCCAGGAGAGGGGCGGTCCGCGACGGAACGCGAACGGAATGGACGCGCCCGACGCCCGCACACCGACGACCAGGGTCGCCTCGGAAGCCACGCTTGCTGCACCCGCAGGCTCGGCAGCTTCCTCTCCCGGCAACGCGTTGGATCATGAGGGTCCGACTCGGGAGCCCAGGGATCACTCGGCGATGGGTCATGACATGTCGAAGATGAGGGATGGCACATCGCCGCAGCCCGCGTCCGGGAAGACATCTTCGATCGCGATGGATCACTCGTCGATGGGCCACGACATGTCGAAGATGGCGCCGGAGCCGCCGAAAACTTCATCCCCGGCGCCCAAGAACCTCGCGGCGAAGACACACGACATGGCGGGCATGCAGATGGGGGGAGCGGCGAGGCCGGCGTCGCCCTCCTCCTTGGGGACGATGGACCACTCGGCGATGATGGGCCACGACAAGTCGCAGATGAACGCCGGGTCGGCCACGCCGAAAAGTGCGCCGGCGATGGAAATGCCCATGAAAGGCGACGCGGCGGCTCCTGCTTCAGCGTCCCCCCGCACGAGCCGCGAGATTGCGGCCCTCAGTCCTTCAGGAACTCTGAAGGGAGACCAGCAGGACGCACCGCAATCGGCATCTGTCGACGAATCCCGAAAAGCGGCCGAGGCGGGTTCGACGATGAACATGGGGCAGGGAGGGATGGACATGGGGTCAGGGAAGAAATCGGAAGAGCAGGCGCCCATGAAGATGGACCACGGGAAAATGAAAATGGACGGGCCGCCTTCTGCCGGCCCCAGGACTCGCCCGACCCCGACCCCGGCACCCGCGAGGCCGTCCGGATCGCCGCGATGAGCCGTGCGATTCTGGTTCCTCTCGGAGCGTCGCTTCTGCTCGTCACCGGCTGCGCGAGCGTGCCGCGGGATTCGGGCCTCGACGACGTTCGCAAGTCGGTTCAGGAGAGAACTCATCAGTCCCTCGAGGTCAAGAGCGGTGCGTCATCGACGGATGACCCGCGTGTCGCCTCCATGCTGCAGGGCGAGCTCGACGCCGACAAGGCCGTGGCGATCGCCATGGTCAACAATCCTCGCCTTCAGGTCGTTCTCGGCGAGCTCGGAATTGCCCGGGCGGATCTGATCGAAGCGAGCACGATCCGAAATCCGATCGCGGAGGCGGAGCTGAGGTTCCCGGCGAGCCCGTTCCGGCCATTCGAAGTGCTGGTCACCCAGACCCTGGTCGATCTCTTTCTCCTGCCGCGCAGGCGCGCCGTCGGGAAAGCGACCTTCGAGGCGGAGAAACTGCGCGTCACCGCAGAAGTCATCCATCTCGGCGCCGAAGTGCGCGAGAGCTTTTACGACCTGGTCGCCACGCTCCAGCGGGTCGGGATGGAGCGGACGATCGTCGAGTCCACGCGAACGAGCGCGGAGCTTGCGCGCCGAATGAACTCGGTGGGCAACCTGAACGATCTCGATCTCGAAAACGAGCAGGCGCGCTACGAAGAAGCCAAGCTCGATCTCGCGCGCGGAGAGGAAAACGCCCTCGTTCGACGGGAGAAGCTCCTGCGGGAGATGGGCCTCCGGGACCGGATGATCGACTGGAGGGCGCGAGAGGATTTTCCTCCGCTCGCGGATCGAGAGCTTTCTCAGGAGGAGATCGACGCTTCGCTGGTGTCCCGCCGGCTCGACATCGCAATCGCGCAGAGGGAAGTCGAGGCGGCGAAAGCCGCCCTTCCAATCGCCCGCACCTCGGTGGTCGGCGACATCTCAGTGGGCGGTCACCAGGAGCGAGAGTCCGATGGAACGAAGACGACGGGGCCTTCGATCCAGCTGCCGATCCCGATCTTCAACCGGGGGCGGGCTGGCCGGACGCGCGCGGAGGCCCGGCTCGCCCAGGCCGAGCAGCGTCTCGTGGCGGTCCAGGCCGAAGCGGGCTCAGAGATCCGCGCCGTTCGAGCACGCCTTCTCTCCTCCCGCGCCCGGGTCGAGTATTACCGGGACGTCCTCCTTCCGAGGCGCCGGCGAATCGTCGAGCTGACGTCGCTCCAGTACAACGCGATGCTCTTCGGTCTCTTTCAGCTCCTCCAGGCGAAACAGAACGAGATCAATGCGAGGCATGAATACATCGAGGCGCAGCTCGACTACTGGAAGGCCCGTAGCGACTTCGACCTCGTCGTAAACGGCGTGGGCGGAACGGAGGAAGACAACCGCTCCCGGCGGTCGCCTCTCGAGCGCCGGACCATGGCCGACGAATCCGCTATCAGAGGAGGCTCCAGGTGATCTCACGCAGAAAGCTTTTCGGGTCGAGTCTCGCCGGCCTCCTCGGTGGCACCGTGATGGGCCGCGCGGATGCCCGGCCGGCCTCATCGACGGACGGACATCGCAGCCGGCTGGCGGGAGCGCGCCGGCAGGGAGGCCGTTCGCCGGTGATCACTCCGAATCTGACCACGCTGCCTTTTCAGATGGAAAACGGGGTCAAGGTCTTTCATCTGATCGCGGAGCCGGTAAAACGCGAATTCACGCCCGGGTTGGTCGTGAATTGCTGGGGTTACAACGGGACGAGCCCGGGCCCGACGATCGAGGTCGTCGAGGGCGACCGCGTCCGGCTTCTCGTCACGAACAAGCTGTCCGAGGGGACCTCCATCCACTGGCACGGAGTGCTGCTGCCGAATGGAATGGACGGCGTCTCGGGCCTCACGCAGCCGAAGATCGCCCCCGGTGAGACCTACGCGTATGAGTTCACACTCCGGCAGAACGGCACGCTGATGTATCACCCGCACTTCGACGAAATGGTCCAGCTCGCAATGGGTATGCAGGGACTCTTCATCATTCATCCCCGCAACGAGGCCGTGAGGCGGGTCGACCGGGACTTCGCGATCATGCTCGGCGAGTGGTTCATAAAGCCGGGCACGGCGACTCCGGACCCCACCGTGATGCTCGACTTCAACATGTTCACGTTCAACAGCCGCGCGTTTCCCGGCACGGACCACCTCGTCGTCCGACGCGGCGACCACGTGCGGATACGCCTGGCGAACCTGACGATGGACTCTCATCCCGTCCACATCCACGGTCACAAGTTCTATGTCACGGGCACCGACGCCGGACCCATCCCCGAATCGGCCTGGTGGCCGGAGAACACTGTCAACGTGCCCGTGGGAGCCACGAGAGACATCGAGTTCGTCGCGGACAACCCGGGCGACTGGGCATTTCACTGTCACAAGTCACACCACACGATGAACCAGATGGGCCATGAGATCCCCAATCTGATCGGTGTGGACACGAACGGCCTGGAGGGGCCCGCGAGCGCGCTCGTCCCCGGCACGATGATCATGGGAGCGGAGGGGATGGGCGACATGATCGAGCACGTCACGCCGGACCGGATTCCCAGGAATACGGTTTCGATGGGCGGTGCTCGGGGTCCTTTTGGTCCCATAGAAATGGGCGGAATGATGACGGTCGTCAAGGTCCGGGAAGACCTGGCGGATACGGACTGGTACCGCCACCCGCGAGGGACGGTGGCGCAGCGCGTTCCCGGGAAGTCGGAAGCCGCCCCCGCATCGGACCACTCCGGCCACGCAGCGCCGCCAAAGAAGGAAGGCAAGTCATGACGAAGAGAAAGAAGGTCGGACTGATCGTAGCCCTCCTCATCCTGATCGCAGGCGCCGTTCTTCTCTGGAACATGCTCGTATACGGGTTCAGCGCTCGCGACAAGCCCACTGCCGCTGAAGCGCAGATTGCCCGAACGCTGCGGCACTTCTCGATGCCTTCGAAAACCCGGAACCAGAAGAATCCGCTTTTGGCCTCCGCGGAGCTCCTCGCGGGCGCCCGCGCCCACTTCGCGGATCACTGCGCGCAATGCCATGGCAACGACGGCCGTGGAGGCACGGATATGGGACGGCAGATGTACCCGCGTGCGCCGGACATGACGCGGCCGTCCACTCAGAAACTTTCCGACGGCGAGATCTTCGGGATCATCAGCAACGGCGTTCGATTGACGGGGATGCCGGCCTGGGGGGACGGGTCGGCCGACTCGAACCAGGATTCGTGGGCGCTGGTCCACTTCATCCGACATCTGCCGAAGCTCACTCCCGAAGAGATCGAAGAGATGGAGGGCATGAACCCCGTGAACCCGATGGAAATCCGAGAGCAGAACGAAGTGGGTCATTTTCTCGACGAGGGGGACGCGTCTCCTTCGCCGCCCGCCTCGAAACCTAAACCGGCCGTCAAGCACGGCCACTAATCGCAGGGAGGTTCTTATGCGGAAGCTCTTCGCATCGCTGTTTCTGGTTGGCGTCCTTCTGGTCCCGGGTGTTGTTCTGGCACATGGTGGCCACCATCACGTCATGGGGACCGTCACCGCTGTCGACGCGACGCACATCGAGGTCAAGACAACCGAAGGCAAGTCCAAGTCCGTCCCGATCCATTCGGACACGAAGTTCTTCAAGGGGAGCAAGGGGACGATGGCCGGGGCGGCGTCGGACCTCAAGGTCGGAACCCGAGTCATGATCGACCTCGAGAAGGACGGGTCGGCTCATGAGATCCGTCTGCCTTCCGCCAAGCACAAGATGTAAGGACTCCCGTGGTCCGGGCCGTCCGTGGCGGGTGAGCGAACACTCACCCGCCACGTCGGCGTTTTCCTACACCCGCTGCTCGTCGAAGGAGAGTGATGCTGGATCGGCTCCTGATGGGATGGTTCGTCCTCGTCGGCGCGTCGGTGGTCTTCGTGGCATTCGACCTGATCGTCCGCACCCCCGAGATGAAAGTCATGAAATGGGGGTGGGTACTCGTCGTTCTCTACACGGGACCGATCGGGGCGCTCGTTTACTGGGTCTCCTGCCGCGAGCCGGCGCCCGGCGCGCACGAGAAGTTTGTGGCGCCCCTCTGGAAGCAGACGATTGGCTCGACGATTCATTGCCTCGCCGGCGACGCCACAGGGGTGATAGCCGCGGCGATCCTGACGAGCCGATTTCATTTTTCGATGGGGATCGACGCCGCCGTCGAGTACGTCGTCGGTTTCGGATTCGGGCTGTTCGTGTTTCAAGCTCTCTTCATGAAAGGGATGCTCGCGATCGGCTACGGGGCGGCGGTCCGGCGGACGATTCTCTCCGAGTGGCTCTCAATGAATTGCGTCATGGCTGGCATGGTGCCGGTCATGGTCGTCCTGATGAGCCGGGACATGAGAGCCATGGATCCCGGCTCGATGCGATTCTGGGCCGTCATGTCGGCCGCAACGTTGGTCGGAGCGGTTACCGCGTATCCGGTCAACCGGTGGCTCGTGAAGAACGGGCTGAAGCACGGCATGGGCACAGAGCGCGTCCTCGGCAAGGGCGGGTCGAAGGCAGCCCCCATGAACGGTATGAGGATGCCGCCCGCGCCGGCGAAGAAGGCAACGGCGGAGTCGGTCTCGGGTCGCGGGGACGTATCCCCTGGTCGGAAATTTGTGGTTGCGGCCGAGACGGCTCTTGCGCTTGCCGCCGGAGTGGCCGTTGCCGGCCTCTTCGGCGACCTGACGATGCGCGCGGGAGCGCCGATGTCGCATCAGGCGCCTCACCCGGGCGGGCTCCAGGCCCGCGGCAATTTTTTGCGAGACCTGGTGTGATCCCTTACTTCGAACAGCCATCCGTGAAAGTGGGCCCGCTGACGGTCCACGCGTTCGGAGCTCTGGTCGCCCTCGCCGTCATGGCCGGTTACCTGCTCGCGGTCAGGCGCGCCCGTCGGAAAAACCTGGATGTGGGGGTCATGGAGAGCCTGCTCTCGTGGATGCTCATCTTCGGATTCATTGGTGCGCATGTGTTCGCAGTGCTGGCCTATTTCCCCGCCGAGCTCCGATCTCATCCGTGGAGAATCCTGCGGTTCTGGGAGGACTTGAGCTCTTTCGGCGGATTTCTCGGAGGCATCCTCGGCGCGGCGCTTTTCTTTCGATCTCGACTGCGGGCCGCAGACCCGGTCTCAAAGCGGTCCTATCTGGACGTCATTGCGTTTGCGTCACCCTTCGCGTGGGTGTTCGGCCGCCTCGCGTGCACGCTCGTCCACGACCACCCGGGCCGGGTCACGTCGTTTCCTCTCGCGGTCAGCCTGAGAACGGAAGCGGCGCGTCGCTATTTCTGGAGCGTTTCGCAGGACGCGGGACGGGTCCATGAAGGGCCCGGCATGCCGGCCCTCGCCCGAATGGGCTTTCACGACCTCGGATTGTATGAGCTCCTGTTTGTGATTCTCGTTCTCGTTCCTCTGTTTCTGTATCTGGACCGGGGCGCGCGCCCGCCGGGATTTTTCCTCCGCTGGCTCGTCGTGCTCTATTTGCCGGTCAGGTTCGGCCTCGATTTCCTCCGGGTCGGGGACGCTCGCTACCTCGGGCTCACTCCCGGCCAGTACGGCGCGGCAGCGATCGGTGTGCTCGCCGTCGTTCTCGGTGTCGGTCGCCCCCTGACGCGGGAAGGTCGAACGGACGAGGCGGTGGCGTCGAAACGCAGCCTGAACGGCGACCTGAGAGTGGTTTAACTAGTGAAGAGCGCTCGCCAGGTGCGTCCTTGCTGGGAAACGCAACTCTTCGAATTGTCTATAGAAGAGATAGACGAAATACAGCGCCAACGCGTCCAGGAGATGCCAGAGGCCATGACCCGAGATCCAGTGGTTGGCGGGATTACAGAGCACTCTGGTCTTATCCAGCCACCAGAAACTGTAGGCGACGAGGAAGACGATCCAGTATCCGATCAACCAGTTGTAGTGCACGGCAGCACCGATCCGCCGCTGGCGGAAATAGAGAAGCATCTCGACGAGCCCGCAGCAGAAAAGCCCTTCGAAGAAGTAGATGGACGAGGCGTACGCGTCGTTGAAGGTCATCATCAGAAGCGGAGCGGCGGTGCTGGCCCAGAAAAGGAATCGGGTTGCCGTGCGGCTCAGAAGAAGCCAGCGTCGCACGTTGACCGCCAGCATGTAAGAGGCACCGAGATACATCCCGCCGTAATCGAAGAGTCTCCCGATGAAGCTCTCCGACGCGTGAAAGAAGGCGGAGCCGACGGCGGTCGCCAGGGCAATCAGGGCCAGCCCGCGGAGATGCTCGAAACCGTCACGGCGCGCCACGCGCATGATGACCAGACCGACGATCAGAAAACCGATGTTCGTCCAGGTGTTCGCTGGCTGGCGGATCCAGCCGCAGAGAGACGCCTCGCAGAACTCGGCGGGACGGTAGATCAGTCCCTGCCACGGACAGGTTCCTGCGATCAGAGGCACGTCAGGATCTTCGGCACAGAAGACCTGTCAAGCCGGGGACCGCGTGAGCGGTCACGACCCGCCGCCGCGAAACGTCGGACTCCCCGGAAACACGTCGTTGTAACTCCCCGCATTTGGTTTGTTTCTCGTTCGATTGCCGGATCGGACCGCAATCCTAGCCTTTCAATCGCGCAGATGGGTCATCGGTACAGAGTCCCGAAGGGAGGACCATGTCCGTTCGAAATGCTTTGGTCGGTTGGACGATTTTGCTCGTCTCGAGTGCCGCCGTCGCTCAGCACAGCGGCCATCCTTCCCCGTCACCGACTCCGGCGGAGGGATCCGGTTCCAAGACCGAGCAACCCCCGATGACGCACGCGCCGGCCGGGGAACATCAGAACCCCGACATGATGGCCGCCATGGAGGAGATGAAGCCGATGGACCACTGGATGACCATGCTCCATGGCTATGCCTTCCTCACGGCAAACCGACAGGGTGGGCCCTCGGGAAATCGGGAGTTCGAGTCCCAGAATCACTTGATGCTGATGGCGATCCGCCGCGCCTGGGGCGGGAAGTTGTCGCTCCTTGGCACGTTTACTCTGGAACCCGCGACCATTCCCGTGCAGGGCAGCGCAGAGCTCTTCGAGCGGGGCGAGACGTACAAGAAGGTCCTCCTGGTCGATCGTCAGCATCCACACGATCTCTTCGTGCAGCTCGCCGCGGCCTGGGAGAAAGAGCTGGCGCGCTCGACGAGGTTGCGACTATATCTGGCTCCCGTCGGTGAGCCGGCGCTCGGTCCCGTCCCCTATCCCCACCGGCTCTCCGCATCCGAGAATCCCAGTGCGCCGCTCTCGCATCACAACCAGGATTCGACCCACATCTCCTACGACGTGGCCTCGGCCGCGGTGGCTGCCGGACCCGCGACATTTGAAGCCTCGGCTTTCCACGGGCAGGAGCCCGACGAGAACCGCTGGAACATCGAGGCGGGAGCGATCGACTCCTATTCCGGACGGGTGACCGTTCGGCCCATCCCGGAGCTCGCGCTCCAAATTTCGTCCGGCCACCTGGAACACCCGGAGGCCATCGAGGAAGGCAACCAGACACGGTCGACGGCGTCGATCACTTATCAAAAAGCGACGCCTCGCGGTTTCATCGCGGTCAGCGCGATTTCGGGACGGAACAAGACGCCTGAAGGACCCGAGTGGGGCAATCTGCTCGAGTGGACCTGGAAGTTCGCCGACTCGAATTTCGTGTACGGCCGGATCGAAAGCGTGGATCGCGACCTCTACGAGCTGAGGTTCAAGCGGCAACGGCCGGCGGGCACACCGCGCGCTCGAACGATGGTGCAGGCAGGGACGATCGGGTATGTGCGCGACGTCCCGCTCCTTTCCGAGGCGGAGACGGGCGTCGGTGGAGACATCGGCGTGTATCGGTTCAACTCCCGTCTCGATCCCGTGTATGGCCGCCACCCGGTGTCATTTCATGTCTTCTTCCGCATACGGTTCAGCGCGCCGAAGATGAACCACGGTGGTCATATGCAGATGGGGAGTGGGTCCTGACGCCTTTTCACGCACATTCCGACTTGTAACCAAACGGCGATTGCTTGCACGACGGGCGGGACGGGCGATCTAATCCACCCTCCGACGGTCGACGGTCATCACTCCAACCGGACCCGCAGCAGTTTCACCGAATTCACGAAAACGAGGATGTCCGGTCCCAGATGGATCATCGCCGCTTGAATCGGGCCAATCCAGCCGAGTAAAGCAGCCGTGATCCCGAGGACATGCACCACTCCGACGCCGAAAATCAGGTTCTCCTGGATGGTTCGGTACGCTCGGCGCGCGATCGCGCGGGCGGTGACGATGCGGCCCAGATCGTCGGTCATGAGCGCGATGTCCGCGGCTTCGATCGCGGCCTGCGTTCCCCCTGCGCCCATCGCAATCCCGACATCCGCTTTGGCGAGCGCCGGCGCATCGTTGATCCCGTCGCCGATCATCGCCACGCGAAAGCCTTTCTTCTGCAGCTCGGAAATCGCCGCGACCTTTGCGTCGGGGAGCAGCTCGGCAAAAACCTGATCGACACCGATGGCATCGGCGACGGCCTTTGCGGTCGCGCGGTTGTCTCCGGTGAGCATCGCGATGTGCCGGACTCCCGTGGCGCGCAGCTTCGCGATCGCTTCGCGGGCGCCGGGCCGGACCTCGTCGGCAATCTGCAAAATTCCGATCGGACGGCCGCCGTGAACGACGTAAATCGCCGTCGCTCCGGCTTCGGCGACGTCTGCCGGCGGCTCCACGCCGTTTTCGCGCAGCAAGGCTTCGTTTCCGACCAGAACGGGTTTGCCTTCGACCGTGGCCTTGACGCCGCGGCCCTGAATAGCCTCGAAGGCCTCGGGCTCCGGAAATTCGATGCCGGCCGATTTCGCGCCTTCGACGACAGCCAGCGCGAGCGGATGGGAAGAACGCCGGTCGGCTGCTGCGGCGATGCGGAGAACCTCCATCTCGCGTCCGGGGCCTTCGAGGGCGACCACCCGGACGACCGTCGGCTTGCCGACGGTGAGGGTTCCCGTCTTGTCGAAGACCATCGCATCGACTTTCGCGAGCGTCTCGAGGTACACACCGCCTTTGACGAGAATTCCGCTGCGGGCGGCACGCGCGATCGCGGCGATCATGACCATCGGGGTGGCGAGTCCGAGCTCCGCCGGGGAGGTGAAAATCATCAGGGTGACGATCTTCCGGACGTCGTGCGTGAAGAGGAAAACGACCAGGAGGAACAGGAAGACGACGGGGATTAACCAGGCCGAGACTCGATCCGCGAGCTTCTGGACGGGAGCCTGCGACTCCTCCGCTTCCTACGAGCTTCACGATGCGGGCGAAGGTCGTGTCGGCGCCGGCCTTTTCCGTCCGCACCTCGATGGCGCCCGACTCCAGCACGGTCCCGGCGAACACCGCCGATCCTTCTTGCTTGTCCTTGGGGACGCTCTCTCCCGTAATCGGCGCCTCGTTGACGGCGCCGCTTCCGGAGGACACCTGTCCGTCGACGGGCACCTTCTCGCCCGCACGCACGAGGACCACGTTTCCCGGCCGGAGCTGATCGATCGAAACGGTTCGCTCGCGGCCATCTTCCCGTAGGACTGCCGTCTGCGGGATCGAACCGATGAGTCCTCGGATCGAGGCGCGCGCGCGGTCGGTGTTCAACTCCGCAATGAACTCCGCGATCAGGATGATGACCATCAGCACGGCGCCCGCAATCGCCTCTCCCCCGATCAAAGCGACCACTGTCGCGACCGTGACGAAGATCTCCGTGCCGACCTTTCGCTCCCGGACGAGGTCGAGGAACCCGGTCTTGACGAGCGGGTAAAGGCCCACGGCCACTGCGAGCCAGAGCGCCCACGTCGGGACCAGGCCACGCCAGAAGAGAAACACCACAAACCCGGTCATGACGATCCGCCCGATCTCGATCCAGCGAGATCGCGTGAGAAGCGAGATCATCGAATCGCGCTCGGGTTCCGTTGCGCCGCGCGCGTCCGGTTTGGAAGCCCCTTTCTTCTCGGGCCTGGAGAGATCGCGCATCAGGCCACGACCGGTTTTCTGACCATCCGGCGGCGCCAGGCCGCGGCCCACCGCGGCCATCGGCGCTCCAGCGACCCGTAGAGCACGGGAAGTACGATCAACGTGAGGATCGTGGACGTCACCAAACCGCCAATCACTACGGTCGCGAGCGGCCGCTGAACCTCGGACTCGGCGCCGGTCGAGGTCGCCATGGGAATGAACCCGACGCTCGCCACGAGGGCAGTCATGAGGACGGGCCGGAGCCGGATCCCCGATCCTTCGAGCACGGCTTCTTCAAGCGGGCGGCCGGCCGCTCGGAGCTGGTTGAGATAAGAGAGAAGAACGACCCCATTCAGCACGGCCACGCCGAAGAGTGCGATGAAACCGACCGAGGCGGACAGGTTGAGATGCAATCCACGCAGCCACAGCGCCGCGATACCTGCGATCAAAGCGAAGGGCACGTTGAACATCACGAGAATCGCCTGCCGCACGTTGCCAAAGCTCGCGTAAAGAGAGCCGAGTATCATCAGGAGAACGAGGGGAACGATGAGTCGCAGCCGCTTCATGGCGCGCTCCTGGTTTTCGAACTGGCCGCCGTATCTCACGAAATAGCCTTCCGGCAGGGAAACGCGTCGCCCGACCTCACGCCGTACCTCGTCGGCGAATCCGCCTAGATCCCGTCCGCGGACATTGCTCTGGACAATGACCATGCGCTCGCCATTTTCGTGGTTGATGAGCTCGGGACCCTTCGCCACGCGAACTCGTGCGAGCTGCACGAGGGGGATCCGACCGCCAGCGGGCGTACTCACGAGTAGCGCCGCAATTCCCTCCGGGGTGGAGCGGTAGCTCTCTGCCAGCCAGAGCGCCGACGCCCCTCGGAGGTTGTTTCGTTTTCGTTTGCGCAGGGCGACGGATCGACAATAGGGCTTTTGACGTGACCGCATACCAGGACTCTCCTCAGGTTCCACGAAAAGTCGGCACCCGAGTCATTCGGGCGCCGCGAAGGAACCGCGGATCAGATAAGGAGAATCGGGATGCGGGGGAGAAGGGGTGCCGGCCGGATTCGGTGAGGAACGAAGTACCGTGAAGCCCGCGCGTTTGAAAACACGGCGCCGTCTTTTCCAGGGACAGGCGCACCCGCGTGCGCGGGCGGATCGCCGTGCGCATACCGACACGGCATCAGGCTCGAGTCCGCTCCCGAAAGATGAGTCTCGTTGTCGGGCTCGGTCGGCACCGTCCTCTGTATCTCGGGAATCAGTCCTCGGCGACTTGCACGGTCGCATACTTGCCGAGCACGCGAATGCTGGGAAACGATGTGCAGGTCACCGTGTTCGACGGCGAGATAGAAGGTGTGGGCATCATTGTCCGAGCTCTCGTCGCTAGTTGTCGCGGCTAAGGAGGTTGTTCACCCTTGACGCGGGTGGTTTATCACCGAGTGCGGAGTGTCGACGATGGAAATTGTAGTAGTGAAGCCACCTGGGCAGAGCAGAGCGTCGGCGAGCGGAGGAAGTGTAGGGACGCCTGT
>JBBROA010000057.1:0-26032 GCA_038229875.1 Thermoanaerobaculia bacterium | reverse complement strand
TCGTCATCGAGATCGGACGCGCCGCCGCGTCTTCGACGCTACCCTCCGCGCCCGATCCCGCTCCCGTGCCGACGCCCGCGTGGACTGTGGTCATCGATGCCGGCCACGGAGGAACGGAGACCGGGGCGATTGGTCCCGGCGGACTCCAGGAGAAAGACGCGACGCTCCAGATCGCACGGCGCGTCGCTTCCGCGCTGCCGCGCCTCCTCTCGTGCCGCGTCCTCATGACGCGTGAGTCGGACGCCGTCATCTCACTCGACGACCGCACCGCCGTCGCGAATCACGAGAAGGCGGATCTGTTCCTCTCCGTGCACGCGAACTCTTCCCGCGCGGTGGGAGCGCACGGCTCGGAGACGTATTACCTGTCGCTAGAGGCCTCCGACCGGATCGCGCAGGACGTCGCCAGCCGCGAAAACACGCTCCCTGCCGCATCGGCCGCTCCGGCACCTTCCGCCGCCGCCGCCGCCGCCGGAAGCCCGGGCCTCGATTTCATCCTGTGGGACCTGGCCCAGAGCGCGCACATCAAGGACTCGAGTGAGCTCGCCGAAGCGATCCAGCAGGAGTTAAACGGCGTCTCCGGGACGGACAAGCGTGGCATCAAGCAGGCGCCGTTCCGGGTCCTGGTCGGCGCGACGATGCCGGCGGTGCTCGTCGAAGCGGCGTTCATCTCGAACCCCGACGAGGAAAAAAAGCTCGCGTCCCCGGCGTTCCAGCAGAAAGTGGCGGACGGAATCTCCCGGGCCATCGCCGGGTTCTTCGCGCGCCGGAAAGGGGCCGGTCCGCGGCCCACACCGGCGAGCGCCCCGCCCCCCCCCGTCCGCACGCCATGACCCGGCGCGCCGCGGCGGTCCTGCTCCTCCTTCTGGTGGGAGCGGTGGTGGCACTCGTCCTCGCAAATCGCCCGGAAGGCCCTCTCCGCCGGCCGCGCTTTCGCCTTTCCTGCGGGTGACTCCGGCGCCCGCCGCCACTCCCGGCGCTGCGGCGCCCCGGACTCCCGCTGCGGAAACCGTGAGGCTCACGCTCTTTTTCCCGGGAACGGAAGACCCGGCGCTCCGGGCGGAAGAACGCGACATTACGAAGCCGAGCGGACCGGGAGCGGCGCTGCGGGCGATCTTCGGCGAGCTCCAGAAGGGCCCGACGCGCGCCGGTCTGATCGCCGCGTTGCCGGCGAACATCCAGCTTCGCAACGCGTTTCTCCTGCCGGAGGGCGAAGCCGTCCTCGACCTCGCCGTCGATGCCGGACTGTCCTTCGGCTCCGAGGAAGAGCTTACGATCGTCGCGTCACTCGTCGACACGACCCTTCAGAACGTTGCGGACACCACGCGGGTCCGCATCCTCGTCAACGGAGAGCCCGCGGAGACCCTCGGCGGACACGTCGACCTCACCCGGCCGCTGACCTACCTCCGCAACCAGATCGCGCAGTGAGAAACGTCAGAAAGAGGTTCCGATGACCACCTCCCGACCCGACGGGCGCCGCCCGGACGAGCTTCGCCCCGTAACGATCGAAACGGGAGCGGCGCGCCACGCCGAGGGCTCCGCGCTGATCTCGCTCGGCGACACCCGCGTCCTGTGCGCCGCCTCGATCGAGGAGCGAGTGCCGCCGTTTCTGAAGGGAAGCGGCAGCGGATGGGTGACGGCCGAATACGGGATGCTCCCGCGGGCGACCCACACCCGGTCGGCGCGCGAGGCGGCGCTCGGGAAGCAGGGCGGCCGCACGCTCGAGATCCAGCGGCTCATCGGGCGTTCGCTGCGCAGCGTCGTCGAGCTTCGCGGACTCGGAGAGAGGACGATCACCGTCGACTGCGACGTCCTGCAGGCGGACGGAGGCACGCGTTGCGCGGGAATCACGGGCGCTTTTGTGGCCCTTTCCGCCGCGGTCGCGAAGCTTCTGCGCGACGGGTCGATCCGACGGTGGCCGCTGCGGGAATCCGTCGCCGCGGTTTCAGTCGGGATCTGTGCCGGGCAATCCGTGCTGGACCTCGCTTACGCCGAGGATTCGGAGGCCGACGTCGACTTCAACGTCGTGGGAACCGCCTCCGGCGCGTTCGTTGAGCTTCAGGGCACGGCGGAGCGACGGCCGTTTTCCGAGGAGCAGCTCGGACAGCTCATCGCACTCGCTCGGACGGGGTTGACGATCCTGCGGGAGGCGCAGGACCGGGCGCTCGCGCCGGTGCTCGCGGGGATAGAGAAAAGCTAGGCGGAGGGGATCCCGGAGACTTCTTCGCGGCCATCACGCGGCCGGCGCAAGCTTTCGGCTCCCTCACCCTCGCCATCACCATCGCCCTCCCCGGGCGCGGGGAGAGGGAAACGAGCGCGTCAGCCGACCAGTTTCTCGATTTCGACCTCGCTGAATCCGACGAGGAGGGTTTTCCCGCGGCGCAAGATGGGGGCCCGAAATCCTCCTGACGGGCCTCGCAGGTCGTCCGGCGTCGCCTGTCCCGCCCTCATGCGCCGGCTGTTTTTCCCCTTCGCCATGATGACCCAAGTCACGGAATCCAGAAGGGCTTGGGCGTCGGAAGGAGAGAGCGGCGCCTTGCGGGACTGACGCTCTTCTCCGATCTTCACCTTCTTCTTCTCGAGCACCGCCCGGGTGCGTGCGCAGCTCACTCAGCCGGGGCGGTGATAGTAGAAATCCAGAGAGGCCACGGGCGAATCTTAGCGGGTCGCCGTTTTGCTCAAACTGGCACCTGACAAGCGCGGATTCCCCTGAGATAATCGCCGGTTCCGGAGCGCCACCCCGGACACAACACAAGTAAAGGAAACGCTCGCGACATGAAGAAAATCGGCATTCTCTTCGGCCAGGAACGCTCTTTCCCGAACGCCTTGATCGACCGCATCAACGGGTCGGGCGCTCACAACGTCACGGCCGAGGCCGTGCGGGTGGGCGGTATCAGCCTGGAAAGCCCGAAGACCTATGACCTGATCCTCGACCGGATCAGCCAGGACATCCCGTTCTATCGCGCGATCTTAAAGAAGGCCGTGGCCGACGGCACGATCGTCGTGAACAACCCGTTCTGGTGGTCCGCCGACGACAAGTTCTTCAACAACGTCGTCGCCAGGTCCGTCGGGGTGGCGGTGCCGAAGACCGTGATCCTCCCGTCCAATCACCATCCGCCCGACACGACCTCGGAGTCGATGTCGAACCTGCTCTTCCCCTTGAACTGGGAGGAAATCGTCACGCACATCGGGTTCCCGGCGTTCTTCAAGCCCTACTCGGGCGGCGGGTGGAAAAACGTGTATCGCGTGGCGAACCTCGAGGAATTCTTCGCCGCATACAAGGAGTCGGGGCAGAACGTGATGACGCTCCAGGAAGAGATCGTCTTCGACGAATACTTCCGGTGCTACGCGATCGGCCGCAAGCACGTGCACATCATGCGGTACGACCCGCGGCAGCCGCACGCGGACCGCTACGTCCAGCGTCCCGAGCCGATAGACCCGGGACTGTATGGCCGGATTCGAAATGACTGTCTCAAACTGACGAACGCGCTCGGCTACGACTTCGACACGCTCGAGTTCGCGGTCCGCGACGGGATTCCGTACGCGATCGACTTCTTGAATCCCGCGCCGGACGCCGACGTCGCGTCCGTGGGCGCGGAGAACTTCGAGTGGGTGCTGTCACACGCCGCGGAGTGGCTCATCGAGCGCGTCTCGCAGGGCATCGACCCGGTCGCGCGCTACCACTGGCAGGAGTTTCTGTCGGGCCAGCGCGAGCCGGCGAGGCCTCCGGTCCCGCCGAGGCCGCGCCCGTCGGGTCCCTCGGGCCCGCGGCGCTCGTCGGGGCCCGCCGGAGCGGGACCCACGGGCGCGCGTCCGTTTTTGAGGTCGGGTCCGCGCTCCGGAGGACCTTCGGGGCCGGGGTCCCTAGGCGGACCCTCTGTTCCAGCGTCCGGAGGCGGACGCGCTGTTCCAGGGTCCGGAGGCGGACCCTCCGTTCCACCGTCCGGCGGACCGACGGGGCCGGGTCCCGGGAGACCTCCGTCGGGACCGCCGACGGAGCCGGCCTCTCCTCCGCGCGATCCTGAGGGCGAGGGTTAACGCGGATGCGTGAGCGTCCGGCGTTTACCCTCGGCGTCGAGGAGGAATTTCAGATCATCGATCCGGAGACGCGGGAGCTCCGCTCTCACGTCCAGGAAATGCTCGAGGAAGGGAAGCTGCTCTTAAAGGAGCGGGTCAAGCCCGAGATGCACCAGTCGGTCATCGAGGTCGGGACGGGGATCTGCGCGAACGTCGAGGAAGTCCGCAAGGACGTCACCGAGCTGCGGCGCGAGATCATCGGACTCGCGCGCCGGCAGGGGATGAACGTCGCCTCCGCGGGAACCCACCCGTTCTCGCGGTGGGAGGACCAGGCCATCTATCCCGATCCCCGTTATGCGTCGATCGTCGAGGAGCTTCAGCTCGTCGCGCGTTCGAACCTGATCTTCGGCCTGCACGTGCACGTCGGGATTTCGGACCGCGCAGTGGCGTTCCAGATCCTGAACGAAGCGCGCTACTTTCTGCCGCATCTGCTCGCGCTGTCCTCGAACTCGCCGTTCTGGCTCGGGCGGAACACCGGGCTGAAGAGCTACCGGACGAAGGTTTTCGAGAAGTTTCCCCGCACCGGAATCCCGCCCGTCTTTCCGACGCCTGCGGAGTTCGACGAGTTCGTGCGGATTCTGGTCGCCACCAACTCGATCGACAACGGGAAGAAGATCTGGTGGGACCTGCGGCCGCATCCGTTCTTCGAGACGATCGAGTTCCGTGTCTGCGACGTCCCGATGCGCCTGGACGAGACCGTGGCGATCGCGGCGCTCGTGCAGGCCATCTGCGTCAAGCTCTACGAGCTGCGCGAGAAGAACCTCGGGTTCCGCCCGTACAGCAACGCGCTGATCCTGGAGAACAAGTGGCGCGCGACGCGCTGGGGGATTGACGGCAAGCTGATCGACTTCGGGAAGGAGAAAGAGGTCCCGTTCCGCGAGCTCATGGAGGAGCTGTTCGAGTTCGTCGACGGCGTGCTCGACGAGCTCGGGAGCCGCAAGGAGATCGAGGCGCTCCGCTGGATCCTCGAGAATGGCAGCGGCGCGGACCGCCAGCTTCGCGCCTTCCACGAGAACGACGGCGATCTCAGGAAAGTCGTCGATTTCATCTGCGCCGAGACGAGTCACGGCATCGACTTTGCTCCCTCGATCGTCCTGTCCCCCTCGGGGGAACGGAGCGCCAGACCTTGAGAGACACCCTGATCGCCTACGCGGAAGACCTGATCCCCGGGGCCCGGAACGCGGTCCGCACGTGCCTGCGGCTGTCGCCGCACGAGCGTGTCACCATCATCACGGATCGCGAGACCGAGGAGATTGCCGCGAGCCTCGCCGACCAGGTGCACGAGGTCGGCTCCCCTTTCGAATTTCACGTGCTGGAGGATTACGGTTCCCGGCCGATGACCTCGATGCCGGCGCCGATCCTCGACTCGCTCGAGAGGTCGTCGGTCTCGATCTACGCGGCGCAGCCGCAGACAGGCGAGCTCCCGCAGCGCATCCAGATGACGGACGTCGTCAACCGCCGCCACATCCGCCACGCGCACATGGTGTACATCAGCCATCGCATCATGCTCGAGGGGATGCGCGCCGACTTCAACCTCGTCGACGAGATCTCCTCGCGCGTGCTGGAGCGGGCGCGCAAGGCGACACGGATTCGGGCGACATCGGCGGGCGGCTCGGATCTCGAAGCGACCTTCGATCCCTCAATCCGGTGGCTGAAGACGAGCGGCCTGATCTCCCCCGACAAGTGGGCGAACCTGCCCGCGGGAGAAGTGCTGACGTCGCCCGCGAGGATCGACGGCATCTACGTGGTGGACGGCGTCCTCGGCGACTATCTCTGCGGGCGCTACGGAGACCTCGAGCAGACCCCTCTTCGCGTCACGATCGAGAACAGCCGCCTCGTAGACGCGCAATGCGACCGCGCGGAGGTGCTCGAAGGCTTTCTCGCCTACACGAGCCAGGAAGAGAACTCGAACCGCGTCGGCGAGTTCGCGCTGGGGACGAACATCGCGGTGCGCACGATCATCGGCAACATCCTCCAGGACGAGAAGCTGCCGGGGCTGCATATTGCGTTCGGCCATCCGTACTCCGAGCACACCGGCGCGACTTGGAGCTGCCGGACGCATCTCGACATCGTCGGCCGGCACTTCGACGTGTGGATGGACGACGACCAGATCATGGCGGACTCGAAGTTTCTGATCTGAGTGCAGATTTGAGAGGCGAGAGCTAAGACGTGGAGCGACCCTCGCCTCTCGACTCTCGACGCTCGACACGGCCCTCACGATGATCCCCGCGCTGCGGCTTCGCTACAACCAGGCGTTCACCCGCGATCTCTACGAGAGCTACCAGGAGCGCCTCGCCGCGGAGTGCGGCTTTCCGATCGTGTTCCGGCTGGCGGAAAGCCCGGTGTTTCTTCCTCCAGCGCTGCGCGACGAGATGGTCCGGGCCGCCGAGGAGATCTGGGCGCAGCTCTCGACGCCCGAGAACCTGGCGAGGTCGCTCGAGGCGGTCCCCGAGGAGTGGAACGTCCCCGGATGCGATCCGCTGCCGCTCTTCGCGCAGGCGGATTTCGCCGTGGTCCGCGAGGGGGGACGCCTCACGCCGCGTCTGATCGAGCTGCAGGCGTTTCCGTCCCTCTACGGTTTCCAGTTCATGCAGTCGCGGCTGCAGCGGGAGCTCGTCCCCGGCGACGAACCGCTCGGCTATCTCCTGTCCGGGCTCGACTCTGACGGGTATCTTCGGGAAGTCGGCGCGGCGATTCTCGGGGGCGTGCCTCCCGAGAACGTGGTGCTGCTCGACATCGACCCGCCGAAGCAGAAGACCGCGGTCGATTTTTCCTGCACCGAGAAGCTCTGGGGAGTCCGTGCGATCGATCCCCGGCAGGTCGTTCAAGTCGGGCGGGAGCTCTGGTACGACCGCGACGGGGTTTCGACGCGAATTCTCCGCATCTACAACCGGCTGATCTTCGACGAGCTCGCCGCGCTGAAGCTCGACCTTCCCTTCGACTTCCGTGAGCCGCTCGACGTCACGTGGGCCGGGCACCCGAACTGGTATTTCCGCTGGAGCAAGCACGCGCTGCCCGCGATCAGTCACCCGGCCGCGCCGGAGGCACACTTCCTGTCGGACCTCGCGGAGATTCCCCCGGACCTCGAGAACTGGGTCTTGAAGCCGCTCTACTCCTTCGCCGGTACCGGCGTGAAGGTGGACGTCACGCCCGAGGACATCGCAGCCGTCGCTCTCGAACACCGACGGCACATGCTCCTCATGCGGAAGGTCGAGTACGCGCCGGTGATCGAAACGACGGAGGGCGGGGCGTCGAAGGTCGAAGTGCGGGTGATGTTCGTCTGGAAGGAAGGGCGGCCGCTTCCCGTCACGACTCTCGCGCGGCTTTCGCAGGGAAAGATGATGGGCGTCGCGTTCAACAAGGACCGGACCTGGGTGGGAGCCTCGGGGTGCCTGTGGCCCGGTGCGGACGGGGGATTCGCCGCGCCTTAGTGTATAATAAAGACCTGGCCCCCTAGAGGTACTGGCGGATCTGCTCTTTCCAGAACGGCCAGTCGTGGCCGTAGGGCGCGCTCCAGATGTCGCCGCGGTGCGGGATGTTCTTTTCCAGCAGGATGCGGATCATCTGCTTGGAGCCCTCGAGGATGTTGTCGGTTTCGCCCGTGACGATCGCGATCTCCATCGTCGAGATCCTCGCGAGCAGCTCGCCGTCCATGTTCGGTACGTTGGCCGTCGGGCAGTGGAAGTAGGCGGTGTCGTTCCAGAAGCCGTCCAGGAACGAATGGATGTCGTACTTACCGGAGAATCCGACCGTCTGATCGACGAGCTCCGGATGCCGGAGCGCGAAGTTCACCGCATGGTACGCACCAAACGACGCGCCGAGCGTTCCGATCCGGCCGGCGTGCTGTGATCGGTTCCGGATCCAGGGCACCACTTCGTGCGCCACGTAGCGGTCGTATTCGTCGTGTCTCGCGATCCGCTCCCAGGGGGGACGCCCCTTCGCGTAGAAGCTCTCACTGTCGACGCTGTCGACGCACACCACCTGGAGCTGTCCGGCCTCGATGCGGTCCCCGACGGCGGCGACGAGGCCGAAGTCCTCGTTCTGGTAGAAGCGGCCCATCGAAGTCGGAAACCAGATCATCGGCCGCCCGGCATGGCCGAACCAGAGGAGCTCCATCGAGCGTCCCAGAGTCGGCGAATCCCACTGGACGTAATCGCGTTTCATGGCGTCTTCCTCGTGTTGGCGCTGAAATCGGGAACGGCCCGGTAGAGTAACCGCTTCGACAACGAGGCGCGACAGGCGGGGGGCTGGCGGATAATCGAAAGATCCGGGGGGTGATCGACGTTGTGGTTCGTCTTCTTCCTCGCGGCGTTCGTCGCGCTGCCGATTTTCTTGGTCGTCCTTCTGGTCCGAGGAAAACTGTCCTCCTTCGGCCGGAAGCACCGGGCTGTCTTTCTGCTCTGCGCCGGGGCCGGCGAGCTCGCGCTCGGGGTCGTGAGAGCTCTGCGGGGCGGCATCACCGGAGGGATGAATTGGGCGCAACTCGCCTGGTACTTCGTATCGGGGATCGGGTTCCTCGGCCTGGCGTTCCAGGCCAGGCGCGAGGATCAGGAGGCGCGAATCTCGAGTGACCCCGGCTCGGCGGCGTGGCGGTCGGACTCGCGTCCCCTCTGAGCGGGTAAACTCTGGGTTACCGGGGCGTAGCGCAGCGGTAGCGTACCTGCTTTGGGAGCAGGTGGTCGCCGGTTCGATCCCGGCCGCCCCGACCACACCGTCGCCTTCGCTCACTGCGGGACGTGCCTTCGCCTGCGGGCGAAGGCACCGGCCCTCGTCCTTCCGTTCGCGGCGGCTCCCGTCACGAGCTTAACCACCGGCTCGACAGAAGCGCAGCGGGTGAGGAGCGAAACATTCACCCTGACAAGTCTCAAATCAGAGAGGGAGAGTCAGCCTCAGCTCACCCTCACTCTCTCCGCGATCGACGCCAGCGCCCGCGGTTTTCGGGGCACAATCCGCCCGTGACATCGAAACGTCGCGGCTGTCTGCGGTTCTCCGCCGCGGTGCTGATTGTCTTCGGCTTCGCAGCCCTGGTTCTCGTCCGTTCCACCCGATGGCTCAGCTCGCTCGGCGGGCGGGTCACCGGCTCGCGGCTTGAACGCGCCCGGCGGTCGCCTCAGTATCGCGACGGAAAGTTTCGCAACTCCCAGCCGACGCGCACTCTTGCCGGGTCGTACCGCGAGATGGCTCGGAGGCAATTCTTCGGCCCCGAGAAGCGGACGCCCTCCGGCCGTATCCCGGTGATCGGCCGGGTGAAAAGTGATTACTCGAACCCTCCCGCCTCGGGGCTGCGCGCGACGTGGATCGGCTGGTCCTCCGTGCTCCTGGAGATCGACGGCCGGATCGTTTTGACCGATCCGGTGTGGAGCGAGCGCTGTTCGCCCTCGACGCTCGTCGGTCCCAGGCGTTTTCACGCTCCGCCGATCGCGCTCGACGACCTGCCGCCCGTTGACCTCGTGGTCATTTCTCACGATCATTACGACCACCTCGACATGCCGACGGTGCAGGCTCTCGCGGCGCGAGGAACACACTTCGCCGTACCGCTCGGGATCGGCGCGCATCTCGAGCGATGGGGTGTTCCTCCCTCACAGACCCACGAGCTCGACTGGAACGAAACGCTGCCCTGGAAGAATCTCTCGGTCACTTCGACCCCGGCGCGCCACTACAGCGGCCGAAACCCCAGGCACGGGAACGAGACGCTCTGGACATCCTGGGTGGTCCGGGGACCGCGTCACCGGATCTTCTTCAGCGGGGACAGCGGCTACTCCCCCGCTTTCGCGGACGTCGGCGCGCGGGATGGACCGTTCGATCTGACGCTGATCAAGATCGGGGCTTCGGACCCGACGTGGTCGGAGATTCACATGACGCCGGAAGAGGCGGTGCGGACGCATCGCGACCTGCGAGGCGCGGTGATGCTCCCCGTGCACTGGGGGACGTTCAATCTGGCTTTCCACGCCTGGAAGGAGCCGCCGGACCGCGCTCTGGCCGCGGCGACGACAGACGGTGTGAAGATCGTGATCCCCAGACCCGGAGAATTCGTCGACCCCTCGGCGCTGCCGGACCGGCAGGAAGCCTGGTGGGATCGGCTCTGATCTCGGGCGGGAGTCTAGGAGACTGCTGAGCGGCGGGGGCGTGCCGGTTTCGCCGGCGTCGAAGCTCCCGCGGTGCGGGCGTCGAGCGGGATCCACCGCTCCGCCCACCCGGCCATCTCCGTGACGGCCGTGCCGAGGGCCAGACCCTTCTTCGTCAGCGAGTACTCCACCCTGACCGGGGTCGCGGGGATGACCTTGCGGTCGAGGATCCCTTCCTTCTCCAGCTCCTGCAGGCGCTCGCTCAGCATGCGGTCGGTGATTCCGGGGATGGCGTCGCGCAGCGCGGCGAACCGGCTGGGCGCGCCGAGCAGCAGAAACACGATCGCGCCCGTCCAGCGCCTTCCTATCAGCTCGATCGCCCGGTGGAACCGGGTGCAGAGCTGTCCCCGATCATCGTGTTTCTTCATACCCCTTGAGAATCTCATCCTCGACCCGGGAATTTCAAGTCCCTAATAATTGTATAGGTAATATGTAAAATATAGTACTCTCTGCGGAGGAGGACTCATGAACGAAGGATTGCTTCTGGTTCGGTTGGTTTTCGGGCTTCTGATGGTTGCGCACGGCGCGCAGAAACTGTTCGGATGGTTCGGAGGGCACGCCCTTAAGGCCTCGGCGGGGTTCTTCGAGCAGCTGGGGTTCAGGCCGGGCCTCCCGTTTGCCTGGACCGCGTCGGTGACCGAGATCGGAAGCGGATTGCTGATGGCGCTCGGCCTCTTCGGCCCCGTTGGACCGGCGCTGATGGTGTCGGTGATGATCGTGGCGGCGATCGCCGTCCACTGGAAGAACGGGCTGTTCGCCGGCGCCGGCGGCATTGAGCTCTCCCTGCTGTATGGGGCCGTTGCCGCGGCCTTCACGCTGATGTCTCCCGGCGCGCTGTCGCTCGACGCGGTCTTCGGCCTGACGCATGTGTGGACACCCGCCATTTCGTGGCTCGCGCTCGGAGTAGGCGTCGCCGGCGGGATCGGGAACCTCCTTCTCCGCAGGCCAGGGACGGCGGGGGCCGCGCAGGTGGCGGCGTGAGTAGAGCCCGCGCCGCATCGAGCGGCTGCGGAACGTCCACATCGAAGTGCCCGCGCCTGGTTTACCGGCGCGGGCCACCTCGCGGCCAGGTCCTCGATCACGGCCCGGGGCGCGCGCGGGGTCCCGTCGTATACCGTCTCTCCGATGACCGAGTACGGGTCCAAGGGGCGGCGAAGGGGTTTTTCGAGCTTCAGGGATTTGCCGGCGCGATCCTCATGCGGGTCACGGGGGCCGAAACGCAATACCCGTCCGAGCCCGTCATCGCGCAGAGCTGATCGGGAAAGGCTTCGCGGGCTGACCGCCGGACTCGCCTCCGAGGTTCCTGCGACGCTCCGCGGTCTGATCGGCGGGATGAGATGACGCGCGCGGCCCGACCGCACGCCGGCGAGAACGCGAGAACCCGCCCGCGAGGCAAAGACGGCTACGAGTCCGCCGCGGCGGCGTACTACGACGCCAGCGAGGCCGCGCTTCGAAGGGACTCCGGCGACGTCGCGTTCTATCTCGCCCTCGCCCGGAAGAGCGGCGGCCCGGTGCTCGAGCTCGGGTGCGGGTCGGGGAGGGTCCTGCTCGCGATCGCGCGGGATGGTATCGCCTGCACCGGCGTGGACTCGTCGGCCCCGATGCTCCGCGAGCTACGTCGCAAAAAGCCGCCCCGAAACCTGACGCTGCGGCGCGCCGCCATGGAGTCGTTTTCGCTTCCGGGGCAGCGGTTCGGGCTGATCTTCTCCGCTTTTCGGGCGTTCCAGCATCTTCACGAGCCCGCAGCGCAGCTTGCGTGTCTCGCCCGCGTTCGCGAGCACCTGGCCCCGGGAGGGACCCTCGCCTTCGACGTCTCCGCTCCCTATCTGCCCGCGATCGCACCTGCCGAGATCCCGGAGTTCGAAGAAATGCGGTTCACCCGCGGCCGCGAAGAAATCGTCAGAAGGTCGCGGGCGCGGATCGACCACGTCCGCCAGATCGTCCACATCTTCTTCCGATACGACCGGCGGCGGAGAGGGCGGCGGCTGGCGGTCCGTCGCGCGAGCTTCCGCCAGCGCTACTTCTTCCGATACGAGCTCGAGCATCTGCTCGCCCGCGCGGGATTCGACCGGGTGGCGATCTACGGAGGCTTCGACCGGCGTCCTTACGACTATGTGTCGGGAGAGACGGTGGTGATCGCGCGGTCCTCGAGGGGTTAGCGGGGAGCGGAATTCGGGGATCGGGAATCGAGAGTCCGGAACCGAAAATCGGATCGGGCAGCCGAGGGATCAGGGCCTCCTGCCCGCCTTTCCGCTTTCCCCCCTTTCCCTCTCACCCCCCTCAAGAAGATTTTTCCCGCCCTTCGCGGTGCGGCCCCACACTTGCAAGTCCGTCGGGGGGAACAAGCCTCGTCATTTCAACGTCTTGAAGGCATTTCTCTGTAACCCGGACGCAGAATTCTCCGTTGTTGAATAAGGTTCAGAATACGCGGCGCGAAATCCTTCGCCGGGAAGGGTTCCCGAATGAGGATCGCCGGGCGCACGATCGGCAAGGGTGGAGCACGCAGAAGCCGGGGACGAGGGGTCCTTCGGCAGAATGGACGGGAACTTCGAACGATGAAATCCGACGCACCGCTCCCTCAGCGTCCCTTGCCGGCTCCCGCGGATCCTCCCGGCCCCGAAAAGCGGGACCAGCCCTCGCACCCCTCGAACGCCGGGCCGACTCCTGCGGACGCCGCGGCCGTGACCACGCCGCCCCGCCGCCGACGCTGGCCATGGATCGTCGGGGTGCTGGCGGCGGCTCTCGCGGTCTTTCTCTTTTCGCGCTCCGGTCAGAAGGAGAAGAAGGAAGCGGCCGCGGCCAGGACCTCCGCCGCCAACCGCGTGATCCCCGTCTCGACGGTGCCGGCTCGGACCGGCGATCTCCCGGTTTACCTGACCGGTCTCGGAACCGTCACCGCCGTTAACACCGTCACCGTCCGAAGCCGGGTCGACGGGCAGCTCTTCCGCGTGCTGTTCCGGGAAGGTCAGCTCGTCGCGAAGAGCGACCTCTTAGCGGAGATCGACCCCCGCCCGTTCCAGGTCCAGAAGCTCCAGGCCGAAGGCCAGAAGGCAAAAGACGAGGCCGCCCTGGCCAACGCGCGCGTCGACCTGCAGCGCTACCAGGTGCTCGTCGCCCAGGACTCGATTCCGCGCCAGCAGCTCGACACCCAGGCCGCAACCGTCCGGCAACTCGAGGCGACGCTGCGGAGCGATCAGGGCCTGATCGAGAGCGCCAACCTGAATCTCGCCTACAGCCGGATTACGGCTCCCATCACCGGAACGGTGGGATTGAAGCTCGTCGATCCGGGAAACATCGTGCACGCGAGTGACCCCAACGGCATCGTCGTCATCACGCAGCTTCAACCGATCGCGGTGGTGTTCACGATTCCGGCGGATCAGCTGCCCCCCGTGCAGGAGCAGCTCCGCGCGGGAAGGAAGCTTCCCGTGGAGGCGTGGGACCGCGAGCTCAAAAAGCAGCTCGCGCTCGGGACGCTTCTCGCGATCGACAACCAGATCGACCAGGCGACCGGAACGGTCCGGATCAAGGCCGTTTTCGAGAACCAGAACAGCGCGCTCTATTCGAATCAGTTCGTGAACGCGCGACTTCTCGTGAACACCCTGCACGGCACCGTTCTCGTCCCCACCGCGGCGCTGCAGCGCAGCCCCCAGAGCACCTTTGTCTGGGCCGTGAAGCCGGACTCGACCGCCGAGATGCGCACCGTGGACGTGCAGCTGACCGAGGGCGAAATTACGTCCGTCCGCAGCGGCGTCGCGGCCGGCGAGCCGATCGTCGTGGACGGCGTCGACAAGCTCCAGCCGGGAGCGAAGGTGGCGATCAACGCCGGCCGCGCTCCCGGAGCCGCCGGCCCGCCGGACGCCGTCCGCGGGGGGAACGACGGCGCCCGCGGCAACGGGCGCGGCGGACGGCCGGGTGGCGCGGGGAAACCCGCTTCTTGAACCCTTCCCGCCCCTTCATCCTCCGGCCGATCGCGACCTCGCTGATCATGGTCGGGATCCTCCTGGCGGGGATCATCGGCTTCCGGCAGCTGCCGGTCTCGGCGCTGCCCCAGGTGGACTACCCGACGATCCAGATCGTCACGTTTTATCCGGGGGCGAGCCCGGACGTCATGGCGTCGGCCGTCACCGCGCCGCTCGAGCGGCAGTTCGGGCAGCTTCCCGGGTTGAACCAGATGACGTCGAGCAGCTCCGACGGAAGCTCGGTGATCACGCTCCAGTTCGCGCTCGACCTGAACATCGACGTCGCCGAACAGGAGGTGCAGGCCGCCATCAACGCGTCCGGCACGTACCTCCCGCGGGATCTGCCGAACCCGCCCATCTACAGCAAGACGAACCCGGCCGACACGCCGATCCTGACACTGGCGCTCACTTCCAAGACGCTTCCCCTCTCGAAGGTCGAGGACTTCGCCGACACGCGGCTCGCGCAGAAGATCTCGCAGCTGCCCGGCGTCGGGCTGGTCAGTATCAGTGGCGGCCAGAAGCCTGCAGTCCGGATCCAGGTCAATCCGACGGCGCTCTCCTCCTACGGCCTGACGATGGAGGACATCCGCACCGCGGTCGCGCAATCGAATGTCAACCAGGCGAAGGGAACTTTCGACGGCCCGCAGCAGGCGTACCAGATCGCCGCGAACGACCAGCTGCTCTCGAGCGAGCAGTACCGGCCCCTCGTCATTTCCTACAAGGACGGAGCGCCCGTCCACCTGTCCGACATTGCGACCGTGATCGACGACACGGAGAACGTGAAGCAGGCCGCCTGGATGAACGACACACCGGCCGTCATCCTGAACATCCAGCGGCAGCCGGGGTCGAACATCATCTCGGTCGTCGACCGCGTCAAGGCGCTTCTGCCCCAGCTTCGCGCCTCGCTTCCGTCCGCGATCGAGGTTTCGATCCTGACGGACCGGACGAGCACGATCCGCTCGTCGGTGCACGAGGTCGAGTTCGAGCTGATGCTGACGATCGCCCTGGTCGTCCTCGTCATCTTCCTGTTCCTCCGCACGTTCGCGGCGACGGTGATCCCGAGCGTCGCGGTGCCCCTCTCGCTCGTCGGCACATTCGGGGTCATGTACATGCTGGGGTACAGCCTCAACAATCTGACGCTGATGGCGCTGACGATCTCGACCGGGTTCGTCGTCGACGACGCGATCGTGATGATCGAGAACATCTCGCGCTACATCGAGGAAGGGATGCCTCCGCTCGAGGCGGCATTGAAGGGTTCGGAGCAGATCGGCTTCACGATCCTGTCGCTGACGGTCTCCCTGATCGCGGTGCTCATCCCGCTGCTCTTCATGGGAGACGTCGTCGGCCGGCTGTTCCGCGAGTTCGCGGTGACACTCTCCGTCACGATCCTGGTCTCGGCCTTCGTCTCGCTGACGCTGACCCCGATGATGTGCGCGAAGCTCCTGCGCCACAAGAAGCCCGAAGAGCAGAGCACGTTTTACAAGCGGTCCGAGCGCATCTTCGAGCAGATCATTGAGTTCTACGGGCGCACGCTGACCTGGGTCCTGCGACACCAGCGCGCCACCCTGGTCGTCGCCGCGGCCACCCTCGTCGCCACAATCCTCCTGTATGTGGTGATCCCGAAGGGCTTCTTCCCCGTTCAGGACACCGGCGTGATCCTCGGCATTTCGGAGGCCTCGCAGACGGTCTCGTTCCCCGCGATGTCGGAGCGACAACAGGCGATCGCACGCGTGATCCTCAGGGACCCCGCGGTCGCGAGCATCTCGTCGTTCATCGGGATCGACGGGACCAACACGACGATGAACAGCGGCCGAATCCAGATCAACCTGAAGCCACTCGGCGACCGGGGGTCGAACTCGAGCGCAGGCGAAGTGATCCGGCGGATGCAGCCGGAGCTGGCGAAAGTCGAGGGCATTACCCTCTTCATGCAGCCCGTCCAGGACCTCTCCGTCGAGGACCGGGTCAGCCGGACGCAATACCAGTACAGCCTCGAGGACGCGGACGCGAAGGAGCTCGGCGAGTGGACGCCGAAGTTCGTGAGCCGGCTGCAGGCGATCCCGGAGCTGCGCGACGTCGCGAGCGACCAGCAGAACGCCGGGCTCGAGGCGCGGCTGCTCCTCGACCGGACGACGGCCTCGCGGCTCGGCATCACGCCCCAGATGCTGGATGACGCTCTCTACGACGCCTTCGGTCAGCGGCAGATCTCGACCATGTTCACCCAGCTGAACCAGTACCGGGTGGTCCTCGAGTCTCACCCCTCGTTCCAGCGGCGGCCCGAGGACCTCGGCAGCGTGTACCTCCGCTCGGCGGGCGGCGGCGCCGTGCCGCTCGGCGCGTTCACCCAGATCCGCACGGGCAACGCGCCGCTCGCGGTCAACCACCAGGGGCAGTTTCCGGTCGCGACCGTGTCGTTCAACCTCGCGCCGAGCGCGTCCCTGGGCGAGGCCGTCCGCGCCATCGAAAAGGCGAGGACCGAGCTGCAGATGCCGGCGAGCGTCCAGGGGAACTTTCAGGGCACAGCCGCGGCTTTCCGGGCGTCGCTCGCGAATCAGCCCCTGCTGATCCTCGCCGCGATCGTGACCGTGTACATCCTCCTCGGCATCCTGTACGAGAGCTACATCCACCCGCTCACGATTCTCTCGACGCTGCCGTCGGCTGGCGTCGGCGCCCTTCTCTCTCTGATGCTCTTCGGGATCGACTTCTCCGTCATCGCGCTCATAGGAATCATCCTTCTGATCGGCATCGTCGAGAAGAACGCGATCATGATGATCGACTTCGCGCTCGACGCCGAGAGAAACGAGAAGCGGACGCCGGAGGACGCGATCTTTTCGGCCGCGAAGCTGCGGTTCCGGCCGATCATCATGACGACGATGGCCGCCCTGCTCGGCGGCGTGCCGCTCGCGGTGGGCTCGGGCATCGGGTCGGAGCTGCGGCGCCCCCTCGGAATCGCGATCGTCGGCGGCCTGATCTTCAGCCAGCTGCTGACGCTCTACACGACTCCGGTCATCTATCTCGCGTTCGACCGGCTCGCGAGGCGCGTGACGAAGAAGCGGCAGGCGTCCGCGCCAGCCCTCCACCCGGTCGAGGGCGCGTGAGCCTCTCCGCTCCGTTCATCCGGCGCCCGATTGCGACCAGTCTTCTGACGGTCGCGATCGCGCTCGCCGGAGGCATCGCCTACAAGTTCCTGCCGGTGTCCCCGCTGCCCCAGGTCGAGTTCCCGACGATCAACGTCAACGCGGGGCTGCCGGGCGCGTCTCCCGAGACGATGGCGTCTTCCGTCGCGACGCCCCTCGAACGGCAGTTCGGCCGCATCGCGGGGGTGACCGAAATGACGTCCGCGAGCTCGCAGGGCTCGACCAACATCACCCTGCAGTTCGACCTCGACCGCAACATCGACGCGGCGGGGCGTGACGTCCAGGCGGCCATCAACGCGGCGCGCGGCCAGCTGCCGGCCAACCTTCCGAACAACCCGAACTACCGCAAGGTCAATCCCGCGGATGCTCCAATCCTTCTGCTCTCTCTGACGTCCAATGTCGTGCGCCGCGCCAAGATGTACGACATCGCCTCGTCGATCCTCCAGCAGAAGCTGTCGCAGGTGCGCGGCGTTGGCCAGGTGGTCGTCGGAGGCGGGGCCCTTCCGGCCGTCCGCGTCGACATCAATCCCACGGCGCTGAACGCCAACGGTCTGTCGCTCGAAGACGTGCGGACGTCGCTCGGCGCCGCAAACGCGAATCGCGCGAAGGGAAGTCTCTCGGGAGACGGACGGACCTGGTCGCTTTCAACGACGGATCAGCTCCTCCATGCGAGCGAGTACGAGCCGCTCATCATCAGCTACCGGAACGGGTCCGCCGTGCGGCTGGGCGACGTCGCGAAGGTCACGGACTCGGTCGAGGACATCCGCACCGGCGGGCTCTCGAACGGGAAGCCCGCGGTCATCATGATCATTTTCCGCCAGCCCGGCGCGAACATCATCCAGACGGTCGACGCGATCCGGGCGATCCTTCCTCAGCTCCAAGCGTCGATTCCACCGGTCGTCCAGTTAAACGTCGTTATCGACGCGACACGCACCATCCGGGCCTCGGTGAAGGACGTCCAGCTCACGCTGGTGATCTCGATCGTGCTCGTCATCCTAGTGGTGTTCCTGTTCCTCCGCAACGTGCGATCGACGCTGATTCCGAGCGTGGCAGTCCCGATCTCGCTGATCGGGACGTTCGGCGTCATGTACCTGCTCAATTACAGCCTCGACAACCTCTCGCTGATGGCGCTGACGGTCGCCACCGGGTTCGTCGTCGACGACGCCATCGTGGTCATCGAGAACATCACCCGGCATCTCGAAAAGGGGATGCAGCCGATGGAGGCCGCCCTTCTCGGCGCGAGCGAGATCGGGTTCACCGTCGTCTCGATCAGCATCTCGCTCGTCGCGGTCTTCATCCCGATCCTTCTCATGGGCGGAATCGTCGGACGCCTGTTCCGGGAGTTCGCGGTCACGCTGTCGGTCGCTATTGCCGTTTCGCTCGTCGTCTCGCTGACCACCACGCCGATGATGTGCGCGAAGCTCCTGAAGGCGCACGACGCGGAGAACCACGGCCGCTTCTACAAGGCGAGTGAGCGGGTGTTCGACTGGATCCTCGGCCGGTACGAGCGCGCTCTTCGCTGGGTCCTCGCGCACCAGCCCCTCACTCTCGGCGTCACCCTGGCGACCATGGCGGCAACGGTCTTCCTCTACGCGAAGGTTCCGAAAGGATTTTTTCCGCAGCAGGACACCGGCCGGCTGAACGGGTCCATCCAGGCGGACCAGGACACCTCCTTCCAGGCGATGCAGAAGAAGCTCGCGCAGTTCGTCGACACGGTGATGAAGGATCCCGCCGTCGAGAGCGCGAACGGATTCCTCGGGGGGACATCCAACTCGGGCCGCATGTTCGTGGCTCTCAAGCCGCGGGAAAACCGCGATGTGACTGCGGACCAGATCATCGCGCGGCTGAGGGGAAAGCTCTCGAACGTCCCCGGCGCGAGTCTTTTTCTCCAACCCATCCAGGACCTCCGGATCGGCGGGCGCGGCGGCGGCGCCCAATACCAGTACACGCTGCAGGGGGACGACCCGAAGGAGCTCTTCGTGTGGGCCCCTCGTGTCGTCCAGAGCCTGCGGCGGCTTCCGGAACTCGCCGACGTCAACAGCGACCAGCAGAACAAGGGCCTGCAGGCGTCACTCACGATCGACCGCAGCACGGCGGCTCGCCTGGGGATCACGCCCCAGATGATCGACAACACGCTTTACGACGCGTTCGGCCAGAGGCCCGTGTCGACCATGTACACGCAGTTGAACCAGTACCACGTCGTGATGGAAGTCGATCCCGCGTTCTGGCAGAACCCGGGCGGGTTGAAGTCAATCTACGTGCGGTCGAAGGCGGGCGAGATGGTCCCGCTCGCGGCGTTCACCTCCTACTCCGCGAATACGGCGCCGCTGACCGTCAACCACCAGGGGCAGTTCCCGTCCGTCACCGTCTCGTTCAACCTTCCCGCGGGGGTCGCCCTCGGCACGGCCGTCACCGCGATTCAGCGCACCGAGCAGCAGATCCGGCTTCCGGGAACGATTCGCGGCAGCTTCCAGGGAACGGCGCAGGCATTCCAAGCCTCGCTCGCCAACGAGCCCATCTTAATCGCCGCGGCGCTCCTGACTGTTTACCTGGTGCTCGGCATCCTGTATGAAAGCCTCATTCATCCGATCACGATCCTCTCGACGAGTCCTTCCGCCGGCGTCGGAGCGCTGATTGCCCTGCTGATCTGCCGAACAGAACTTTCCGTGATCGCGTTGATCGGAATCATCCTGTTGATCGGCATCGTGAAGAAGAACGCGATCCTGATGATCGACTTCGCGATCGAAGCCGAGCGCAACGAAGGCAAGAGTCCGGAGGAAGCCATTTTTCAGGCGTGCCTTTTGCGTTTCCGGCCCATCACGATGACGACCATGGCCGCCCTGCTCGGAGGCCTGCCGCTCGCCCTCGGCAGCGGGACCGGCTCGGAGCTCCGCCGGCCGCTCGGTATCGCGATCGTCGGGGGGCTGGTCTTCAGCCAGATGCTCACCCTCTTCACGACGCCGGTCGTCTACCTGTACCTCGACCGTTTCCGCCTCCGGATGCAGCGCGTCCGGCACGGCGGCCGCGGCCGGTCCGCCGGGATCGCCGTCCTCCCACCCGCGCCCGCCACCGGAGAGAAGGCGTGAGCCGCCTGCGCGCAACGCTCGGCGTCCTCCTCGCCGCCGCGATGGCGGGATGCGCCGTGGGGCCGAATTACCACCGGCCTGAGGCGCCCGTCCCGGCCAAGTTCCGGGAAGAGGCCCCGGCGGGCTCCGCGGCGGCGGCCCCCGACCGGTGGAAGCCGGCGCAGCCCGCGGATTCGGCGGCCCGCGGCAGATGGTGGGAAGTCTTCGGCGATTCCGACCTGAACGCGCTCGAAGAGCAGGTGGCCGTCTCCAATCAGACGATCGCGCGGGCGGAGGCTCAGTTCCGAGGGGCGCGCGCGGCCGTGCGCGGCGCCCGCGCGGATTACTACCCGACCGTGAGCACTTCGCCCTCCGTCAGCCGCGGCCAGAGCGGGCGCTCCGCCGTCGCGACCGGCGGCATGCCCGTCACCGTGACCACGTACCAGCTTCCCGTGGATCTCAACTACGAAGTCGATGTCTTCGGCCGGATCCGGCGCAACGTCGAGTCGAACGTCTCGCTATCCCAGGCGACCGAAGCGGACCTCGAAACCGTGCGCCTCACGATGCACGCGGAGCTCGCCGTCGACTACTTCCAGCTCCACGGCGTCGACGCACAGATCCAGCTTCTCGAGACCACCGCCACCGGATACGAGAAGGCGCTGCATCTGACCGTCAATCGCCACGACCAGGGGGTCGTCTCCGGCGTGGACGTCGCGCAGGCGCAGACGCAGCTCTTCACGACAAGGGCGCAGCTGATCGATCTCCGGCTCTCTCGCGCTCGTTTCGAGCACGCGATCGCGATGCTCGTCGGCAAGGCGCCGGGGGATTTTGCGATTCCGCCGACTGCGGGGACCTATGCGCCCCCCCCGATTCCGGTCGGACTTCCGTCGGAGCTTCTCGAGCGGCGGCCCGAGATCGCGTCGGCGGAGCGCCGCATGGCGGCCGCGAACGCCCAGATCGGCATCGCGACCTCGGCATTCTTTCCCCGGCTCCTCCTCGCTGCGACGGGCGGATACGAGGCGACGCGTCTGGCCGACTGGTTCTCGCTGCCAGCGCGGTTCTGGTCGATCGGGCCGTCGATTCTCTTCACGATCTTCGACGGCGGGCGGCGGCGCGCCGCGCGCGAACAGGCGGAGGCGGGATACGACGCGGCGGTCGCTTTCTACCGCGAGAACGTGCTGGCCGCGTTCGTCCAGGTGGAAGACAGCGTCGCCGCGGTGCGAATCCTCGCCGAGGAAGCCGTGCAGCAGACCGAGGCGACCGGCGCCGCGGAGCGCTCCTCCGCTCTCGCGCAGAGCCGCTATTCGGGCGGAATTACCACCTACCTCGAGGTCGTCACGGCGCAGAGCATCGCGCTGGCGAACGAACGCACGTCCGTCGACCTCCTGACGCGGCGGATGACGGCCAGCGTCAATCTCGTGAAGGCGCTCGGTGGAGGATGGGACACCGGACAGCTCGGGCAGGATCCGCCGCCGCGCCGTTAGGCGTTAGGAGTCAGGCGTTAGGCGTTAGGCGTTAGGCGTTAGGGGTGACGGCGGCCGGGAGTCGGAAACCGGGAATCGGGAATCGAGCCCGCGCGGCCGCCCGGTCCGGAAACCGCGAGTGCGCGCCGATCCGACATCGATTTTGGAGAGTCGCCGGCGGCAAATTCACGAAAGCTTCCGTCCGGGAACAGCAGGCACTTGCGTCCCGGTTGCGCGGCGAGCGCGCGGGACGCCGCCGGGTTCCGGTCGTGCGCCCTCCACGGGATGAAGCGCAGCGCGTTCCCGGAAAGAAACTGCAGCTTGTAAGCCTCCCAGAAGCCGGCGTAGCAGACGCTGTAGCCCTCGCGGCGGATCTGCGAGATGAGGACGCGAGGATCGGGCTCGGATTGGATCGAGGATACCCGCGCCGCGGCCTGACGAGACTGAGACCAGATCCCGCAGCTCAGAAATAGCGCGAGGGCCGCGGCTCCCTTCGCGCGGCGGCGCGCCGAGCCTGCCGCTTCGAGAATGCCCGCGGCGGCGACTCCGTAAGCAACGGGCAACGCGGGGACGATATAGCGCGGATCGCCGCCGTTTCGCAGAGCGACGGCGTAGAACACGAGCGCGACGAGGAGGATCGTTCCCGCGAGGGCGCCCGCTCCCGCCGGGGCGGGCGACAGCGTCAGAAGTCCGCGGATGCGGTTCCGGCGCCGCCACGCGAAGAAGATCAGCCCCGCCGCGCACCCCGTTACGAAGACGGCGCCGGGAAACGACCGGTCGGCGCCGAGCCAGGACCAGAGGTCGGCTCCCGCCATGTCGCGCAGATGGCGCAGCAGCCCGTTCACGCCGACGTCGAACGACGGGCGCCCGTACGCCGGTTCGTACCAGCCGAGCCTCCCGCCCGCGGCCGCCGGCAGGCACCCGATCAGGAATCCCCCGGAGAGCGCAAGGGCGCGCGGAGCGAGGCGCACGAGATCCGAGCCCATCCGCTGCGACCGGCGGGCGAGGTCGCCGCGGAAGAGGGTTTCGCCGAGCGCCGCGGTCAGAAGAAAAGCCCCGATCGGCTCGACGATCGGCTCGCGCGCGTAAAACGACCTCACGGGAAGTCCCGCCTGATTGGCGATCGCCACCAGAAACACCGCCGCAAGAAGGAAGTGCCACGCCCTCCACGCGAAAAGAGCTTCCTGCCGGAGCCGCGGCCAGCCGAGCCGCTCCGGCCGGACGAACAGGCGATCGAGCGGGCGAAGGACGGGGCGGACCTCGGACCAGACGCGCGAATCCCGGAGGAGAACGAGCGCGAGCGGCAGCAGGATGAAGACGACGCCCTGGTTCATCCACCAACCGAAACCCGCGACGAGCCCGAAGAGCAGGCAACCCGCCGGCGCTTCGAAGAGCGGAGGACTCCGCTGTCCCGCGAGCGATCGCGCGCAGAGCCAGAACACGGCGCCGGAACTGAGAAACGCGATCTCGTCCCCCCGCGCGATCAGAGAGCTGTCGAAGAGATACCGGGGACCGATCGCGAGCAGCAGAACGGCCACCGCCGCCGGCCACCTTCCCAGGGCCGCGCGCAACCCGAGCCAGAAGAAGAGAGAGCCGAGAGCGACCTCGGCCATCGTGCCGAGGCGCAGGTCGATGGGATCGACGCTTCCCCCGCCCCGACCGTGTCGCACGATCGCGACCGCGGCGCCGGAGAGCGAAGTGAGCGGGCCCATGTAGGTCTGGCCCCAGAAGAAGACTCCGATTTTTCCGCCCTCGACGATCTCGCGCGCCGCGAGGCCGAAGACACCGGCGTCGCTGTTCCACCCGCGCGCCGACCCCTGGTCCGTCAGGAGAGGCAGCCGGACCGCCACGAAAAGCAGGCCGGCCAGGAGGAGCGTCGCGGCCTCCCAGGCGCGGGTCGGGAGCTCGTTCGAAGAGGAGACCCGCGCGGTCATTTCGGCCCGGAGGGGATCCCCGGGACCGGCGCGCGCATGCCGGCAGCCGCGCCGACCCGTTCGTAAACGTGGATGAAAAATCGCGGGTCTCCCACTCTGGACTCCGGCGCGCCCTCGCCAAACGTGGCGCCGAGACGGTATCGGCTCTGGATCGCCGCGCGGATTCGGCGGGCGTAGTCGTCTCCGAAGGCGACCGGTCCGAAGATGGCGGTCGGCTGATTGGCGATTATGAGGAACCGCGGGCCCGCCGTCTCGATGCGCCGGGCGACTTCCTCCTCCCGGGCGGCGTCGAGGTGCCCGGGTAGAACCTGCTCTTGGCGCAGAGGGTTCGGAAGCCCGAGAGTGAAGTTGAAGAGGCCTCCCTCGGGAAAGCCGGCGAAGCCGTCGCCCGGGCGGACCATCGCCAGGAGATATCCGGCCGTCTCCGAAATCGCCTCCGCGCGATCGGCGGGGAGCCGCAGCGGTCCGGCGGGAGTCACGATTAGAGGAAACCGCTCCGGGAGATGCAGTCGGACGCCCCGCGCGAGCGCGACCGCGCCTGCGGCGAGAAACACCGAGGAGAACAGGACGCGGGCGCCCCGGGGCCAGGGGACACGAAACGCGACGCCGTCGATCGCGAGAATCGCGGCCGCCGCGGCGAGCCCCGGAAAGACGAGGATCGAGTAAGGGGTCGTGACGCGGCCGTACGTGAGGCCGAGGAGCACACGGGACGCCGCGGCAGCGGCGAAGGCGAAGAGAAGGAATTTTGAGCGCCCGCGGGGGTCGAGCGGCGCCCGGAGAAGAACGAGAGCGGCAATCGCGCAGAGGAGGGGCATCGGAGCGAGCAGCGGAGGCAGCCGGTCTTCGATGGCGGCGCCGGAAGGGAGGGAAAGCAGGACGGCGGCGGCGGCGCAGAGAGCGACGCCGGCCGCAATCGCGACACGCGGAATTTTTTCCGCGGCGCGCGAGCCGGCGGCGGCCGCCGCGCCCGCGATCGCGAGGTCGAGAAAGAGCGCGGTCGCCACGCGGTTCGCGGATCCGCTCGGATCCGCCGCGCCGGACATCACCCGATACACGCTGCGCCATTCGGCCGGGGGCGAGAAGAGGGCGAGAGGTCCCTCCGGTGTGAGCGCCGAAAGGGGCAGCCCGGCGCATGCGATCGCCCATCCCGCCGCGGCCGCGGCCGCGCCGATCGAGAGCGCGACGGCGACGTGCCGGAAGCGCCCCCGTTCCGCGTCGCGCAGTCCTCCGACGAGCAGCACCGCCGCCAGCGCCGCGCCGATCTCGGGCTTGGATAAAAGCGCGAGCGCGATTCCGGCGGCGATGACGAAGCGCGCGCGCCGCGAGGGACCGCCCGAAGCGGCCGCCAGCGCGAGGAAGGAGCCGGCGAACGCCCAGAGCGCGCCGAAGGAATACGGAAACAGAAACGAACCGCCATTCGGCGCCCCGATGCAGAGAGCCGCCGCCCATGCGCACGCGGCAAACGCCGCGAGGCCGCTGCCCGCGCGGCGCGTGAGAAGGGAGAGCGAGGCAAACAGCAGCACCGCCGCGCAGAGCCCCGCCGCCTCGAGGCTCGCGAACTTCCGGCCAAACGCCGCGATCGCCGCCGCGTTGATCCACGGCCCCGCGGGCCCGTAGTAGTAGACGACGTCCCGATAGAGTCGTTCGCCCGCGACGATCCGCGCCGGCACGTTCATCTCGCGGGGCGAATCGACGAACGGGAGGATCCAGGTCCGCCAGGAGAAGGCCGCCGAAAGGACGCCGGCGAGCACGACCGCAACAACGGCCGCCGCCGTCAGGAGCGCGGCGCTGCCGCGCGAGGCGCCCGCGCGCCCGAGAGAGGCAGGGGGTCTCGGCATGGGTGTGTCGCTTCTACTTTAACTTCCTCGTTCGGCCGGCTTCCCCGTCAGCGAGGGATTTGAAAGGCCGCATCGTTGCGGGCCCCTCACCCCAACGCTCTCCCTGTTCAGCCCGGACACATGGTGAACAGGTGTCCGGGCTGAACACTCCCGCCGGGAGAAGGGGTTTCTTCACACCACGACGGCGATTACGCTCGCATCGGGAGGAGTCTCCTGACCGAAGGGAAGGAGGAGCCTCCCGATGCGGGAGCCGTAGCGAACGGAGGGACGAGCCGAGCGGTGGAGGCCGCATCCGGCCGACCCGCTCGGCGGTGGGGGGGGCGGGCGGGCGCCGCGCGGACCGGCCGAGTCGTAGCGGTCCGGGGGGGGAGGGAGTTTGTTATAGCGCCCCCCAGGGCCAGCCAAAGGCGGAACAGCACCGCGGGAAAAAGGGCGTGAGG
>JBBROA010000056.1:0-26461 GCA_038229875.1 Thermoanaerobaculia bacterium | reverse complement strand
GGACGGCAAGCTCTCCTTTCGACGACACCGAGCCGACGTCCGCCCTGGGCAGGCCGAGAGGTCGAGACTCGACGCCGTCGGTGCGGACCGTGAAGATCTCGGGGGGAGCTCCCTCCCAGGACGCCGAATAGAGGACGGTCTGTCCGTCCGGCGCGAACCGCGCCGAAAGGAGGTTGCCGCGACGGAATGTCAGCCGGTGGAACGAGACTTCCTCCGTCTTCGTGCTGCTGCTCCGCGAGAGAAACCAGCCGCCGAGAGTGCCGGCTGCAAGGAGGCCAAGGCCTGCCGCGGCAGCCGCCAGGGCTGGAGCGGCGAACCGGCGGCGTCCTGGATCGTCGGGAGCTCCCGGGACCGCACTAGAAGCGCCCGATGTCGAGACGCCGGACAGGGACGCCAGGTCGAAGGCGAGATCGCGCGCGGACTGGAACCTCTCGGCCGGATTCTTCTCGAGACAGTGCCGGATGACTCTTTCCACCGCCGGCGCAATGGCGCGACCGCTCTGCGAGAGCTCGGGCGGGTCCTCTTTCAGGATCGCGTTCATCGTTTCGATCGCCGTGTCGCCTTTGAAGGCGCGCCGGCCCGAGCACATTTCGTACAGGACGGCGCCGAAGGAGAAGATGTCGCTCCGACCGTCCGCCGGCTGGCCACGAAGCTGCTCAGGCGCCATATAGCCGACCGTCCCGAGGACGGTGCCGGGCTCGGTCGCCGGCGCCGCGGTGGGCGAGTGCGTTGCGTCGCCGGAGGGCAGAGAAAGTTGCCGGGCGAGGCCAAAGTCGAGGATCTTGACCCGGCCGTCGGAGGTCAGGAAGAGGTTCTCCGGCTTCAGATCCCGATGGACGATTCCCTTTTCGTGCGCCGCTGCGAGGCCCAGCGCCACCTCCCGCGCGATGTCGAGCGCCTTCCGCGAAGGAATGGGCCCCTCGCAGAGGCGCTGGCCCAGCGACTCGCCCTCGAGCAGCTCCATGACCGCGTAGGTGACGCCGCCGGACGTGCCGACGTCGTGGATCGCCAGAATATTCGGGTGCGACAGGGCGGCGACTGCCTTCGCCTCGCGTTCGAAACGGCCGAGCGCCGCGGGGTCGCCGGCGACGCTCTGGGGAAGGACCTTGATCGCGACGTCCCGGTCGAGTCTCGTGTCCCGGGCGCGGAAGACCTCGCCCATCCCACCAGCGCCGAGGGGCGAGATGATCTCATAAGGCCCGAGTCTTTCGCCCCGGATCAAGGCCATCGGTTCAGCTGCATGGGTTATCCGGATTCTATTCCCGGGTTCTTTGCCGCTCGGTGCTCTGACCGCGAAAGCGCGACGGCTCGGGACGACCGGTGCGTTCCCTGCGGAACTCGACCGCCCCGCGTCCCCCGCCGCCCGAGGCAACAGCGGGCCGGAATTGAAATTCGGAATCCTGCCCGCGATTCTTGCGTATCACAGGAATGGAAAAGTCGCCCCGTGGACGCGCCGCGCCCCCTGTCAGTACAGGTTGATAGGCTACAAACCCCGGGCGCCCGCAACTTCCTATCGCCTCGAACACGACGTTCGAGAGCGCGGGTCTCAAGAGCGGTGCGGGCAGGAAATGGAGAGCTTTCGATGAAACGACGAATGATTCTGATGCTGGTGATCGCCGCCGCATTCATCGCGACGATCGCCGCCATCAAGACGCGCCAGATCCAGGGCGCGATCAAGGCGGGCGCCTCCTTCCAGCCCCCTCCGGAGTCGGTGACGACGATCGTCGCCCGGCAGGAGCAGTGGCCTACCACCTGGAGCTCGATAGGTTCCGTCGCGGCGGTCCACGGCGTGACGGTCAGCGCCGACCTTCCCGGGATCGTGGAAAAGATCCTCTTCGAATCGGGACAGACCGTCTCCGCCGGCGCCGTACTGGTGCGCCTCGACACCCGTCAGGAGCAGGCGCAACTCGC
Source organism: Thermoanaerobaculia bacterium (assembly GCA_038229875.1). GTDB lineage: Bacteria > Acidobacteriota > Thermoanaerobaculia > UBA5066 > Gp7-AA6 > JALYUA01. The sequence continues at coordinate 24,550 of JBBROA010000056.1, read as the reverse complement.
GGCGGCCGACGCGGGCCGCAACCTGAGCGACTTGAACCTGAAGCGCGCGAAGGGTCTCGTCGAGCAGGGGATCTCCTCGCAGGCGGACCTCGACCGCCTGGCGGCCGAGCAGAAGCAGGCGCTGGCACGCGTCGGCGAGATCCGCGCGTCGATCGATCGAAAGACGATCAAGGCGCCGTTTTCGGGAGTGCTCGGTATTCGGCAGGTCAACCTCGGCCAGTACCTTCAGGGAGGTGCGCCGGTCGTGCCCCTCCAGTCGATCCGCCCGGTTTACGTGAATTTCAGCGTTCCCCAGCAGCAGGTGGCGGCACTCAAAGTGGGCTTCCGGATTCATGTCACGGCCGAGGGCGGTGCGGGAGTCGCGGCGGACGGGCGCGTGACGGCCATCGACGCCGTCATCAACGAGGCGACGCGAAACATTCAGATCCAGGCGACGTTCGACAATGCCGACGCGACGCTTCGCCCCGGCATGTTCGTCAAGACGAACGTTGGATTGGGTTCCGCCGATTCGGCGATCACCGTTCCGACCTCGGCGATCAAATACGCGCCGTACGGAGATTCCGTATTCATCGTCGAGGACGTTACGGGTCCGAAGGGGCAGAAATACCTCGGCGTTCGCCAGCAGTTCGTCAAGCTCGGCAATTCCCGGGGCGACCAGGTGGCCGTTCTCTCCGGCGTCAAGCCCGGGGAGGTTGTCGTCTCGTCCGGTGTGTTCAAGCTGCGCACGGGGGCGGCGGTCAACGTGAACAACAAGGTTCAGCCCGGCAACAACCCTGCTCCCAAGCCCGAGGACAGTTGATGAAATTCACCGACCTCTTCGTCAAGCGCCCGGTTCTCGCGATCGTCGTCAACCTCGTCATCCTGATCGCGGGTCTTCAATCGATCCGGTCGCTGTCCGTGCGGCAGTACCCGCGAAGCGATATCGCGGTGATCCAGATTTCGACCGTGTACGTCGGCGCGAACGCTGATCTCGTCCGGGGCTTTCTGACGAGCCCGCTCGAGCGCGTGATCGCGAGCGCCGACGGCATCGACTATCTCGAGTCCTCGAGCGCCCAGAGCGTCAGCACGATCACGGTGCACCTGAAGTTGAACTACGACGCGAATGCCGCTCTCACCCAGATCCAGACGAAGGTCGCGCAGGTGCGCAACGACCTGCCTCCGGAGGCGCAGGCGCCCGTCATCGAGCTGCAGACCGCCGACACGCAGTTTGCCTCGATGTATCTGGGCTTCGCCTCGAAGGACCTCGACCAGAATCAGATCACCGACTACCTGACCCGCGTCGTGCAGCCGAAGCTGTCAGCTGTCTCGGGCGTGCAGCGGGCGGACATTCTGGGGGCTCGCGTCTTCGCGATGCGGATCTGGCTGAAGCCCGAGAAGATGGCGGCGCTCGGAATCTCTCCGTCTCAGGTCCGCGATCTCCTCGGCGCGAACAACTACCTGTCCGCGCTGGGGAGCACCAAGGGATCGATGGTTTCGGTGAACCTGGTCGCGAACACGAGCCTGCAGACCGTCGATGAGTTCAAGCAGCTCGTCGTCAAGCAGGAGAAGGGCACCGTCGTGCGGCTGTCCGAGATTGCGGACGTCGTGCTCGGCGCGGAGAACTACCAGGAGGACGTCCGTTTCAACGGTCAGACGGCCACTTTCATGGGTATCTGGGTGCTTCCGACCGCGAACTCCCTCGACGTGATCCGGAAGGTTCGCGAGGAGATGAAGCAGGTCCAGGGGTCGCTGCCCGCCGGGATGACCTCCGGCATTCCATACGACTCGACGCTCTACATCGACAAGGCGATCAGCGAAGTCCTGAAGACCCTGTCCGAGACGCTCGTCATCGTCATCATCGTCATCTTTCTCTTCTTGGGTTCGTTCCGCTCGGTCCTGATCCCGATCGTCGCAATTCCGATTTCGCTCGTCGGAGCAGTCTTCCTGATGCTCATCGCGGGATTCACGATCAATCTGCTGACGCTCCTCGCCATCGTGCTGTCGGTCGGCCTCGTGGTCGACGATGCGATCGTCATGGTCGAAAACGTCGAGCGGCATCTGCACATGGGGCAGAAGCCCTTCGAGGCTGCGATCCACGCCGCGCGGGAGCTCCGGGGACCGATCATCGCCATGACGATCACGCTCGCGGCCGTCTACGCGCCGGTCGGGCTTCAGGGCGGACTGACGGGAGCGCTTTTCAGGGAGTTCGCCTTTACGCTGGCGGGCGCGGTGATCGTTTCGGGCATCGTCGCCCTGACGCTCTCTCCGATGATGAGCTCGAGACTGCTCCGCGCCGGAGCGACGGAGAAGGGCTTCGCGGGCTGGGTCAACCGTCGCTTCGACGGCGTCCGCCGCCGCTATACATCCATTCTGACCGGGACGCTCAACTACCGCGCGGTTGTCTTCGTACTGTGGGCGATCGTCACCGCGCTGATTTTCCCTTTCTACATGTTTTCCCAGAAGGAGCTCGCGCCCACGGAGGACCAGAGCATCGTGTTCGGGATCATCCAGGCGGCGCCGAACGCGACGCTCGACCAGACAACGCTCTTCACCCGCCAGGTCAACGACGTTTTTCAATCCTTTCCGGAGACCCGCGCGACGTTTCAGCTCACGTTCCCGGGCGGCGGATTCTCCGGCATGGTGACGAAACCGTGGGATGAGCGGAAGAAAAGCACTCCTCAGCTCCAGCTGGAGGTGGCCGGGGGAGTTTCGAAGATCCCCGGGATCCGCGTGATCCCGCTCGTGCCGCCGGCGCTTCCCGGCGGGGGAAGCTTCCCTGTCGATTTCGTCATCACGTCGACCGCCGAGCCCCAGCAGCTGGCGGATATCGCGAACCAGCTCGTCGGAAAGGCCTTCGCGAGCGGCAAGTTCATGTACGCCGACTCGGACCTCAAGTTCGACCAGCCGCAGGCGGAGGTCGTGTTCGACCGCGACAAGCTGCGGTCGCAGGGCGTCGACCTCGCGCAGGCCGGGAAGGATCTCTCGACCCTCCTCGGCGGCAACTACGTCAACCGATTCAGCGTCCAGGGGCGCAGCTACAAGGTCATCCCGCAGGTCAAACGTTCGGAGCGGCTCACGCCGGATCAGCTGTCGCAGATCTACGTGCGCGGCTCGAACGACAAGCTCATCCCCCTCTCGACCTTTGCGACTCTGAAGACGACGACGGAGCCGCGTGAGCTGAAGCGGTTCCAGCAGCTGAACGCGGTCCACATCCAGGGGGTCATCCCGCCGGGCGTGTCTCTCGTCACCGCGCTCGAATTTCTGGAAGGAGAAGCGAAGAAGATTCTCCCGGCCGGGTTCAGCGTCGACTACGCGGGCGAGTCCCGCCAGGTGCGCACGGAAGGCGGCAAGTTCCTCGGGACGTTCCTTCTTTCCGGAATCCTGATCTACCTCGTGTTGGCGGCACAGTTCGAGAGCTTCCGCGATCCGTTCATCATCCTGGCGGGCTCGGTGCCTCTGGCCCTCGCCGGCTCGCTCCTGTTCTCGTTCCTCGGCTTCACGACGCTCAACATTTACAGCCAGGTCGGGTTGATCACGCTGGTCGGCCTGATCGCGAAGAACGGGATCCTGATCGTCGAGTTCGCCAATCACCTCCAGGAGGAGGGCGCCGATAAGGTCCGCGCGGTCATCGAAGCCGCCGCGACCCGCCTGCGACCCGTTCTGATGACGACGGCGGCGACTGTCGTCGGCCACATGCCCCTGGTCTTTGCGCGCGGTCCCGGAGCGGGCGCCCGAAACAGCATCGGGATCATGCTCGTCAGCGGGATGATCATCGGGACCGTGTTCACGCTCTTCGTCGTTCCGTCGATCTACGTCCTGGTGGCGAGGACCCACAAGGCCACCGGAAAGGATCTCGACGTGGACAACGGAGTGCCGGACCTGGCGGAAGCGGCGGGGTAGGTGTAGGGGAAGGGCGAGGGACGAAGTGATCCGAACGCGACTCACCTCTGAGTGGACCGCGGAGTACGGCGGCCGTCTCGCTCCCGGGGTCGCTCGGCTCCCGATGCGCGGCCTGCTGCTGACGGCTGCTGATGGCTGACGGCTGACGGTTAACGGTCTCCCAGGCTCCATAGCCTCACCGTCGCCCGACGGACACCTGGGTGAAGACGCCGGGCGCTTGCACGAACTCGTCCTGCGGGATCGGCCACGACAACATGACGGGAACGCTGAGAGTCGTCCCTTAGTGGGAAGCGGTAAGCGGTAAGCGGGAAGCGGTAAGGGGGAATCGGGAAGCGGGAATCGGAACTTCAGGGGGCCCGGCTTAGACGCGTTCCCTCAATGCGGCGACGAGTCGCTCCGTTGCGGCTGCCGCGGCGTTCGCCCCCGAACTCCCCGGGTCCCACGTGCACGCGACGGTCGTGCAGACCACCCGGCCCATCCGCGCGAGCGAGCGCAACGAGGATTCGACCGCCGCGAGCGACGGGCCTCCCTTAGCCGGAAATCGGAGCGCGGGCATTTCGGAGGGTGTGACCACGTCGACGTCCAGGTGCACGTAGATCGGGAGGTCCGGCGGGATCTCCTGCGCGATCTTTTCCGCGGGGACGACACGAACGCGGGACCGGGCGAGCGCCACGCCTTCCCCGGGATCGAGGTCACGGGCATCCGAGATCAGGAAGCGCGCCTCGTCGATCACCGGCAGCCCGAGCGCCTCGACGATCGTCTGTTCCCCCCGTCCCGTCAGCATCGCCACGGGCATCCCGCCGATGTATCCCGAGGGTGTGGTGTCCCAGGTGTTGAAGTCGCCGTGGGCGTCGAGCCAGACCACGCACGGGGACACGCCGCGGCGGTGAAGCCCCGCGAGCACGCCGAGAGGGGCCATGCAATCCGCCGCATAGACGAGCGACGCTCCGCTTCGTTCCACCTCTTCTGCCACCTCCCGAAAAAGCGCGATCATCCGCTCCTGGGAGGTGCCGGCTGCCAGTTCCGGCTGGATGGACCGGGAGCCGGCGGGCCGATAAAATCCCTCGACGAATTCGCCCACGTGGAAGGGAACAGTGAGCGTCTGCGGTATTTGCGTCCCGCGGCCCGAATGCGTCATCTTTCCGGCCCTCCCGCTGCCGATCAAACCACCCCTTGTGTGAAGATCTTCTCGCGTCGTCACACATGGAGGACCTCGATGAAGACACTTCGCATTGCGCTGCTGCCGGCCCTGCTCTTCTCCGCCTCGATCGGCTGCAAGGACACGGACACGACCACCGCCCCGGGTGCGTTCGCCAGCGCCCGGGTCGACGCGCCGGAGTCGGCCCGCTCCGGAGAAAGCTTCACGATTGACGTCGAGGCGGTCGCCATCGGCATCAACAACGTTCGAAACGGGCGCGTTTCCGTGATACTCCCGGCGCCTCTCCTGGTGACGTCCGTCGAGGCGTCGTCCGGAACGTCGGCGACTTTCTCCAACGGCACGGGGGCCACCGTCGACTGGAACCTGAATACGCTCGACTCGAATTCACAGTCCCGCCTGCACGTCCACGTGACGGGTCTCCTTCCGACGGGCTCCGCAGGGCAGACACTCACGGTGCGCGCGTCGCTCACGGCCGACGGCGTGCACGGGGGCGACGCGGTGGCGGAGGACACGCTTCGGCTCCTCCCGTAGCGCGCCGGGCCAACGGCTCTGTCGGGAACCGCGCCGGACGTACAGTGTCATTGCGGAAGGCCAGGCGGGAGTCGCCGGGAAACGCGAACGTCTGGAGGAGAGCGATGAATTCTCGTGAGTTTTTCAGTCAACGGTTGCGCGCCGAAAAGCCGGTCTTCGTGAGGGTGCTCCGGGCTCTGCCTCCCGGGGAGGCGGGCTACCGTCCCCACCCGAAATCGATGGCGGCCGGCGACCTCGCCTGGCTTCTTGCCGACGAGCTCCACGATGCGTGCGAAGTCGTCGAGCGTGGCGAAGTCAACTACGTGCAGAAGCCGGCGCCGTCGCTCGAAGAATCGGCGGGGGCATACGAACGAAACGCCGCCGAGCTCGAGACACTCGTCGAAAAGCTCGACGACGCGGCCTGGGAAGGGAAGGCTCGATTCGCGATGGGCGGGAAGGTCGTCTGGGAGGCGCCGCTCGGGGAGATGCTCTGGGGATTCCTCTTCGATGCGATCCACCACCGGGGCCAGCTGTCGGCCTATCTGAGGCCGATGGGAGGAAAGGTACCCTCGATCTATGGACCTTCGGGAGACGATCCGGGGATGTAAGAGAAACCAGGCAGACAAATACAAAGAAAAACGGCGGCCCCGAAGGGCCGCCGTTTTGATATCCGATTCTGAGCGAAGTCTTACTGGTGATCGCGGTCGTGGTCCCGGTCGCGATCCCAACGATCGCGGTCGCGCTCTGACTGAATTTCGCGCTCGTGGAGGCGCTCGTGCCGGCGCCACTCGCGATTCTCGCGGAGGCTGTCTTCTACGACCAGCTGCTGGTTGGACCAGTGGCCGGGCTCATAGATCGTGCCCCGGCTCGTGCGGATGTACCGAGCGGGAATCCAGTAGCCATTCGGTTCTGCCCGGCGTTCCCAGCGTCCGGGAACCCAGCCCCAATGGCCGCCATCGTCATTGTAGAAACCGTTGATCCAGACGTAATCCGCGCCGGGGCGGGCGTAGCGAACTTCGCGCCGCGGAGCGGGAGGCCTGCCCGTTGTGATGCGGACGTTCAATCCCGGGGGCAGCGGGGGCAGCGGGATCTGCGCCACGGTCGTCGCCGCAGCTCCTCCGACCAGCGCGACACCCAACAAGGTTCGTTGTAAAGCCTTCAAATTCATTGTTCCTCCTCTGTCAGTCGTTTCTGTTTAAAGAAGGAGCAATCGCTGTGCCAGTACCCTGGTCCTCGAAGCGCTACATTCCTTCCAAAAACGTCCGATTGCGATCGGAAGGGGAGAAGGCGCAGGACAGAGCAGAACGCAAAGGGGGAGCCGAGGTGCGTTTTAGTCACGCTGGTGCCTAAGCTCGCGTCGAGAGGAGTCTCCTGACCGAAGGGAAGGAGGAGCCTCTCGATGCGGGAGAGCGGAGGCGACGGTTGGCGACGAGTTACTTCGCGTTACTCCAGCTCTGCTTGCCGATCTTCCACTGCCCGTTTTCTTCGGCGAGGTCAATCGTGCCCTTGTTCATCTCCCCGCCCTGTTTGCCCGTGGCCATCAGGGTTGCCTTATTCCCCTTGACGTCCAGGCTCGTGAATTTGATGTCGGTCGGCTCCATGACCTTGAAGAACTCCATCGTCTCCCTGGGAGTCTTCCCCATCTGTTTCACCTGGCCGTCGATGTCCTTCGCGGCGTCGGCCATCATGCACTTCTTGTACGCCTCGTAATCTCCGGCATCGATCGCTTTCAGAAGCGCGCGATACGCCCTGGCCTGGGGAGTGGCCTCGAGGTCCTTTCCGGCTCCGGCTGCGAAGCTCGCCATCGCCACACCGAGCGAGAGAAGTACGACGAGGCCGATGCGTTGCGGTTTTTGCATAGAGGTTCTCCTTTTTCTTCTTGTATTTCCGCGTGTGCGGATTACTTCTTCGGAAAATTGGGGTCGGCTTTGACTTCCAGCATCTGCTTCGTGTGGCGCTCGCTGTGGGCGCCGATGAACAGGATCCACTCGTAGGCGTCGAGCTTCTTTCCAAACGGGCTGTCGGCCGCGTGAGCCCGAAGGTCGGATCGGCCGTCGAGGAGCCGTTCCGTCGCCGAGCGGGATTCGAGAAAGTGCTTGCGCGACTCCTCCGGCGATCCGAATCGATTCGTGGGCTTCAGGGGCTCCGGCGCCTGCATCTTGGTGGAGCGGTCGGGAACGGCGCTCATCACGAACGCGTCGATCGCGGCCACGTCCTCACCCGCGGCGCGCGGCGGCGCCTTCAAGACGCTGTCTTCGATCATTCCGCGCATGAGGTCTTCGCCGGCGGCGACGTGCTCCATGACCTCGGCAATGGACCAGCGATCCGGCCCGGCCTTGAAGGTCCACTGAGCCGGGGAGAGCCCCTTCGTAGCGTCGACGATTGCCTGGTTCGTGCTTTCCAGGTATTACATCGCCTTGTCGCGGTCAGCCGCGGTCAGCGACTGGGCGGAAGCGGTCGCCGCCGCCGACGCCGACGCGAGGAGTACGAAACACGCGAGGATCCGTCGCTGCGACATCCATCCCTCCGGTTCTGGTCGCGCCGCCGACGCCGCGCTCCCGTTTTTTTGCCCTGAATTTCGGAACCGACATACCACGACATTCCGGGGGCGGCGAAGCGCTGTTCGCCGTCAGGCGGGGAAGAACAGGAGAAGGGTCAGAACCGTCCCCACGGCGAGAGAGATCCAGGCGTTCGAAACGAAGTATCCGTACGCCATGAGCGCGATCCCCAGAAAGAGCTGGCGGGGCTCGCCGTTCTTCTTTCCATACCGGAAGGCCGCGAGCCCCACGAGACCGAAGAGGATGGCGAAGAGAATCGTCGCCAGCGAGAAATCGCCCAGGTCGATCTTCGGCATCAGGGTAGGAGATCCCGGGTTCGTAATGCGCCAGCGTCGCTTAAGGCGCCCGCACGTGAAGCGAGTTCGGAACGCTTGGGTGGAATGAAGGGAAAACGGGCCGCCGGAGGCGGGAATTCCCGACTGGGACCTGCGCGTAAGAAAAATACCCGACGGCGAAAATGAAACGCCGGGTCTCTCCGCTTCGTATGTATAAACAGACTCAGATCCCGCCAAACAAGCCTGCCTCCACCTCCGCTTCAGCGGAGCCTCGTTCAACGTCGCCTCCGGTCGCTATGGGACGGGGCGAGCGTCACCATCCTTTCGGCCTGAGCGCAGCTCCGCTCCCTCTCCCCTCCCCGCGCGCCGGGGAGAGGGCTGGGGTGCGGGGCGGAACCTCGAGACTGACGAGCCTCGAGTCAGAGATCGATGCCCGGAGGGTCGATGAGACGAGCCCCTGATTTCGTGCGGGCCGTCTGCTTTACTTGCTCAGCGGCTTACGCGGGTCGTCCGCCGGGTTCACGTACGTGATCTGAAACGGCCCCATTGCGGTGATCTGTACTTCGGTCTCTCCCTGGCAGACCACCTTGTGGCGCATATTCGGGGGCATCGAGGCGAAGCCGCCGGCTTTCAACGCGGCCGCCGGCCCCAGGTTTGCACCGTCGCCCGTTTGAAGATTGAAGGTCCCGGAGATGACGGTCAGGGACTCGGAGGTCGGGTGCCAGTGCGCGGGGATCGTGTATCCGTCCGGGGCCTTCATCCGTACGGTGAACAGCCCTGGCTTCGAGGGATCGCCATCGAGAAGAGCCATCTTTGCGCCCGGCGGCAAGCCGGGAGGCTGATCGCCCCAGGTGATGTCCGCGGAATTCATGATCGGGTGCGTCGGCTTCATGGCGGCGGCCGGATTCGGCTTCGCCGAGTTCTGCTGACCGGCGGCGACCCCGGCGGCGAGTGTGAACGCGAGCGCGAGAGCGGGAAGCTTTCTCATGGGGACTCCTGTCGTGGTGGCGGCGGAATTGCCGGTAAGGCTGGATGCTATGGCAGACGCCGGCGAAGTGTCTCGTTGAAGCTCGCGTGCGAAATGATCCCCTCGAGCTCCCGGAAGGTTCCTTGCGTCGAAACCTCCCGGATCATTTGCTGCAGGAGCGTCAGCGCCGCGCGCATCGGGCCCGAACCGAGGGAGATCCGGGCGACGCCCGCCTTCGAGAGCTCGGCGACCGAGGGGCTCCCGGCGACCGCAAGGACGTTGACCGGGCAGGCGAGCTCCGCGACGAGCGCCTCGATGACCGTTTTCTCCGTGACGCCCGGAACGAAGATGCAGTCCGCGCCTGCCTCGCGGTAAATCCTGCCTCTCCGCATCGCCTCGGCGAATCGCCCCTCCGGCGGCCCCACCTGGTCGAGGTAGACGTCGGTCCGCGCGTTGATGACCGCCGGGACGCCGGCCGCGGTGCCCGCATCCCGGATCGCGTGAATTTTTTCGCACATCACGTCGGGATTCTCGAGCGGGCGCTCCGGCACCCCGGTCCCATCCTCCAGGTTCAGCCCGACAGCACCCGCCGCGAACGCTCCGGCGGCCGCGCGGCCGACCCCGTCGGACGAGGCGCCGTATCCCGCCTCGAGGTCCGCTGTGACGGGGACCGAGACGGCCCGGCAGATCCGGCCGACCGCTTCGATCATCAGGTCCACGGGAATCTTCTGCCCGTCCGGGTAGCCATACGCGAACGCGATTCCGGCGCTCGACGTGGCGACCGCGGGAAGCCCCGAGTCTTCGACGATCCGGGCGCTCGCCGCATCCCAGGCGTTGACGAGAACGAGAGGCCGCCCGGGCCGATGAAGCTCGAGGAGCCTCGCCGCCTTCGCTCTCTGCGCGTCCGTCATCCGGGAGATGTTCCCACGAACCCGGCGCTTCGTCTCGACCCGGTTCGAGCCTTCGAGAACGGCCCTCTCTCAGCGGCTGCGTGAATCGCCCGATGTCTTCCGCACCTCGTCGACCACCCGGAGGATCTCGGTCGCGACCTCGTCCGGCGCCTCGAGCTCCATGTTGTGTCCGCACGGCAGGATGATCTGCCGGCCGCGGCTGGACAGCCGGGCGAGTCCGGCCTGTCCGGCGAGCCGCTCGCTTTCGAGCTCCGATGCGGGAACGTCGAGATTGTCCGAGTATCCGCCCAGGGCCCGGCTCAGGACGGCCAGCGGGATCGCGCCGAGAGCCCCCGCCGAGGGGTTGGCGTAGAGGCGCGCAAAATACTCGGTCGACCACTCCCTCTGACTGGATTCCGCGTCACCGAGCTCGGGAAGAGACTGTGCCCAGACCTGGTACTCCTGCTCCCGCGGAGGGAGCCGCCGGTACAGCGGATCGAGCGAAGAGGTGGCTGATCTCGCGGCCTCTTCGCCCGCGACCGGATGCGAAGGCCCGTCTTTCGCTTTCATGGCGCGCGCTTTCATGTCGCGCCCGGGCGGCGGAACCGGTTTGCCGGTCGCCCCGTCCCGCAGCCGGACGGCTTTGCCCTGTATCGCGACGCGCTGGTTCTCGAACACGGAATCGACGAGCACCATGCCGGAGACTTCCGACGGGTGAAGCGCCGCAAAATTGCGGATCACCGGTCCGCCGAAGGAATGCCCGACGAGAACGAACGGAGGCTTCTCGCCGAGCTTCGAAAGCGCCTCGCGCAGCTCGAAGTTCAGCTGATCGAACGTGCGCGGCAGGGGGCCCGGGTCGCTCCATGCGTACCCGGCGCGATCGTACGTACACATCCGCGTTTGCGCGGCCACCTTCGACTGCACGAGGACCCAGTCGAAGGAGAAGTCTCCGAGGCCGTTCTCGACGACCACCGTGGGTGCGCCCCGGCCGCGGCAGTCGACGTGCAGCCGGTGCCCGCCGAGGTCGACCATCTTTCCGGGAGGCCGAGGAGCGGCCGCCGCCGCGAGCCCGGGCAGGAGCAGAAACCCGACCAGAAGTCCGAAGGACCGTTGTCGCTGAAAAGGGTGCAGGCGCATCGCGATCCTCCGCGGGAAGATACGGCCTTTGCCCGCGAGAGTTCCGCCGGCCCTTCCGGGCCGCGGCCGCCGTGCCATCGCGTCCCGCTCTCCCGCCACCGCCGCGCCATTTCTTCGCGTCAGACGAGGCGTAACCTCCTCCCCGCGCTCGCGTATCACCCGCAGGGTTCCCAGAAAGGAAGGCGGCATGAACACTTTTTTCCAGGATGTCGCATACGCGTTCCGCAGCCTACGACGCGCCCCCGGCTTTGCCATCGCGGCGATCGTCACGCTCGGGCTCGGAATGGGAGCGACGACCGCGATCTTCTCCGTCATCCGGGCGGTGGTCCTTTCGCCGCTCCCCTACGACCAGCCGGAACGGCGCGTGATGATCTGGAGTCGCTGGAGCGCGTTCGACAAGACCTGGGTGGCGGATGGCGAGGTCGAGGACTATCGCCGGCTCTGCCCGAGCCTCCAGTCGGTCGCCGCATGGGACTCCAGCAAGGCGAACGTCACCGACGAGGGCGACCCGGTGCGGCTGGGCATCGGGAGCGTCACCTGGAACACGTTCGACACGCTCGGCGCGCGGCCTTTTGTGGGGCGCGGGTTCAGCGCTGGAGAAGACCGCGTCGGCGGCGCGCCCGTCGCGGTGCTCGGGTACGCGCTCTGGCAGGCGCGTTACGGCGGAGACATTGCCGCGGTCGGGCGGTCTATCCGGGTGGATGGAGTGTCCCGCCGGATCGTCGGCGTCATGCCGCACGGCTTCGCCCTCCCGACGGATTTCACCGTCGATGCGGCTGAACCGACGTCTCTCTGGATTCCGCTGCAGCTCGACCCGACCGAGATGTCGCACGGCTCGCACGGGTATTACGCAGCGGCGCGTCTCGCTCCCGGCGCGAGCGCCGCGAAGGCCACCGCCGAGCTCAAGTCCGTCACCGCGAATCTGACGCGGCAGGGCGTCTATCCGGTTTCGATGCGATTCGAAGCCTTCGCCGTGCCCGTCGAAGAGGAGATCCGGGGCGGCGCCGGACGCGCTTTGTTCCTCGTCTTCGGAGCGGTCGGCTTTCTGATGCTGATGGCGTGCGCCAACGTCGCCAACCTTCTGCTCGCCCGGTCGGAAGGCCGGCAGCGCGAGATCTCGATCCGCGCCGCGATCGGAGCGAGAAAGGGACGCCTGGTCCGGCAGTTGCTGACGGAGAGCCTGGTCCTCGCGGCCGGCGGCGCCGTTCTCGGCGTCGCGCTCGCGTGGGCCGGGGTCCGCCTGATCGCCGCCCACGGAAGCGCGGGGCTTCCCACTCTCTCTCCCATCGGGATCGAGCCCCGCATACTCTTGTTCGCGGCCCTTCTCGCCGGCGTGACGACGCTCCTTTTCGGCCTCGCGCCCGCGCTGCGCACGCTGCGCCCGGATTTAAACGAGTCCCTTCGGGAGTCCGCGCCGAACACGTCGGCGGGGGTCGCGGGCCAGCGCCTCCGGCGGACTCTCGCCGCCTCGCAGATGGCACTGGCCGTCGTCCTGCTGCTCGGAGCGGGCCTGATGATCCGCAGCCTCGAGGCCTTGATGCACATCGATCTCGGATTCGATCCGGACCACGTTCTGACTCTTCGACTGCGACCCGACGCGGTCGCATATCCGAACGCGGAGAACGTCGCGTCGCTGTACCGCAATCTCGTCGACCGCGTGGCGCAGCTGCCGGGTGTCCGCGCCGCCGGCGTGGTGCGCTCCCTTCCCCTCGCGAGCCCGATCGGCGACCGGGGTTTGAGCGTCGAGGGCTTCGTCCCGCCGCCCGGCGGGAACGCGGCCGCGGACTGGCAGGTCCTCTCCGAAGGCGCGATCGAGGCGCTGCGTGAAACGGTGGTGCTCGGGCGTCCGATCCGGCGGTCCGATTCCGCGACGTCCATTCCGGTCGTGCTCGTCAACGAAGCGTTTGTCCGCCGCTACTGGCCCGGACGCGATCCGATCGGCAAGCGCGTGCGCATGGGCGACTCGAGGGCCCCCTGGATGTCAGTCGTCGGGGTACTGAAGGACGTGCGGCACAACGGACTCACCGCGGTGATCAAGCCGAAGTTTTATGCTCCGCATTCGCAGTTCGCCCTTTCTACGGGCAACTCCCCTCGAGAGATGACGCTCGTCGTGCGGACGGAGGGCAACCCCCTCGCTCTCGCCGCGCCGATCCGCTCGGCGATTCGGGCGCTCGATCCCTCCCTGCCCGTGGCGAACGTCCGCTCGATGCAGGCCGTCGTGGGAGGGTCGCTCGCGACCCCGCGCCTGACCGCGTCGCTGCTATCGATCTTCGCGGTGCTGGCCCTGGTCCTCGCGGCAGTCGGAGTCTCGGGGGTGCTGGCGTATCTCGTGAGCCGCCGCCGTCGGGAGATCGGAATTCGCATGGCGCTCGGCGCGACCCGCGCGAACGTGCTGCGACTCATTCTCGGGCGCGGACTCACCTGGGCGGGAGCCGGCATTGGCGCGGGGCTCCTGATCGCCTTTTTTCTCACCCGGGTGATGTCGGGCCTCCTCTACGGCGTCGCGCCGCGCGATCCGGCGACATTCGCCGCCGTCGCCGTCGTTCTCCTGGCGGTCGCGCTGGTCGCGAGCGCGGTCCCCGCCATGAGAGCCGCGAGGGTGGAGCCCTCGGAGGCGCTGCGGAGCGAGTAGGCGGGGTCTCCGATCAGCCGCTCGACGAGAACCGGCGTCGTCAGCCTGCCATCGTGCCTCGCATCACTTGCCCTGCGGGCCCCCTCAACCCAACGCTCCTCGAGCGCGCGGGGAGAGGGAGGAGGCCGCTCTCACCTCAGGGGCGGAGGTGACTCGACCGCCGGGAGGATCCATTCCGGCACGTACACCTGCTGCGGGACGTAGAGCACCGGGTCGCTGTAGTTGCCGCCGTAGAACGCGATCAGCAGGTCGAGCTCCGGGATCCCCATGACGACCTGGCCGCCGTTTCCGCCGGCGAAAAACGCCCGGACGCGGCGGCCCTGGTACGGGTATTCCGTGACCCACCAGAAGTATCCATAGTGCATTTCGCGCAGCTCGACGAGCGGCGAGGCGGCGCGGCGGACCCACTCCGCGCTCAACACGCGGCGTCCCTTCCAGGTCCCGCCGTTTAAAAGGAGCTGCCCGAATTTCATGAAGTCGCGCGGCAGAAACCTGACGCCGCCTCCCATGTACGCGTCTCCGGTCGGCGTCAAGTTCAGGAAGTATTGGCGGATCTCGAGCGGTGCGGCGACGAGCTCGCCGAAGAGCTCCGGCAGTGGTCGGGCCGCGGCCCGGGCCAGGACTCCACCGAGGAGGTTCGAGTTCACGCTGCAGTAGACGGCTTTCTGCCCGGGATCCCGGATCATCTTCAGGTCGAGTGTGTATCGGTAGTAGTCGGGCTCCTTTTCCTGGTTCTGCATCACGTCTTCGTTTCCGGGCGAGTCGGGATCGCGGTCGTCGCAATCGAGCCCGGAGGACATGGTGAGCAGGTGCTCGACGGTCAGTGCTCGGTTGCGTGGGTCGAGGTCCCGTGGAAAGGAGCCGCCGTTCATCACGCGGTAGACGGGAGTGGACGTCGCGATCGGCACCCCCGCAAGAATCGCCGCGCCTGCGAGGGTCGAGGTGAGGCTCTTCGAAGCGGAACGGGTGTCGTGAGGCATGTCGCGGTGCTCGCCGTGAAAATACTCCTCGAGGACGAGCTTGCCATGACGGGCGATTAAGACGCCGTGGATCTCGGAAGCGTGCACGGAGTCCATCGGCGTCGCGATCAGCATCCGGACGAACCGTTCCATCGCGTCGCGGGAGATGCCCGCCTCTTCGAGAGTGCCGGTCGGCCAGCCGTCGGGTCCCGCGGGCGGGGGCATGTACCGGTAGGACGCGGCGGGCAGGCCTCGCGGATAGAAATCGCTCGGCTGACCCGCGGCGACCCGCTCGAAGTCGAACGTCGAACCGCGTAGCTGCATGGAAAGAGTCCCGTCGCGGAGGACGCCCTCCGCGAGCACCTCGCCCTTTCCTCCCGCCTCTCCCTTACCCACGAGGCGCACGCGCTCGCTCTCTTTTTCGACATGGTCGACATTCAGGAACCGCCCGGCGTTGCGCTCCGGGTTCCGGACGAACGCGCCGAGGGACCCGTCGGGCCTCCCGGTGATCATCAGATAGAAGCGCATCTGGTCTTCCAGTGGAACGACCTCTCCCGACCATGTCCCGCTGTCGGACAGGGTCCCGCTGCCGGAGCTGGTTCCGCTCCCGGCACGGCTTCCACTGCCGGAACGCTCCGCGGCGCCGGAGCGGGCGAGCGTCAAGGGCGACGCGAAACGCGTCCCTAACTGCCGCGTCTTCGGCTGGGTCCAGAATCCCGCGATCCGCTCGCGCCCGCGCTCGAACCGGCCACGGAACTGGCCTTTTCCCGATGGCATCTCGAACGCGACAGTTTCCCCGGTCACCCGGACGGGAGCACTGAGACCGGCGATCTCCGCGCGCCATTCTCCGCCCGACCGGTCGATCCGGAGCGGACCGCGGATGTCCGGCCCGAGCCGCTGCTTCGCTTCCCAGAGTCCCGCGAGCTCGACGGCCGCAGCGCCGCCATCCGGCGTCGACAGGGCGGGGGTACCGGTGGCGGCGGCGACCAGCGCGAGTCCGGCCAGAAAGAGATTCGGGCGTGATCTCATGGCTTCCCTCCCCGGGCGACAGAAGGCGTCTCGGTTCGCGCGTCGAGCCACGCGAGCACGGGCTCGATGCCGGTCTGCATGTTCTTCCTGAGCGTCGCGGCTGCCCGTTCGAGGTCGCGAGCGCGAAGGGCCGTCAGGATTCGGGCGTGGTCGTCGGTCGCGGCGCGGACGTGCCGCCGTTCCCGCATGAAAGCCATTTCGTACCGGCGGGTGCGTCGCATGAAGTGTGCGATCAGGCCGATCAGGACGCGATTGGGACAGTCGCCGATCAGCTCGAGGTGCCACGTGTCATCGAGCGAGATCGCCTTCTCCGCGTCGCGCATGCGGAAGAGCTGCCGGTTCAGAGTTTCGAGGCGCGCCATTTTCGCCGCCGAGGGAAGCCCCGCGAGGCGCAGCGCCTCCGGGTCGAGGATCGCCTGCATCGGGTAAATCTGCTGAAACTCTTCGCGCGCGAGCGGCCGGACGAAGAAGCCGAACCGGGGCACGCTCGTGATCGCTTCCTCCGCCACCAGCCTCCCGAGAGCTTCGCGCAGCGGCGTTCGGCTCACTCCGAGGCGCGCCGCGAGGTGCACCTCGTTCAGGCGCTCTCCGGCGGGGAGGCGTCCGTCGACGATCATTTCGCGCACCGCGGATGCGACCGATTCGCTGATGTTCGGGCGGTCGAGGGGGGTCGGAAGTGCGAGTGATTGCATACTGACTACTGTATACAATTTGGCGAGGCAGAACAATACCGTGTCGGGGCTGCCGGCAGGCGAGGCGAAGGGCGAAGGGCGAAGGGCGGAAGCCACAGGCAAGGTGCGTCGAGCGGCAGGGCGGCAGGGCGCAGGGCAGCAGGGCGGTAGGGGATGCCGGGGGAGCTCAAAGGACCACTTCTGGTTTGGGTTATCGCCGGCCCTGACCCCTGACCCCTCACGCCTCACCCGTCTCATCTCCCGGCGGGCGACCCGAACTTCCGGGCATCGAAGACTTCGCCCGACCCTCCGCCTTCGACGGACCGCACGTAGGCCTTCGCGACCTCTTTGGCGGGCATGCCGTCGGCGGGATCGCGTCCCATCGCGGCGAGGGTCTCGCAGACCCACGGCGGACTGACCACGTTGATCCGAACACCCCGAGGCAGCTCGAGCGCAGCCGCGCGAGCGAAGGCTTCTACCCCGGCGTTCACGACGCTGATCGCGGTGCCTCCCGGGACGGGCTCGGAGGCCAGTACGCCGCTCGTCAGGGTGAAGGACCCGCGATCCCGGATCGTCGCGAGCCCGATCCGCACGAGGTCGACCTGTCCCATGAGCTTGTGTCCGAGGCTGAATCGGAAATCCTCTTCGGTGAGGGCCTCGAGCGGCGCAAACCGAGCCTGGCCGGCCGCCGACACGAGGGCGTCGAAAGGACCGACAGCCCGGTAGAGGTCCTGGATCGACTCCGCGTTCTCGAGATCGACTTGAAATTCCCCGCGGCTGTGGCCGACGCGGACGACTTCATGCCGCGAGTCGAGGGCCGGCGCGATTTCGCTCCCGATCGTTCCCGTCGCGCCCACCACGATGACCTTCATGACCTCTCCTTCCGACGGCGCTCTCAACCTGGAAACCCGATCCGGCGGAGGATCGCCGCAGAGCGCGGATCCCGCCGAAGCGAATCGTATGCCGGTTCGACGTCGACGTAAATCAGATCGCGTGTCTGCGACGCCTCCTCCGGCTCCGGAGGGAGCGAGAAGGAGCGGACAGCTCATACACTTCCCGATTGAAGCGCGGTTCGATCGGTTGCGATGTTCGGAGGAGTGAGCTTGTACATTCACGGGCTCTGCTTTCTGCTTCTACGCCCCTCACCCCCGTGTTCTCCCTGCGCGCGGGGCGAGGGGGAAGAGCTGCGGCCCGGTCGAGATCGTGACCGTTCCTGCAGCGAGCGAACGTGACGCGCTGGCGACTGACGCTCGTCGCCCTGCTGGTGCTTTCGGGCGGCTTCGTCCTTCTGGTGGCCGGTGGTTTCATCGACGTCGGCCTGATGCGCTGGCCCGTCAAGACGTTCCGGGACCCGGACCGGTCCCTGGTGCGGATCACGCCCGTCGATACGACCGTTGCCGCTCTCACGCGAGTTGCGCGTCCGCCGGACTCGGCCTTCCGCGGGAGGGCCCGCATGGCCCCGCAGGAGACGACCGTGTATCGGGTTCGCGCTCGCCTGATTCGGGTGTTCGACGGCGCCGAGGGCGACATGCATCTCGTGCTCGCTGATCCCGCTGACCCCTCCCGGGCCCTCATCGCGGAAATTCCTCTTCCGCTCTTCTCGATGGGAAGCGGCTTCCAGAGTCAGTTCGCCGCGGCTCGCGAGTCGGTTCGCGGCCACCTGCCCGCCCGCGGGGAGCTCGTCTCGGTGACGGGAGTCGGGTTCTTCGACTACCACCGCCACCGGCGGCGCAACAACGGGCTCGAGCTGCACCCAGTCATCGGACTGGAATTCCTGCCGCCCGCGTCGAGAGCGGCGCCGGTCGCCGGACCTGCGGGCGGCGGCGTTTAAGGCGTCGCGTCGGGGACGGGCGAGGACTTCTGAGCGACGGCCCGCCAGCGTCCGTCACGGCGTGCGTACACCCGGATGTAGTGGACGTTGTTTGGAATGTCGCGGCCGCTTTCGCGGCGGAATCCCTTCGTGCGGGCGCCGACGATGGCCGTGTCCCCGAAGACCCTGGAACGCACGTCGAAAATCTCCAGGCCGGTGTACCCGCGGGTGCCGGCGCGGTACGCCGCGATGATGTCGCGCTTCAGGTTCTCCTTGCCCGACGCTTCGATCGCGACGTAGTCGTCCGCGACGATGCGGTCGTACGTTGCGAGGTCGGTTCGCGCGATGGCTCCGACGAGCTCTTTTTCCAGGGCCTCCACCTTCGCGGCGGCGTCCTCCGCGGGACGCGCCGTCGCGGGAAGCGCGAGAAGAACGAGAAGGGCGGAAACGGGAAACAGGCGCATCGGGACTCCTTTCGCCGTCACTTTCGGCACTTCTCTCGCCGTCACTTTCGCGACTCCTCTCGCCGTCACTTTCGTGACGGCATCAATCCGCGCTCTTCGATCAGGGGCTCCACCTTCGGGTCGCGGCCCCGGAAGGCGCGGTAGAGCGCGGCTGCCTCCGATGTGCCGCCACGGGACAGGATCATGTCGCGGAAGCGCTGACCGTTCGCGCGGGTCATGCCGCCATGCTCCTTGAACCAGTAGTACGCGTCGTCATCGAGGACTTCGCTCCACAGATAGGCGTAATAGCCGGCGGAGTAGCCGCCGCCCCAGATGTGCGCGAAATACGTGCTCTCGTAACGCGGCGGAACCGCGGGCAGGTCGACTTGAAACCGCTTCAGCGCCGAGCTCTCGAAGGCGTTCACGTCCTGCAGCGGCGCGTCGGGCGTCAGGTTGTGCCAGGCCATGTCGACGAGGGCGGCCGCCAGGTACTCCGTCGTCTTGTAGCCCTGGTTGAATTTCCGGGCCTTCCTGATCTTCTCGACGAGCGCGGAAGGCATCGGCTGGCCCGTCTGATGGTTCTTCGCGTAGTGCGCGAAGACCGAGGGCTCGAGCGCCCAGTGCTCGTTGAACTGTGACGGGAACTCGACGAAGTCCCGCGGGACGCTTCCGAGAGTTGGATACCGGATACTGGAAAACATGCCGTGAAGGGCGTGCCCGAACTCGTGAAAAAGCGTCGTGACATTCTCGAAGGTCAGGAGCGCCGGCTGGCCGGCGGACGGTTTCGTGAAGTTCGTCACGTTGAAAACGACCGGCTTCGTTCCGATCAGCTCGCTCTGATCAACGAACGAATCCATCCACGCGCCCCCGCTCTTGTTTGCGCGCGAGAAATAGTCGCCGTAGTAGATCGCCATCGACTTGCCGTTTGCGTCGAACACCTCGAAGACCCGGACGTCCGGGTGATACACCGGAATGTCCTTCCGCTCCCTGAACGTGATTCCGTACAGCTTGTTGGCGGCGAAGAAGACGCCATCCTGCAGAACCCGGTCGAGCGCGAAATACGGGCGGACCGACGCCTCGTCGAGGTCGTACTCCGCTTTGCGCACCTTCTCCGAGTAAAACTGCCAGTCGGAGGCGGAGAGTTGGAATCCGCCTTTCTTCTCATCGATCAG
Source organism: Thermoanaerobaculia bacterium (assembly GCA_038229875.1). GTDB lineage: Bacteria > Acidobacteriota > Thermoanaerobaculia > UBA5066 > Gp7-AA6 > JALYUA01. The sequence goes on along the minus strand of JBBROA010000056.1, from coordinate 4,459 downwards.
TTTCTGCATGCGCGCGGTTTCGTCCCGCGCCTTTGCCGTAGCGGCCACCGCGAGGTCAGTCATCAGCTTCTCGGCCGTCTGAGGGGTCTTCGCCATCTGATCGTCCAGCACGTAGGCCGCGTAGGTCGGATACCCGAGCAGCTTCGCATGCTGCGCCCGCAGCTGAGCGAGCCGCGCGATCAGCGCTTTCGTGTCGTTCTGTCCGCCGTGTTTCCCGCGCTGCACGGAGGCCTCGAAGACCCGCGCGCGCATGGCCCGGTTCGCGAGCGTCGTCAACACCGGCTGCGATGTGGTGTTCTGCAGGGTCAGGACCCATTTGCCCGTCAAGCCGCGCTCCTTCGCCCGGTCCGCCGCGGCGGCAATGTCGCCCTCGCTCAGGCCCTCGAGTTCCGCGCGGCTGTCGATGACGACGGCGGACGCATTGGTGTCGGCGAGCAGCCTGTCGGTGAAATCCGTCGTGAGCCTGGCTTCTTCCTGATTGAGCGCCCGAAGCATCTCTTTGTCGGCTTCCGATAGCTGCGCGCCCGCCCGCACGAAATTCACGTAGTACCGCTCGACCAGAAAGTGCGACTGGGGATCGAGCTTCAAGAGAGCCCGCTGGCCGTAGATCGCCTTCACCCTCGCGAACAGCTTCGAGTTGAGGTAGATCGTGTCCTGGTGCGCGGCGAGCTTCGGCGCCTCCTCGCCCTTGATCTTCTGCATCGTCTCGGTGGTGTTCGACTGGGTCAGGTTGAAGAAGATCTTCGAGGCTCGCGTCAAGAGCTCGCCCGAGCGCTCCATCGCCTCGAGAGTGTTCCCGAACGTCGGCGACTCGGGGTTGTTGGCGATCGTCTCGATTTCCGCGATCTGGCGCTTCATCCCCTCTTCGATCGCGGGGGCGTAGTCGCTCTCCTCAATCCGGTCGAAGGGTGGCGCCTGGTAGGGGAGTGGACTCGCGGCCAACAGCGGGTTCGGCCTCGCCGAAGCCGCCGCGGAGGGCGAGGGAGCGGGACCCGCTTGCGCGATCAGGTCAGGCCGCCCGGGCAGGCACAGAAGCACGAGGGGTACGGAGGAGAGAAGCGTTCTCAATCTCATCCCGCCTTTTTATCAGCATCCGGATCAGCATCGGCATCAGCGTCGGCATCGAGATCGGGACCAGGGCGGCCCCGCGTTCGGGATCGTGCGGGAGTGCCGGCGTCGGCCGGACGCTTCGGCGCTAGTTTTTGTGCGGCTTGTTCTGGAGCTGGGAGAGAAATTTCGCGTAGTCGGGCGAATCCGCGGCCAGCCGGATGCCGAAACCCGAGCCCGGCATGTTCGGCGAGGGCTCCGCGGCGGCGGCGCTTCGAACGACCTTCCCTTTCAGCAGGAGGGTGCGGCCGTCCGGCAGGTGGACGGTCAGCCGGAGCTGGGGCCCGGTGTTCGGCACGCGCGGGCTGCGCACGAACATTCCCCCCCGCGACATGTTCGAGATGACGCCGGTCCCCTGCGACGAGTCGTGGGAGAAATCGACGGTCATCTCGACGGGGTGGCGCGGCCCTCTTCGTTTCTCTCCCGGTTCGGGGGCCTTCGGAGACTGCCGGGCGCGGACCGGCCGCGCGAGGAGGAAGGATCCGTTCGCGCGCCTCATTCCCGTCGACGTCCCTTTCTGGGAGTCGGCCTCGTCCTCGCCGGCGTCGGAACCCGGCGCGCCGGGCGGACCGGGGGACGCGGCGACGTCCGGAGAATGCTCCACCTGAGAGATGACGCCCGCGACCGTCCGGTCGTCGACCGGCACGAGACAGCGGAAACTGACAGGAAAAACCTCTTCGACGCCGCGGCCGAGATAGGCCCACTGTCCCGCGAGCGCCTCCGGCGAGACGGGCCCTTCCAACCAGAACCGGACCTGGCCCGCCTCCGTCACGATGACCGGCTGGAGGTAGTCGACGCCGGTGTCGTCGACGGGGAAGCAGAAGCCCGGATGCCGGCTCCCGTCGGGAAGCGTGAATTCCGTTCGTGCCAGGAAAACCTCGTCGTCGCTGATCGACAGAGATGTGCGCTCCGCCGGGGCGACGACCGCCTCGTCCCCGGTGCCGCCTTCGTAACGCCAGACGGCCGTCGCCGCCAGATCGGCGACCGTCAGCTCGACCAGTCGTTTCATTGCCGTACCTTAACCCGAGAGCGGCCGGAAAGCTGCCCGCCACGGGTAGCCCGGGGATCGCCTGGCCGTTTCCCAGGAGCTCGGAGCGACGGATGGTGGCGAGGCCGCCGGAGTCTTGCTGATCGGGCGGTGGACAATGGACAACGGAACGCGATTCGAGTTTGATCCTTCCGAGGAGATCGCCCATGAAGCTCGAGTCGAGCACCGTACTCGTAACCGGAGGAGCGTCGGGAATCGGATACGCGCTCGCGGAACGATTTCTCGGAGCCGGAAGCCGCGTCATCGTCTGCGGCCGCAAAGAGGAAAAGCTGCGCGGCGCCCAGGCCGCGCATCCGGAGCTCGCCATTCGCGTCTGCGACCTCGCGCGCGAGTCCGAGCGGATCTCTCTCTTCCAGTGGGCCGTCCGGGAGTTCCCGCAGCTGAATGTCCTGGTGAACAATGCCGGAATCCAGCGCTCGTTTCGCCTCGACGCGCCGGAGGAGTGGCCGGGAACCGCCGAAGAGATCGCGATCAACTTCGAGGCGCCCGTTCATCTGGCGATGCTGTTTGTCCCCCACCTGAAGGGGCAGTCCGATCCGGCAATCGTCAATGTGACCTCGGGCCTCTCGTTTTCGCCCCTGGCCCGCGTGCCCGTCTACAGCGCGACGAAAGCGGCACTGCACTCGTTCACTCTGTCGCTGCGTCGCCAGCTCGGAGAGGCGATCGAAGTCGTCGAGCTGGTGCCACCGGCGGTCGACACGGACCTCGGCGGCCCGGGGCTCCACACCTTCGGCGTGCCCGTGTCGGATTTCGTCGATTCCGTAATGGAGGGAATCGCGCGGGGCGAACGGGAGATCGCGTACGGTTTTTCGCAGAAGGCCAGCCGGGCGACGCGAGAGGAGCTCGACGGAATCTTTCGTCAGATGAACAGTTGAAGACCGAGGTTCCGCCGGGCGGCGCCGCCGCGACGGAGACGCAGGCAGCGATCAGGTCATTCGTTTTTCGGCCGCTGCGATTCCATCCATCATCCATCGTCCATCGGCCAGGACGACGGAGGTCTCCACCTGCCTCTCCGGGATCGACCAGTAGGTCCGGAGCAGGCGCTCCTTCTGGACGTCCGGCAGGAGAGTGAATCCGTTCCGTTGATAGAACGCGATCGCCCAGGAAGCGTTCGCCCACGTTCCAATGAGGATCGGTTTCTCCGCGAGGCTCGTGATGTGGCGCAGGAGACGGGTTCCGACGCCGGTTCTCTGTGCAGTCGGAGCGACGTACGCGTGGCGCACCAGCGCGACGGGTCCTTTGTCCTGGATTCCCATCACGCCTGAGAGGCCGCCTTCGTCCTCGGCCGTCCAGAAAATGACGCCCTGGGCGATGTCTTTCGATAACTGGTCCTCCGGCATGTAAGGCTCGTGCCACTGATCCGTCGGTATCACTCCTCGATACGCCCGAGCCGCGTCGTTGACGACCGCCAGAATTCCTGGCAAATCCGCCGGCTCGCTTTTTCTAATTCGCATCGATAAACCCTCTTCAGCGCTCCACGGTGGAACCGGCGCGAACGCCCGGGGCCCGGGCGAAATGCGGACGCTTCTGACGCCCGTTCTACGCTGTCGCCGCGAGCTCCCCGAGGTATTCGATGTAGGACCGCGTGGCGCCGTCGAAGCCCTGGATCTTCGGGTTCGACGACTCGATCACGTAGTACTCGTCCGGGGCGTGCGCGCCGCCGCCGTGCCCCATGCCGAAGTGGCCGGCGGGAAGCTTCAGCGGCTCTCCGGTGAAGACGTATCCGGGCCACGATCCGGCCAGCCGCGGCCAGAGGATCGGGTCGATCCCCGACCGTTTGTACACGGAAAGCTGGGCGCGGATGAGGGCGGAGTTTCCGGGGGTGCTAGTCGGGTCGTAGCCGCCCGTCATGTTGACGTCGAGGTCTCCGAACCCCTTCTTCGCAAGGTGCTTCTTCAGCGCGTCGAGCGCGCCAGCGGCGGTCATGTCGGGCACAAGACGCATGTCGATCTTCGCGACGGCCTTGTGGGGAAGGATCGTCTTGCCGCCCGGCCCGGTGTATCCACCCACGAGCCCCTCGATGTTGACCGTGGGTTCGCCCGCGAGACGCTCGAGCGATTCGAGGAACGTCGCGTCTCTCGACCACCGGGTGACGCCGAGCTGCTTCTTCAGGGAGGCTTCGTCGAGCCGCCGCGCGCTCTCCGCGATCATGGCCTTCTCGGCGGCGGACAGCGGGCGAACACGGTCCATGTACCCCTCGATCGCGGGAGTGTTGCCGTCCGGTAAGACGAGAGTATTGAGCGCCTGCACGAGGTGCCACGCCGGGCTGTCGACGCGCGCCTTGTTGCTCGAGTGGATGTCGAG
>JBBROA010000055.1:0-26551 GCA_038229875.1 Thermoanaerobaculia bacterium | reverse complement strand
TTGGACCGCGCGCGTCGAGGGCGGCGAGCTGGTCGACTACAAGGTGAACGTCAAAATCGCGTTCGGCATCGAGGGAGACGGCGATGTCGACGGCGACCGCCGGAGGTCCCAAGACGACGACGAGGACGGCGGCCGGGGCCGCTCGGGCAAGAAGGGGCGCAAGGGCCGCAAGAACCGCTGACGCCGTGCCGTCGGATTCGGGTTCAGGTCAACAGGGGCGGCCGGTTCGCGCGAGGAGAGTGAAGGGCGGCTAAGATCGCCTGATGCGCATCGACATGCACAGCCATTCGAACTGCTCCGACGGACTGGACCGGCCGGCGGAGCTCGTGCGCCGCATGGCGAACGCGGGAATCGACGCCTTTGCGCTGACCGATCACGACACTCTCCAGGGTCTTCCGGAGGCCCGCGAGGAGGCGGCGAAACTCGGGATCGAGCTGATCTCCGGGGCCGAGATTTCGGCGGATTTTCAGGGGCAGGACGACATTCACATCCTGGCGCTCTTTGTCGACGAGAAGAACGCCTCCTTCAACGCCCGGCTCTCCGAGCGGCAGGAGAGCCGGCGGACGCGCGGCGAACGGATGGCGGAGAAGCTGGTCGAAGCGGGCTACCCGCTCGACCTCGACGCTCTCCGCGCGGAGATCGGCGATGGCGTCTGGGCCCGCCCTCACATCGCTCGCGCCCTCGTCCGGGCGGGACACGCGTCGTCGCACGACGAGGCGTTCGAGCGCTTCCTCGGGCGCGACCATCCCTGGTACGTGGCGTCGGGAAAGTGGCCCGCTCTCGACGTCGTCCGCGCGGTGCGGGAGGCGGGAGGGGTCTCTTCGCTCGCGCACGCGTGCTGGTACAAGGACCCCGAAGGCTTGGCCCGGGTGCTCGCGTCCGAGGGTCTGGACGCGATCGAGGTCTTTCATCCGGACCACGGCCCGGAATTGGAAGCCCGGTTCGGAAATCTCGCCCGGGAGCTCGACCTCGCGGTGACGGCGGGGAGCGACTTTCACGGGACGCCGGAGGGGCGGAAGCTCCCGGGGGGCGTCGTCGGATCCGCGGAGATGCTCGGGATCCTGCGGGCCCGCGCGCGGCGCGAGTGACGGAGGCCCCGGGCGACGACACGCTCGCGGTTCGTCCGGTCCCGAGGCCCGTATGGGTCCTCCTCCTGCAGCGCGGCTCCGGGGAAGTCCTGTACGAAGCGGCGGCCATGACGGCGGCCGCGGTTTCTCTGGGGCTATCCGTGACGATCGTCTGGTTCGACGGCGCGTTCCGGGCGCTCGCCGCGGGGGACCTCGACCTGGAGGAGGACGCGATCGAGCCCGGGACCTCCGCCGGAGCCGGCCGCCTTTTCGCGGAAGCGCGCGCCACGGGAAACGTCCGTTATCTCGCCTGCTCCGCGACCCTCGTCGCCGGCCGAAGGACCGGAGCGGACGAGAGCGGCCGCGGCCGGGTCGACGACGTGATCGGATGGCCCACGGCCATATCGCTGATCCGTTCGGCGGAGCGGGCGTTTATCTGGTGAGGGAGGGCGTGAGGGGAAGCGTCGACGCGAGCGTGCTTTTCTTCGATTCCCGATCTGGTTGGCCGCGGATTGCCGCGGCCGTCTCGCTCCCGGTGATCGCCCGGCTCACGATTCTCCGATCTAGTTGACCGCGGACTACCGCGGCCGTCTCGCTCCCGACGGTCGCTCGGCTCGCCTCGGACATCAACTGTCCGGCCCGGCCGGTCCAATAGGCTTGTGGAAATCACGGACAAAAAAATATCTGGACGCACCCACGCGAGGATCGTTTCGAAATCGGCTGCGGAAAAGATCTCGCGGCGTTGACAGGGGCTCTCGCGGAGAAAACAATCCGGCTCAATCCGCCGATGCTCGAAACCGTAACAACCGACAAGGGACTTCCGCAGAATCTCGAGGCCGAGCGATCGGTCCTCGGCGCGATCCTGCTCGACCCGTCTTCGCTTTCGTTCGTGGTCCCGATCCTCGGCGAAAACGATTTTTTCCCGGACACGCACCGCCGGATCTTCCGGGCGATGATGGAGCTCTTCCAGCGCTCCGCCGAGATCGACATCCTCACGCTCAAGGAGGAGCTCGACCGCGCGGGCACGGTCGATCAGGCCGGCGGCACCGCGTACCTCTCGGCCCTGCTCGACGGAGTCCCCGAGGTTGCGAACGTCGAGCACTACGCACGGATCGTCAAGGAGAAGTCGACTCTTCGCCGGCTGATCCGCGTCGGCCAGCAGATGGTGCGCGAAGGGCTCGCTCAGGAAAAAAACGCCGAGGAGCTCCTCGGCGAGTCCACGGGATCGATCTTCGACATCGCGGAGGACTCCGTCCGCGGCGGATTCGTCCCGATCGCCCAGGTCGTCAAGCGGAATCTCGAGCTCATCGAAGAGGCGCAGGACCGCAAGGGCGTCCTGTCGGGGCTTCCCACCGGGTTCCTGGATCTCGACCGCATGACCTCGGGGCTCCAGTCGAGCGATCTGATCATCCTGGCCGCCCGCCCCTCCGTCGGCAAGACCTCGTTCGCGCTGAACATCGCGCAGCACATCGCTTTTCGCGAAGGGCGTTCCGTCGGCTTCTTTTCGCTCGAAATGTCCAAGGAGCAGCTCGGCTTCCGGGTGCTGTGTTCGGAGGCGGACGTCGACGCCAAGAAGGTGCGAGACGGTTACGCTTCGAAGGAGGCGATGGTGCGGCTCGTGACGGCGCAGTCGAAGATCGCCGGGGCGAACTTCTTTTTGGACGACGGGGCGGGGCTTTCCGTCCCCGAGATGCGCGCGAAGGGGCAGCGGCTGAAACGGGAGAAGGGTCTCGATCTGATCGTCGTGGACTACCTCCAGCTCATGGGGGGACACGGGCGCTTCGACAACCGGACGCAGGAGGTCTCCCAGATCTCGCGCGGCTTGAAGCTCCTCGCCAAAGAGCTGCAGGTCCCGATCCTGGCCCTGTCGCAGCTGTCGCGTTCGCCGGAGTCGCGCAAAGGTGACCAGCGCAAGCCGCAGCTCTCGGACCTGCGCGACTCGGGATCGATCGAGCAGGACGCCGACGTGGTGATCTTCCTGTACCGCGAAGAGCTTTACGAGCGCGACACCGAGAGGAAGGGAATCGCGGATGTGCTCATCGCCAAGCAGCGCAACGGACCGACCGGAGACTTCTCTCTCGTTTTCCTCGCCGACCACATGACCTTTGCGAACTACGCGGGCGGAGCCTCTTCTCCGGACCAGCCGTTCTAAACCGTCGCCTCCGCTCACTTCGGGACGTGCCGGTCGCGCGCCGCGCGAACGGCACCGGCCGCCGGCTCGGCCGGTTGCGGCCTCGACCGCCGGCCTCGTCCCTCCGTTCGCTCCGGCTCCCGCATCGAGAGGCTCCTCCTTCCCTTCGGTCAGGAGACTCCTCTCGATGCGAACTTAGCCACCATCGTGGCGAGCCATGCGGATTCCCTCTTCCCGCCCGCGGCGAGGCGTGAAACATCAAACCCGACGGAGCGCGAGCGGCGTGACAGGTCGCGAGCACGAGAGTTTGAAGGCATGATCCACCGGATGCTTTCCCCGCCGAAACCCCCCTGGGGGCGGCCATGACACGGCGGACGCGCGCCGTCGTTGATCTCGGCGCGATTGCGGAGAATTTCCGCCTCCTCCGCGCCCGGGCCGGCGGCGCGGAGGTGATCCCGGTCGTCAAGGCGGACGCATACGGCCACGGCGCGGTCGCGGTCGCCGGGCGGCTTTCCGCGGAAGGGACGCGGAGATTCGCGGTGGCGCTTCCCGAGGAAGCAGTGGCCCTTCGGGACGCCGGGATCGCGGGCGAGATCCTGCTTCTCTCGTCGGGGGACCCGGAGGACGTCTGGATCTTCTCGAGCGCTCGCCTCACACCGACGGTCCACGACGTCGCCCAGGCGAGGGCCCTCGGCGCCGCCGCCTCGGACGCCCGCCTTCCGTCGCCACTGCCCTTTCATTTGAAGATCGACACGGGTATGGGACGCCTCGGCGTCCGACGCGACGAATTGCCGGCGATGATCGAGGCGCTGCGCGAGAGTCCGTCCCTGCGTCTTTCCGGGACGTTCACGCAGTTCGCGAGCGCGACGGATCCGGAGTCCGGCGCCACGGCGGCGCAGATCGGGGCGTTTGCCTCCGCGGTCGAGGCGCTGCGCAGCGCCGGTTTCGATCCGGGAATCCTTCACGCTTCCAATTCCGCGGGGGCGCTCGCATTTCCGGAAGCGCGGCTGGACGCGGTGCGCACGGGGATCGCGATCTACGGAATCGCCCCCTCCGAAAAAGTCGGAGACCCGGGACTGCGGCCGGCGATGTCGCTCGAGACGGAAGTGCTGTCGGTCAAGACGGTGCCGCCCGGAACGCCGCTCGGGTATGGAGGCACGTTCGTGACGTCCCGGACAACCCGGGTCGCGGCGCTTCCGATCGGCTATCATGACGGCTTCCGACGCTCCCTATCCGGGGGGATTGCTGTCTTGATACGCGGAGGCAAAGCGCCCGTCGTCGGCGCCGTGAGCATGGATCTGACGCTGGTGGACGCAACCGACAGCGGCGCCGAGTCCGGAGACCGCGTGGTCCTCCTGGGGAGCGACGGCATCCACACGATCGACGCGTGGGACCTCGCGCGCGCAGCCGGGACGATCCCGTACGAGATCGTCTGCGGGTTCTCGACGCGCGTGCCCCGCGTCTACGTCTCATGAAGTTCTTCGAAGCCATCGGGCGGACGGTGCTCCGCGTCCTCGAGGAGTTCGGGCACGTGTTCCAGATGATGGGTCGGGTGATCGGGTGGACTTTCCGGCCCCCCTACGACGTGCCCGAGCTCTTCCGGCAGATGGTGCGGGTGGGAGTGGACTCCGTGCCGGTCGTCTTTTTGACCACGCTGTTCACCGGCATGGTGATGGCGCTTCAGACGGTCAACGGGTTCGCGCGTTTCCACGCCGAGAGCCTCGTCGGCAGCGTCGTGGCGCTGTCGCTGACCCGCGAGCTCTCGCCGGTCCTCTGCGCGCTGATGGTGACCGGCCGCGTGGGGAGCTCGATGGCCGCGGAGCTCGGCTCGATGCGGGTGACCGAGCAGATCGACGCTCTGACCGCGCTCGGAACCGAGCCCATCCAGTACCTCATGGTCCCGCGGATCGCCGCGTCGATCGTCATGATGCCGCTTCTGGTCATCATGGGCGACGCGGTCGGGATCTGGGGCGGTTATCTCGTCGCCGTGAAGCTTCTCGGAGTGAACCCGGTCCGATACCTCGAGAACTCGTTCCAGTTCCTCCACATCGGCGACGACATCGTCTCGGGGATGATCAAGGCCGCCGTTTTCGGATTGATCTTTTCCCTGATCGCGTGCGTCCGCGGGTACTACACAACCGGGGGCGCCGAGGGCGTCGGCCGCTCGACGACTCGCGCGGTCGTCAGCGGAAGCCTGTCTGTGCTCTTCGCCGACTTCTTCCTGACCAAGCTGCTGTTCTGATGGAGGCTCGACGCGATGAGCCCGTTCGGCAGGCCGAATCCGAGCCGAAGCTCCGCGCGGAAGACCTCCACAAGTCCTTCGACGGCCGCGTGGTGCTCGACGGCCTGAGCTTCGAGGTTGCGGACGGCGAGTCGCTCGTGATCGTCGGTCCGTCGGGGACCGGCAAGAGCGTCCTGTTGAAGCACCTGATCGGACTGCTGAAGCCCGACTCGGGGCGCGTGTTCGTCGAGGGGAAGGACGTCTGGGCGATCTCCGACCGGGAGCGCAACGAGCTCCGTAAGGAGTTCGGGATGTCCTTCCAGGAGGGCGCTCTGTTCGACTCGATGAACGTGTACGACAACGTGGCGTTTCCGCTGCGGCGATCCGGGCGCCCGACCCGGGAAATCCGGGACCGCGTGCGCGAGTGCCTCGACATCGTCCATCTCCCGAACGTCGAGGAAAAGCGGCCTTCGGAGCTTTCGGGAGGCATGCGGCGCCGGGTCGGATTTGCTCGCGCGATCGCGCATGAGCCGGACATCCTGCTCTTCGACGAACCGAACACGGGCCTCGACCCGATCATGACGGACGTCATCGACGAGGTCATCCTCAACATGCGCGAGAAATTGAACGCGACCATCGTGACGATCACGCACCACATGCCGAGCGCCCGCAAGATCGGCGACCGCATCGCCCTTCTCTACGGCGGCAAGATCATCTTCCAGGCTCCGCCGGATGAGTTCCTGAGCTCGCAGGACCCCTCGGTGAAGCAGTTTGTTCAGGGGAGCGCGGAGGGGCCGCTGACTCCCGAGGGCCAGGTGGCACCCAGTAAAAGACCTTCGGAGGGCGCATGAACGCCGCGGCAAAAGTCGGAGTTTTCTTCGTCGTCGTTCTGATCCTGGCGGGCGTCCTGATCTGGCAGATCCAGGGGCTCCGGTTAGGCCGGGGCGCGGGCCACCGCGTTTCCGTGGAGTTTCCGGACATCTCCGGGTTGAACGAGAAGTCCACCGTCCGGATCTCCGGCGTGCCGGTCGGGAAGGTCGACAAGATCCACCTCGGAAGAAACGGGAAAAGCGCGATCGTGGACCTTCAGATCGACAACCCGGACGTCGACCTGCGCCGCGGGGCTTCTGCGTCCGTGGCGAACCTGGGACTCCTCGGAGAAAAGTACGTCGAGCTCATCCCGGGCCCTGTCGGGGAACAGCCGCTCCCCGAGGGAACCGTAATCAAGGGCGAAGTGCCGGTCACCTTCGACCAGATCACCAAGCTCGCGCGCGACATCGAAGTCGACGTGAAGGACATCAGCCACAACCTGAACCAGTCGCTCGGCGGGCCGGAGGGGGAGGAGAGGCTCCGCACGATCGTTGAAAACGTGCGGATAATCTCCGACGACCTGCGCACGATGATCGCCGCGAACCGCGGGAATGTGGACTCCACGGTTGGCAACTTCCGCGAGTTTTCCGCGATGATGACGAAGCTCGTCGACCGCATCGACCGCCTCGTAGCGAGCAATGCGGGCAATGTCAGCGGGAGCATCGCGAACATCCGCGACATCTCACAGAAGCTCGAGACCACCGCCGACAACCTCAACCAGATCACCGGTCGCATCAAGGAAGGCGAGGGTACGGTCGGCAAGCTCGTGCAGAGCGACGAGACGCACAAGAACCTGAACGACGCGCTCGTCGCGGTCAAGGAGGGCGTCGGGGGCCTGAACAAGGCGCTCGGGGCCGCGAGCCGGATCAAGCTCGATCTCGGTATGCGCTCGGAGTACCTGGCCCGGGGGAGCACCGCGAAGGGCTACGTCACCCTCGACGTGAACAAGGAAAACTCGCCTCAGTTCTACGAGCTCGAGCTTTCGACGCAGCCGCTCGGCAAACGCGTGAACACGTTGAGCCAGGTGACGACCACCTTCCCCGACGGGCACCGGGAGGTTTCGACGATCGACACTCAGGAGTTCAAGGATGAGCTCGCGATCAGCGCTCTCTTCGGTTATCGGTGGAACAACCTTGCCGCCCGCGCCGGAATCATCGAGTCCCGCGGCGGCGCCGCGCTCGACTACCGTTCGCTGAACGACCGCCTGCGGTTCAGCGCGGAGCTCTTCGACTTTTCGCGGCCGAACTTCGCCGCCCACGGCAAGGTCACGGCGCGGTACTACTTCTCGCCGTCCGTGTACGTGACGGGCGGATGGGATGACTTCTTAAACCGCGGGCGGAAGGCCGACTCCCTCTTCCTGGGCGGCGGCCTGCGCTGGAGCGACGACGACATCAAGTACCTGCTCGGCTCCCTCCCGATCCGGCCGTGATTCGCGGAATCGCCGCACCCTCGCGCGCACGGACCTGAGCTCACCCGTGCGCGCCAGAATCACGACAGTCTTCGCCTGCCAATCCTGCGGCGCGGTCTCGCCCAAGTGGCTCGGCCGCTGCCCGGACTGCAGCGAATGGAACAGCTACGTCGAGGAAATCCGCGGAGATCGCCCCGCTGCGGCGGCGGTTTCCGCGTCGAGCCCCATCTCTTCCGTAACGTCGGAGCCCGAGGAGCGGATCGGGACCGCACTGCCGGGCCTCGACCGGGTTCTCGGCGGCGGGATCGTGCCCGGCTCGGTCGTACTGCTCGGAGGAGAGCCCGGCATAGGGAAATCGACGCTCCTCCTCCAGGTCGCGCGCGGAGTCGCCCGCGCGTCGGGGGAAGTGCTCTACGTCTCGGGCGAAGAGTCCGCCTCGCAGGTGCGCCTGCGCGGCGAGCGGCTCGGGATCCGGGAGGAGCGGCTGCTCGTTCTCGCCGAGACCGACGTGACGCGGGTGATCGCGGAATGCGAGGCGCGGCCGCCGTCCGTCGTGGTCGTCGACTCGATCCAGGCGGTGCGAGATCCTGCACTGTCATCCGCTCCCGGCACCGTCTCGCAGGTGCGCGAGTGCGCGTCGGCCCTGCTTCGGTGGGCGAAGGCGCGGACCGTTCCGGTGCTTCTGATCGGACACGTCACGAAAGACGGGAGCCTCGCGGGTCCGAAGTCGCTGGAGCACCTGGTGGACGCGGTCGTGACGATCGAAGGCGAACGCGGGTCTTCCCGGCGGATCGTCAGGGCCACCAAGAACCGCTTCGGTCCGGTCGAAGAGCTCGCCCTTTACGAAATGACGAATGCGGGATTGTCGGAGATCTCGAATCCCTCCGCGGCGTTGCTCGCTGAGCGGCGCGCCGGGGTGCCGGGAAGCGCGGTTGCCGCGGCGCGGGAGGGCTCCCGCTCGCTCTTGGTCGAGATCCAGGCGCTCGTCGGGTCCGCGAGCGCCGGGTCCCCGCGCCGTGTGGCGCTGGGAGTGGATCCCGGCCGCCTGGCTCTTCTCTTAGCCGTCCTGGAAGGCGCGGGCGTGGCGCTCTCGACCCGGGAAGTGTTCGCCTCGTGCGCGGGAGGACTGGATATCCGCGAGCCCGCCTGCGATCTGGCGGTCGTGGCCGCCATCGTCTCTTCGGCCCGCCAGGTGCCGCTTCCGGCGGGCGCGGTGACGTTCGGCGAAATTGGACTGCTCGGTGAAATCCGAACGGTGCCGGCCGCGGCGTCCCGACTCCGGGAGGCGGCCGCGCTGGGTTTCACCATGGCGTTTCTTCCGGTCGGCAACGCCGGGGACGCGGCCGGGTTCCCGGAGCTCTCGGCCCGCCCGGTGGCCCGGGTCGCGGATTTTTTGAAGGAGATCGGGCGGACCGAATCTTCGAAGCGCGGTTGACGGTTTTATGGAAGAGGCGGGGAAGAACGGGGACCCGCACGGGCGCCAGGGCCTGACGTCGTCCGACTCACGCGGAACGGGCAATCCTCACGCTTTTGCGATCAGGCCCTCTCGAGGACCAGCGTCAAGCGCATGGGCGCTGGACCGATGGCATCGGCGGGGTAGGGCGTGACGATAGTGACGCGGGGCCGCCGCGTCGGAGAGATCTCCAGGGCATCCGGGGGAAGGATCCGCCGCGACTTGACGCGGTAGGAGCGCAGGCCAAAGGGCGTCCGCATCGTGACGGTTTCTCCAACTCGCACTTCCGAGATGTTCGCCGCGCCGGTATCGCGGGGGACCGCGACGACGGTGTGGTTCGTGCCGCCCTCTTCACCCGGAAGGGCGGTTCCCGGCAGATGGCCCGCGCCATGTCCCAGCGTCAGCGAGTCCACTCCTTCGTAGACGGGAGCGTCCAGCGCGAGACGGGGGACGGTGATTCGGGCCACGAGGTCGCCCGGCGAGGGGGACCCCAGCGGAACGCGAGATCCGGGGGCTGCCGTCGGCGGCTCAATCGTGCGGAGCGACTCCGCTACCGGAGCCGCCGCCAGAAGCGCGAACGCGATACCGACCGCGCCCAGGATGTGGGCTGCGCGCTGAAGATACGGGCGATGCGTGCTCATGAAGATTCCGGCGTCCCGGCTCCGCGAGGTGGAGCCGGGGACCGGGTTGCCTCTCTTACCGGGCGCGCCGGGCGTTCATAAGCAGAAGTCCGCCCGCGACCAGCCCGAGTCCGAGGAGCGCCGCTTCGGGGGCGTGCGACGCCGTCCGGGGCATGGAGCTGTTCGAGGTCGTGTTTGTGTCCGTCCGGCTGGTGTTCGTGTCGTCGGAGCGGCTCGGCATGCTCGAAGAAGACGGCGCGGTGGTGTCCGTCGAATTGGAGGAGGCCGAGGCGCCGCGGTTGGCGTCCGAGGCCGAAGCCTGGCCCATGCTGGACGACGCGATGGTGTCATTCGAGGTCGTGGCCGCGGTCGCTTCCATGTTGACGACATTCACTTCCGCGCGGTCGATCACCTCGTTCGAGATGTTCTTCGCCATGACGACGATCTTGTGTTTGCCGGCCGGGATGTCGTTGATGATCGCGACGTTGGTCTCTCCGCCGCGAAGCGTCTGCTTCAGGGCGTTATCCACGTACACGTCGAAAATCGCCATCGGAAAATTCTTGTCGCCGAACTTCGTGCCCTGTCCTTCACCGAACGACGTCTTGTTGTAGTCGACCGCGACGCGGATCGTCGAACCGCTGATCTGCGCGCCGTCGCGGGGCTCTGTCAAACGCAGCTTCAGCTGATTGCGGCTCGGGCCCGCGGTGTTCTGGTCCGCGTTCTGAGCGATCGCGGACGGCGCGACGCACAGCAACCCGGCCAGTGCGATCTGGGAAATTCTCTTCATGGTCCAGTCCTCCTGATTTAAAGGCCACCGTGGCCTCTTCCGAATGCTTACTCAAGGGTTGTGCCAGGACAGCCCGTTTGGCCTCTCCAGAGGACAGAAAAAGCAGCGGGCTGGAGGCACACAACCCGGGCGGAGCCGAGGCAATTCCAGGGCAGCCGAAGAGATGGCAAACGCTTGATGGGCCACAGAGAATCAATCATCCCGAGGGGCAGAAATCGGCAATCTCCCCGACGGATTGAAGCTTCGCCCTGACCCCCTACCGCCCGGCGCTACGAGGCAGTGACCCCGCGGGGAAGGTGCCCGGTGATCAGCCGGTGCGCCTCCACGTACTTGGCGCGCGTCGTCCGGACGATGCCCTCCGGCAGGTGGGGCGCCGGGGGCTTCTTGTTCCAGTGGGTGGATTCCAGCCAGTCCCGGAGGAACTGCTTGTCGAAAGAAGCGGGCCGCTGCCCCTCTTTCCACAGTCGCGCGTCCCAGTACCGGGAGGAATCCGGCGTGAACGCCTCGTCAATCCACAGGAGCCGGCCCTGAAACGTCCCGAATTCGAGCTTCGTGTCCGCGAGGATCAAGCCGCGGCTTTGTGCGTACTCGCTCGCTCGCCGGTATAGATCCAGAGTCCGGTCGCGGAGCGCGGTCGCGTCCTCCCTTCCGATTGCGGCGGCCATCCGCTCGAACGACACGTTCTGGTCGTGCCCCGAGCTGCTCTTGGTCGCGGGAGTGAAGATCGGTTCCGGGAGACGCGAGGCCTGTGCGAGCCCGGGCGGAAGCCGGATCCCGCAGATTTCGCCGGACCGCTGGTAATCGACCCATCCCGACCCGGCGATGTACCCGCGCGCCACGCACTCGAAAGGGATGACCTCCGCTTTTTTCACGACGACCGCGCGCCCCGCGAGAAGCTCGCCGGAGGCCGCGGCGGGCTCCGGAAAACGCTCGACGTCCGTTTCGAGGAGATGATTCTCGACATCGGAGAAGCGATCGAACCAGAAGTTCGAAAGCGAGGTGAGCACCTTACCCTTGTCGGGGATGCCGGGGGAGAGCACACAGTCGAAGGCAGAGATCCGGTCGGTCGCGACCAGCAGGAGGGAGTCGCCGAGGTCGTAGAGCTCGCGGACTTTTCCGCGCCGGATAAGGCGGCCGCCCGGGAGACGAGTCTCGGTCACCGCGATCACAAAAAAACAGTAGCACGAGCGAGGAGACGGCGCCGATCGCGTAGGTCGGGGTGCGACGGAATGGACCACTCCGGGCTGTGCAACCCGCCCCGGCGGAGACCTCGCGGTCACCCGCGGAGCTCTCTCCCCTGATAGCCTCTGGCGCCATGGAAATCGACATCGCGTCCGCCCCGCCCCGCGGGAAAATCTTCTCGATCGCTCTCCTCCACGAGATCCGCGAACCGTGGACGCAGTCGCCGGAATCGGTGCGCTCCGCGCTTCGCGACGCCTGCCGCGAGTCGGGGTTTCGGGGGCGAGAAAAGGAAACTGCGTCCGCGGGAGGATGGTTGCTGGTCGGACTCGGCAAGCCGCCCGCATCCGCGGGTGCGGTGCGGCGGGCGCTCCGGCGCGCGATCCGCGACGCCGTCCGGCACTCTCCCGGGCGGCTCGTGATCGCACTCGACGGGGAGCTTCGCCTGGCGCAGGTGCGCGCGATCATTCGCGAGGCGGCTCAGGCGGACTATCGATTCGACCGGTACAAGTCACGCGTGCGTCGCGGGCTCGCGAATCCGCGCGCGACGCTGCTTCTGCCGGAGTCGGTCGCTGCCTCCGAAGTCCAGGCCGTCCTCCGCGACGCGCCCGTGCTCGCGGAGGTCCTTCGCTGGGCGCGAGACCTCGGGAACACTCCCGCGAACGACCTCGGGCCGGCCGAGTTCGCACGCGAAGCGCGGACGATGGCGAGGCGCACCGGGGTCATCCTGACGGCGCTCGACAAGCGCGGAATCGGACGAGAGCGGATGGCGGGCCTGCTCGCCGTCAATTCCGGCAGCGTCCGGCCGCCCGTGTTTCTCATCGGCGAGCATCGTCCGCCTGGCTCACGCGGGACGGCCGTGCTGGTCGGGAAAGGGATCACGTTCGATTCCGGCGGGATCTCGATCAAGCCCGCCGCATCGATGGGAGAGATGAAATACGACATGATGGGCGCGGCCACGGTCTTCGCCTGCCTTTTCGCCGCGCGCCGGCTCGAGCTCCCTCTCCGGGTCGTCGCCCTGGCTCCGCTGACCGAGAATCTTCCGAGCGGTTCCGCCTGCCGCCCCGGCGACATCCTCCGCATGCGCAACGGAAAGACCGTCGAGGTGGACAACACGGATGCCGAGGGCCGGCTCGTTCTCGCCGATGCGCTCTCGTATGCGGAAAAGTTCCGTCCCGACGTCCTTCTCGATTTCGCGACGCTGACCGGCGCGGTGCTGATCGCGCTCGGACACGACTGCGCCGGCTTGATGACACCGGAGGACGATCTGGCGGCGGACCTCATCGCGGCGGGCGAGGCAACCGGCGAGCGGCTCTGGCGGCTTCCGGTGTGGGACGACTACCGTTCCAACCTGCGCTCCGAGTGGGCCGACATGAAGAACACGGGCGGACGGGCGGCCGGCACGATCAACGCGGCCGTGTTCCTGAAGGAGTTCGTCCCCCCGGGTACGAGCTGGGCGCATCTGGACATCGCGGGAGTGGCGCACCTCGAGAAGGAACACGCGGGATACGACGCGGGCGCGACGGGATTCGGCGTGGCCATGACGCTCGAATTTCTGCGACGGCGGTTCACCCTCGAGAGTGCCGCGCCTTCGAAGGCCCGTCCGCCCCGAACCCGCCGCCGGAGCGGCTGAGGTCCGCGGCCCGACGCGTCGATTCTTCGGCGGCGGCGGTTTGAGATTCGCCGGGATCGAAACGGACCGAGCTTGTATTTCATCCGACCCGACACCACCTGCGAGAGGAGAATCGCGGCCGGAGCAAGTTTGACTGAGGGGAACCGCTTTGCTACGGTCGCGCGAATGCCCCTGCGACAGTTTCCGATCGGTGCGTCCGGGGAGGACGTCTATCCACGCTTCGTCGACGAGCTCGCGGAGCGTTTCGACGATTCCGCGCTGGACCGCAACGAGGTTGCTCGGGATGCTCTGTCTGAGATCTATCTCGGCCGCCCCTTCGACGCCGAAGCGCTCGAGAGCACGAAGACGCCGCTGGCCCGCCGGACTCTCCTCTCGAGCCTCGACCCGCGCAACGCGACGATGGAGGCGGAGTACTACAGCGAGCTCGATCCGGCGAAATGGGCGCCGGTCAAGCCGCTCCTCTGGTTCTGGCAGATGTTCGACCATTCGCCGGTGGGACGGAACGTGCGCCTGGGAGCGCGGATGCGCGCCACGCTGGCGCCGCGGATCTTCCGCCGCTGCGGCGAGAAGGTCCGGATCTTCCACGGCGTCGAGTTTTCCTTCGGGTACAACCTTACGGTCGGGGACCGCGTCACCATTCACCGCAACGTGCTTCTGGACGACCGGGGGGAGATCGTCCTGGGCGACGACGTTTCGATCTCGGATTACGCGAACGTCTACTCGCATTCCCACGCGGTAGACGACATCAGCGACATTTCTCTCGCGAGGACCGCCATCGGCGACAGGGCGCGCATCACATACCACGCGGTCGTCCTCTCCGGAGTCTCGGTCGAAGCCGACGCCATCGTGGGGTCGATGGGCGTCGCCTCGAAGCCCGTAGCGGCGGGAACGATCGTGGGCGGGGTTCCCGCGAAGCCCATCGGCACCAAATCGAGGAAGTAGCTCCCGCCTGCGAGTTCCCGTGATCGACGCGTCCGAGAGCTAGACTCAGCCGATGCTTCGGCGCCTGACGGTCAAAAATCTCGCGATCGTCGAAGACCTGGAGATCGAGCTGTCCGCGGGCTTGACCGTGATCACGGGAGAGACCGGCGCCGGAAAGTCGATCCTGGTCGATGCGCTCGCGCTGCTCGCCGGCGGGCGCGGATCTTCGGACCTCGTGCGCGAAGGCGCCGCTCGCCTGTCGGTCGTCGGGGAATTCGACGCCGACCCGGCTCTGCGGAGGCTGCTCTCGGAAGCGGGGCTGCCGGGCGCGAACGCGGAGACGGTTCTGATCCGCCGGGAGCTTTCGTCTGACGGCCGGGGGCGGGCGTTCGTCGAGGACGAGCCCGCCTCCGTGCGGACGCTCGCTCGGGTGGGCGAGCGCCTCGTCGTTATTCACGGCCAGAATTCCGAGAATGACCTCGTGGAGGCGGACGCGGCGCTCGCCCTCCTCGACGCGTGGGCCGGGGCGGCCCGCGAGCTCACCGCCGTCTCCGCGGCCGCCACGGCCTCGAAAAAGGCGCGCGAGGCTCTCGCGGCTCTCGAGGCATCCCGGCGCGAACGCACCGCGCGGACGGAGACGCTGGACTTCCAGATCGCGGAGCTCTCCTCCGCCGCGCCCTCTCCCGGCGAAGAGGAAGAGCTTCAGCGCGAGCGTGGACGGCTTGCGCATGCGGACCGCATCCGCCGGGCGGGGGAGACCGCGCTTGCCGCCCTCTCGGAAGACGAAGGTTCCGCCGCGGACCGCCTGGGGGAGGCCGCGCGGGCGTTCGCCGAGCTCGCGGCCATCGACCCGGCGGAGGGCGTGCATCTCGCCGAAGCCGAGGACCTGAAGCGCCGCGTCGCGGATCTGGCGGCGGCCGCCCGCGACGCGGCGGCGCAGATCGAGGGGGACCCGGACCGGCTGACCGCCATCGAATCGAGGCTCGAGCGCCTGTCGCGCCTGACGCGAAAGTACGGCTGCCCCTCCGCGGAGCTGCCCGGTCGCCTCGAACGCTGGCGGAGCGAGCGCGACGACCTCGGAAACATCGAAGACGCGCTCGGCCGGCTCCAGAAGGAGGAGCGCGCCACGGCGGATGTCTATCGGAGGGCGGCACAGGCGTTGTCGTCGAAGCGGAATGCGGCCGCCCCGGCGCTGTCCGCGGCCGTCGAAAAAGAGCTCCGGGGACTCGCGATGGAAAAGGCGCGATTTCGGATCGCGCTCTCGGAAGCCGAGCCCGCCGTCCCGCGGGAGAGCGGCGCGGAGACCGCGGTGTTCCTGTTTGCTCCGAATCCCGGGGAAGCCGAGAAGTCAGTCGAGAAGATCGCGTCGGGCGGCGAGCTGTCGCGCCTGCAGCTCGCGATCCAGTCGGTCGCGGGCAAAGGACGCGGCCAGGCCCCGACGATGGTCTTCGACGAGGTGGATGCCGGGATCGGAGGGCGGACGGCGGAAGTCGTCGGGAAGAAGCTGCTCGCGCTCGCCGCGCACCGGCAGGTGCTCTGCGTCACTCACGTGCCGCAGATCGCGGCGCTCGCGGATCGCCACTTCCACGCCGCAAAGTTTGAGGTGGGCGGGCGCACCGTCGCGTCGGTGGCCGCCCTGACCGGGCCCGGCCGTGTCTCCGAGATCGCGAGGATGCTGGCGGGCGAAACGGTACCCGAGACGGCTCGGAAGCATGCCGAGGCGCTCCTCGCAGGCGCGCGCGCGTGACCGGCGCCGCACGCTCCGCCGCGCGTCACTCACGCTCGCGCCTGTTTCCAGGGATCGGCACGGGGGGACAGGAGCGCATCGAGCGCGCCTCGATGGCCGTCGTCGGTGTGGGGGCAGTGGGAGCCGCGGCGGCGGAAATGGCGGTCCGCGCGGGAATCGGGAGGATCACGCTGATCGATCGCGACGTCGTCGAGCTCTCGAACCTGTCGCGGCAGTTTCTCTTCGACGAGCGGGACGCCGCGGAAGTGGCGCCGAAGGCCCAGGCTGCGGCTCGGCGTTTGACGGCGATCGACGCCTCGGCTGAGGTGCGGGCAGTGGTCGCGGATCTCGACCACGCCAATGCCCTCGAGATCTTCGCCGACCACGATCTGATCTTCGACGCCTCCGACAATTTCGAAACGCGGCTTCTGGTCTCCGACGCCGCCCGATCGCTCGGACGGACTTCGGTTTACGCGGCCTGCGTCGGGGACGAGGGCCTGGTCGCGGTGACCGTGCCCGGCGCGCCGTGCCTACGCTGCTATCTCGAAGCGCTTCCGCCCGCGGGCTCGGGCCCGACGTGCGACACCGTGGGAGTCGTCCCGACGCTCCCGCCGACCGTTGCGGGAATCGCGATGACCGAAGCCCTGCGGGCGGTTGCCGGGGCGGAGATTTCCCGCGGAGTGCTCTCGCTGCGCGCGTGGGACGGGGCCTGGCGCTCGCGGCGGCTCTTCGAGTCCGCCGCCCCGTCGGCGATCTGCCCGGTGTGTTCCGAGGGCCGTTTCCCGGCGCTCGAGGGGGAGGGCGCTTCGGAGGTGGTGAAGCTCTGCGGGCGCAGCTCCGTCCAGGTCGCTCCCGCGGCGCGCGAGCGCCCGGATCTGGGCGCCCTGGAGCGCCGGCTGTCTCGGGTCGGGCAGGTCCGGCGCTCCGAGCACCTGCTGTCCGCCGAGGTCGAGGACGTGAGCCTGACCGTATTCGCGGACGGGCGCTGCGTCGTTCGCGGCACCGGAGATCCGTTGCGGGCCCGGTCGCTGTACGAGCGCTACATCGGACGATGACCGGGCCCTGCAACGCCGCCGGTCCCTGATGCTCCGCGTCCCGCTCGAGACGCTGCGCCTGGCTCCGCAGGGCCTCGCGTTCCTGCGGCAACTGCTCTCCGACGGCGGCGTCGCGGCAATTCCGACCGACACGTTCTACGGGCTCGCCGTCGATCCCCGCAGCGCCACCGGAGTCGAGCGGATCGTCCGGTTGAAGGGACGCGCAGAGGTCAAGGGGCTTCCGGTGCTCTTCTCGACGCGAGAGCAGCTGGCCGGCCTCGGGGTCGACGAGAATCCCGCGGTCGTCGACCGATACATGGCGCTCTGGCCCGCGCCTCTATCGGTGATTTTCCGGCTGCGGGATCCGATCGCCGCCTCGGGCGGCCGAAGCACCCTCGCCGTCCGCCTGCCCGCGGCTCCGGCGATCCACTTTCTGCTCGAAGCGGCCGGTCCCTTGACTGCGACCAGCGCGAACCGCGCGAGCGAGCCTCCGCTCGAGGATGCCGACGGGGTCGAAGCGCTCTTCGGCGACCGGCTGGATCTCTTGGTCGACGGGGGCCGGACTCCCGGCGGGAAGCCCTCGACGCTGGTCGATGCGACGTCCGATCCTCCCGTTCTGCTCCGCGACGGCGCGTACCCGTGGCCGCCCGACCCCGGGACCGGCGGGCGCTGACGGAATCTCGGTGGGGCGGCCGTCGGAGCTTCCACCCGGCGTGCTAAATTCCGCCTCTTCATGGGATTGATCAAGGCACACGGCGGGAAGAGACCCGTGCTCGGGGAGCGCGTGTACCTCGCGCACACCGCGGCGGTCGTGGGGGACGTGGTCCTAGGGAACGACGTGTCCGTCTGGTACAACTCGGTCATCCGCGGGGACTGCAACTCGATACGGATCGGCGACCGTTCGAACATCCAGGACGCCTGCGCGATTCACGTCACCGTCGCGAAGTATCCGACCGTCCTCGAGGAGGAGGTCACGCTCGGCCACGGCGCGATCGTGCACGGCGCGGTGGTCCGCCGCGGCGCTCTGATCGGCATCCGCGCGACCGTTCTCGACGGAGCGGATATCGGGGCCTCGGCGTTCATCGGAGCCGGAGCGCTCGTAACGCCGCGCACCGTCGTGCCGCCGAGGACGCTGTGGCTTGGCGCTCCGGCAAAGCAGGTGCGCGCCCTGTCCGATGCCGAGGTCGACGATCTCGAGCACTTCCACCGCAACTATCTCGAGTACAAGCGGGAAGCCGTCGAAGCGGGGGAGGACTGGGCGCGATGAGCCCGGCGTACCGCGCCGTCAAGGGAACGCGAGACCTCCTTCCTCCCGAGAGCGAAAAGTACGCGGCGGTGGAATCGATCGCGCGGCGCGTCTTCGGCGGCTACGGCTACGGAGAGATCCGCACCCCGATCCTGGAATCGACCGACCTCTTCGCCCGCTCCGTCGGCGAGACGACCGACATCGTGCACAAGGAGATGTACACGTTCGCCGACCGCAAGGGACGGTCTCTGACACTGCGTCCGGAAAACACCGCCGGTGTCGTCCGCGCCGCATTAGAGCGCGGCATCGAGCGGCTGCCGCGTCCGCTCCGCCTCTGGTACGCGGGCGAGCAGTTCCGCTACGAGCGGCCGCAGAAAGGACGCTACCGGGAGTTTCGCCAGATCGGCGCAGAGATGATCGGAGTCGCCGGAAGCGCCTCGGACGCCGAGGTCCTCGTGATGCTGTTCGACTTTCTCGGCAAGCTCGGGTTCACCGATCTCTCCGTGACCCTGAACTGCGTGCCGGGCGGCGAGGGCCGCGAGAATTTCGCCGAGGCCCTCCGGGCGCACGTCCGTCCACGCGCGGCGCGTCTTTCGGATGACGACCGGCGCCGCGTCGACGAAAATCCTCTGCGCCTCTTCGACTCGAAGGACCCGGAGACGAAGTCCGTCCTGGAGGGCGCGCCGACCACGCTCGAGTTTCTCGATCCCCCCGCCGCCGCCCACTTTTCGCAGGTGAAGGCGTTCCTTCGCGAATCCGGTATCCCGTTCACAGAGAGCGCGTCGCTCGTCCGCGGCCTCGACTACTACACCGTGACGGTCTTCGAGGTGGTCTCGCAGAGCCTCGGGGCGCAGAACGCGATCCTGGGAGGGGGGCGCTACGACAACCTCTTCGCCGACATGGGAGGGCCTCCGCTTCCTGCGGTCGGGTTCGCGATCGGGGAGGACCGTCTCGTCGAGGTGCTCCCCGCGGATCCCCGCGATCCGCGCGAGCTCTGGTACGTCCTGCCGGGCTCTCCCGAAGACTTCCCGTACGCGATGGCGGTGGCGCGCGCGCTCCGTGCCCGCCACACCGGGGCGATCGTCGAGACGGATCTCTCCGGCCGGGGCTTCGCGAAGGGGTTCACGCGTGCGAGCCAGATCCTGTCCGGCGATGCGGAATATCCGTTTCGCGTGTCCGAGGTCCGCGTCGTGTCCGTCGGGTCCTCCGAGCGCGCCGAACAGACCGTGAAGATCAAGACTCTTTCCGCGCGGCGGGAAGAGGCGGTCCCGCTAGCGGCGATCCTCGGGAAAACGAGCTCATGACGGACGCGTCCGCGGAAGGCACCGTTCCGCGCCAGCCGGCGGGGGGTCTTCGTCCCTCGGACGCCGGGCGCCGCGTGCGCCTTCAGGGTTGGGTCGGCCGGCGGCGCGACCTGGGCGACCTGATCTTCCTGACGGTCCGCGACCGCTCCGGCACCGTGCAGGTCCTGTTCGACCGACTTCGCTGCCCGGTCGACGCGGTGGCCGCGGCGTCGGAGGCGCGCAGCGAGGACGTCGTCGAGATCGATGGGGAAGTGGCGCTCCGGGGCGAGGGCCGGGCAAATGTGGAGCAGGCGACGGGGGAGATCGAAATCCTCGCGACGCGCCTGAACTTCCTCGCGCGCTCCGACACGCCACCGTTTCAGGTCGAGGACCGAACCAACGCGGCGGAAGACCTCCGGCTCGAATACCGGTACCTGGACCTCCGCCGCCCGGTGATGCTGCGCAATTTCGTGCTGCGGGACGAAATCGTGTTTCGTGTCCGGAAGGTGCTGCACGAGAAGGGATTTCTGGAGGTCGAGACGCCGATGCTGACCCGGTCGACCCCGGAAGGCGCGCGCGATTTCCTCGTGCCCTCGCGGGTCCACCCCGGGCAGTTCTACGCGCTCCCGCAGTCGCCGCAGATCTTCAAGCAGATCCTGATGGTCGCCGGATTCGAAAAATATTTTCAGATCGCGCGATGTTTTCGCGACGAGGACCTCCGCGCCGACCGGCAGCCCGAGTTCACCCAGATCGACATAGAAATGTCCTTCCCCACGGAAGAGGATGTCTACGCCGTCGTCGAGCCGCTCCTCGCGGATGCGTTCGCAGCGGCGGGCATCCCGTGCGAGCCCCCGTTCCCGCGGCTCACGCACTCGGAGGCGATGGAGCTCTACGGCACCGACCGGCCCGACCTCCGGTTCGGGCTTCCCCTCGTGCGCCTCGACTCCGTGGCGCGCGGTACCGGATTCGCTCCCTTCGACAAGGCCCTGGAGGCGCGGGGAACCGTGCGCGGACTGCGGGTTCCGGGTGGTGCGGCGTTCTCGCGCAAGAAGCTCGACGAGCTC
Organism: Thermoanaerobaculia bacterium; assembly: GCA_038229875.1. GTDB lineage: Bacteria > Acidobacteriota > Thermoanaerobaculia > UBA5066 > Gp7-AA6 > JALYUA01. The sequence continues at coordinate 5,908 of JBBROA010000055.1, read as the reverse complement.
GCGGAGGAGGCGAAGCGTTACGGCGCCGGCGGCCTCCTCTGGGTCAAGCGCGCGGAAGGAGAAGTCTCATCGCCCGCGAAGAAGCACCTGTCGTCCGAGGCGCTCTCGGCGTTGCTCGAGTCCGCGGCAGTCGCGGAAGGAGACCTTCTGCTGATCGTCGCCGATCGTGAGAAGGCCGCCTCGGCGGCTCTCGGCGCTCTGCGGCTTCGGGTGGCGCGCGATCTCGACCTGATCGACGAGAAGGCATATCGGTTCTGCTGGGTGACCGATTTCCCGCTACTCGAGTGGGACGAGGGCGCAGGCCGCTGGTTCGCCACCCATCACCCGTTCACCTCTCCTCGCGATGAAGACCTGGGCCTCCTCGAGGACGATCCGGGCAAGGTGCGCGCGCGAGCCTACGACGTGGTCTTGAACGGGACCGAGCTCGGGGGAGGATCCATCCGCATCCATCGCGCGGACGTTCAGCGACGCGTCTTTCAGTCACTCGGAATATCCGAAGCCGAAGCGAGGGAGAAATTTGGTTTTCTGCTCGACGCTCTGCGGTTCGGCGCGCCCCCGCACGGAGGCATCGCGCTCGGCCTCGATCGCATCTGCATGCTGGCGGCCGGCTCCTCCTCGATTCGCGACGTCATCGCGTTCCCCAAGACCACCTCGGGCGCGGACCTGATGTCCAAAGCGCCGTCCGCGGTCTCGGACGAGCAGCTCCGCGAGCTCGGCATCGCGACGCTGCCCCCGCCGCCAAAGACGTGAGGCGGCGGCGTCCGGCCTGCGCGTGACGGGCCCCTTCGTTCGCCGTATTCCGGCAGGCTCGGGAGCCGGCGCAACCGAGATGTGGATCGGTCCGGGGCTCCTCGACGACTGCGCCTCGCGCCTCGTGTCCCCGTCGGGACGCTTTCTTCTCGTAACCTCAGAAGGGCCGCGTGTCGCGGCGGGGCGCGTCCGTGCGGCACTCGCCGGCCGGCTGCTGGTGGACCTCGAAATCGACGACCGGGAAACGAGCAAGACTCTGGCCACCGTCTCGCAAATCGCGGACGCGGCGCTCGCCGCGGGGGTGCGGCGAGACGATGCGCTCGTCGCGGTCGGAGGCGGGGTCGTTTCGGACATCGCGGGATTCGCGGCGGCGATCCTCCTCCGCGGGATCCCGTGGAACGCCGTGCCGACGACCACGGGCGCCATGGCGGACGCGGCGCTCGGAGGAAAGACGGGCGTCGACCATCGCGAGGGCAAGAACCTCCTCGGAGCTTTTCATCCGCCCCGCGTGGTGCTCGCGGACCCCGCGGCGCTCGAAGGACTTCCCGAACGGGACTTCCGCGCGGGACTCGTCGAGGCGTTCAAGGCGGCGTGGATCGGCGACGAGCCGCTCGCGCGGTCTGCGGATGAGAACCTGTCTTCGATCCTGTCCCGCGAGGAAGGGGCGCTGATGGCACTTCTCGCCGGCGCCGCTCAGGTCAAGGCCGGGATCGTCCAGGGAGATCCGCGTGAGTCCGGCCGCCGCCGTCTGCTGAATTTCGGTCACACGCTCGGCCACGCCTTCGAGGCGAGCGGCGGTTACGACCGGCTGCGTCACGGGGAGGCCGTCGCGTGGGGAATTCGCGCGGCCCTGGATCTGTCGGTCCGGCGGGCCGGTCTGCCGTCCGAAGACGTCGAGCGCGTTTCTGAGCTCCTCTCCCGGCTCGGTCCGTTCCCGGCGCCCGAAACGTCGGCCCCGCGGCTGTCGCCCTTCTTGACGCGCGACAAGAAGGCGACTGCCGGAGGGATCGCCGGAGTGCTCCTGGAAGGAATCGGGAAACCGAGGATCGATGAGGCGATCCCTCTCGAGGAATGGCTCGAGGCCGCGGCGCGCATCTCGCTGCCCTGACGCGGTTTGGCGTCAGGCGGGCGTCAAAGGGGCGTATAATGGGCCAACGTGTCCGGCAGTCCAGCGAGGCGTCGCATCCGCCTCTTCGTGCTCCTTTCGGGCGCGCTGGTATCGGCATCCCTCGTTCCCCTGCTCGTGTCGGACGGGGTCCTGATCCGCCGTAACCAGCGCACACTCGAGACACTCGAAGAGAAGTACCTCACCCGATCCTCGTCCGCCGTCGCCGATCACGTCGCCGCGTTCTACGTCTCGGCCCGTGAGCGGTTGAATACCGCGGCCGCCTCCCTGAAGGTGTCGGGGCGCCTCTCGCGGAAGGATCCCTTCACCTCCGCGGATGGACCCCGGATCCTCGCTTCCGTCCTCTCCGGGCAGACGCAGCTGGTCGCGCTGCGAGGCGTGAATTTCGAAGGGTCCGGCAGCTTCGTGGGACCCGACGTGAGCTCGAGCCAGGTGGACTACGAGTTTCGCAAGGGCTTCGAGGCGGCGCGGGACGGAGCTCTCTATTTCGGCCGGCCCTTCCACACCCCGAAGATCGGACACGTGTCGGTCCTCGCGGCGCCCGTGCAGGACGACTCCGGGGGCGAGATCGGCGTTGTCGAGGCTCTCGTTTCGTGGCAACCGATCGTGCAGGAGTTCCGCGACGAGGCCCGCCGCGAGGTGCAGGTCACGCTGCTCGACCGACACGGGGAGGCGCTTTTTCCCGAGGCGGCGCGCGGCAAGGACCGCCGCAGTCTGTCGCTCGTCCGCGACTTCGTGAAGTTCCCCGCCCGGCTGACGCGCTCTGAGAGCACCGGCCGCGGCGCCGTGCTGGCCTCGATCGCTCCGGTGGAGCAGCCGGACTGGGGCGTGCTCGTCGAGCGGGACCGGGACCTCGCGTTCGCGTCCGTCACTCGAATGGCCCGCGACACTCTGCTGTGGAGCGCGGCGGCGCTCGCCGGAGCGCTCCTTCTGGGACTCGCGTTCGCCCGCCGGCTCTCCGATCCGATTGCCAGCCTCGCCGAGTCCACGCGCGCGATCAGCGAAGGCCAGTACGGATCGACCGTCGAGGTCCGCGGAACCGCCGAGATCGCCGCGCTTTCCGAGAGCTTCAACCGCATGAGCGAATCGATCGCCGTCGCATTCGAAGCCGTGCAGCGCGCGGCCCGGGAGAATCGCGAGCTCTTCCTGGCTTCCATCCGCGCTCTCGCGGAGGCGATCGACGCAAAGGACCCGTACACCCGCGGCCACTCCGAGCGAGTTTCCGTCTACGCGGCGGCGGTCGCCCGCGAGATGGGGCTTCCGGACGACGACGTCGAGAGGATCCGCCTTTCCGCGCTCCTCCACGACGTTGGAAAGATCGGCGTGGACGACTCGATCATCCGCAAGCCGACCGCGCTGACGGAGGCGGAATTCGCGGTCATGAAGACGCATCCGATCAAAGGCGCGGCAATCATGTCGGCGATCCCGCAACTCGCCGACGTCATCCCCGGGATGAAGTACCACCATGAAAAATGGACGGGCGGCGGATATCCGGAGGGACTCTCCGGCGAACAGATTCCAATGCAGGCGCGAATCGTCACCGTGGCCGACACGTTTGACGCGATGACGACCACCCGCCCTTATCAGCAGGCGATGGAAATCGGGTACGTGGTCGACCGCATCCGTCAGTTCGCGGGCGTGCGCTACGATCCTGTCGTCGTCGACGCCTTCGTCCGCGCATTCGAAAAAGGGGAGCTCATGCCGATCGCGACACCCGTTTCCGGAATCGAAGACGAAGTGTTGCTCCAGGAGGCGCTCTGATCCGCGCCGCCGATTCCCGGGTGTCTTCTCTTGCCGCCGCCGGGGCGGCGGTCGGCGGTCGCGCCATGATTCTCTTTCTCCTCGTCGCCGCGGGAGGCGCCTGTCACCAGAAGCCCGGCGCCACCAAGACGTCGGCCGAGGTGCTCCTGAACGAACGCATGGCAGCCGTGCTGCTGCGCGACGGCCGGTACCACGACGCCGAAGTCGCGTACCGCGACGTGATGCGCTCCGACCCCAAGAACGCGGACCTGCAGGACGGGCTCGGTGTCGCGCTCATCATGCAGAGCAAGGTGCGGGAAGCGCTCGACCCCTTCGACAAGGCGATCAAGCTCGCTCCCGACAAGGGGTCTTACCGCGTACACCGGGCGATGGCGCGGATCGAGCTCGGCAAGTACGCCGAGGCCGACGAGGACCTCAAGGTCGCCGACGGCTCGTCGGTTCCGGAGGACCGGTTCGACGCGCTCGTCCATCGCGGGCGGATGCGGCAGCGCCAGGGAGATTACCCGGGCGCCGAAATCGAGTTTACAAACGCGCTCTCGCGCGAACCGAAGTCCTACGATGCCCTGATCGGACGTGGCGCCACTCGCGAAGCCCTGGGAAACTATTCGGCGGCGGCGGAGGACTTTCTCGAGGCGGTGCGCATCCAGCCGAAGAACCCGGATGCGAATCTGCGGCTCGGGCTTGCGCTCGTTGGCATGAAGAAGGTCGCCCTGGGACGCCGGTACCTGGAACGCACGGTCGAGCTCGATCCGGGCGGCGACGCGGGATCCAAGGCCCGTCTGCTTCTCGAGACCACGCCCCCCTCCTAAAAAGCGCGGACGTGCCTAGGGCAGACCTCTCGCCGGACCGGCTCCGGGCCCCGGAGGCGACGGCTCCCGCCGCGGGCGCCGATCGGAAATAATGGCCCTGCCATGACGGAAACCCCTCCGGAGGAGACTCCGGGCCAGAAACCGACGAAGACGTTTTTCGAGAAGGTCAAGCGTGGGCTCTTCATGACCCACACGGAGATCCTCGAGAAGATTGGGACCGCGGTCAAGGAGGGCCTCGGATTCGACGAGTCCGTGGTGCTCGCGCTCGAGGAGACGCTCGTCGAAGCCGACGTCGGGGCTGAGACCGCGGCGGCTCTGGCCGATGCAATCCGCCGCCGGACGAGCCCGACACGCCGGACCGACGCGGCGGAGCTGCGCGAGCTCCTCCGAGACGAGATCTCCCGATGGCTCGCCTCAGCGCCGCGAGCCAGCGCGCCGGCCGCGATCCCGCTCGAAGTCATTTTCTTAGTCGGCGTGAACGGCTCGGGAAAGACGACGACCACGGCAAAGCTCGCGCGCCGCTATCTGGCGGACGGACGTTCCGTCCTGTTCGCCGCCGCCGACACGTTTCGCGCGGGGGCGATCGAGCAGTTGCAGGTCTGGGCCGACCGGCTGCACCTGCCAGTCGTGCGACATCGCGAAGGCGCCGACCCCTCCGCGGTGCTGTTCGACGCGCTCGCCTCGGCGCGGGCGCGGGGAGTGTCCGCGCTGCTCGTCGACACCGCGGGGCGCCTCCACACGAAGCACAACCTGATGGAGGAGCTCTCGAAGATGCGTCGGATCGCTGCGCGGGAGATCCCGGGCGCCCCGCACCAGACGCTGCTCGTTCTGGACGCGACCACCGGGACGAACGGCCTGGCTCAGGCGCGGCGGTTCGTCGAAGCCGCTGGTGCGACCGGAGTCGTCCTGACGAAGCTGGACGGCAGCGCCAGGGGAGGCATCGTCCTGGCGATCTACCGCGAGCTGAAGCTCCCCGTCCTTTACGTGGGCGTCGGCGAGGGGATGGACGACCTGGTGCCGTTCGATCCGTCGGAGTACGCCAACGCTCTCCTCGGCGAAGATACGCGGGAGCGCTCCGAGACGGCGGACGTCTCCGGCTCCGCCGTTTGACGAGGGTGGCGGTCCGTAAGAGAAAAAACTTGCCGGTCGCAGCGCCCGGCAGCGGCGGCCGTCGGGCGGGCGATGCCGCCTGGATGTCGCGGGCTCTCGACCTCGCCGAAAACGGGCGGTACACGGTTTCGCCGAATCCGCTCGTCGGGGCCGTCGTGGTCGCCGGCGGAAAAGTCGTCGGGGAGGGCTTTCATTCCCGCGCCGGAGGACCGCATGCGGAGGTCGAGGCGCTCAGGCGCGCGGGCGCCCGAGCGAAGGGAGCGACTCTGTACGTGACGCTCGAGCCGTGCGCGCACTACGGCCGGACCCCGCCCTGCTCGGACGCGATCGTCGCCGCGGGGGTTTCGCGAGT
>JBBROA010000054.1:0-27227 GCA_038229875.1 Thermoanaerobaculia bacterium | reverse complement strand
CGTCTCGGCCCCTACGAGATCCTCGCGCCGCTCTCAGTTGGCGGAACGGGAGAGGTTTACCGGGCACGGGATTCCAAGCTCGATCGCGACGTGGCGATCAAGGTTCTGCCGGTCTCCGTCGTCGGCGATCCCGACAGCCTGGCCCGGTTCGAGCGCGAGGCGAAGGCGGTCGCGGCTCTCTCTCATCCCAACATTCTCGCGATTCACGACTTCGGCAACCAGGACGGAGTCGCCTACGCCGTCATGGAGCTTCTGGAGGGCGAGACGCTGCGCGGCAAACTGGACACCGGTCCCATCGCCCAGAAGCAGGCCATCGACTACGCCCTTCAGATTGCCAGAGGCCTCTCCGCCGCCCATGAGAAGGGTGTGATCCACCGGGACTTGAAACCGGAGAACCTGTTCGTCACCAGAGACGGCCACGTGAAGATCCTCGACTTCGGCCTCGCGAATCAGGAGGAGGCGGTCTCGCCGGACGAGCAGACGAGCGGACCGACCCTCCCCGGCCACACGGAGTCCGGAACCGTGGTGGGCTGGATGAGCTACCTGTCGCCTGAGCAGGTGCGCGGCCTTCCGACCGATCAGCGCTGCGACATCTTTTCTTTCGGGACGATCCTCTACGAGCTGCTCTCGGGCGAGAGGGCGTTTGGCCGGCCCACGGCGGGCGACACGATGGCGGCCATCCTGCGAGACGAGCCGCCCGAGCTTTCGGAATCGGGGCGGGACGTCTCGTCCGCTCTCGACCAGGTCGTCCGGCATTGTCTGGAAAAGGAACGGAGCAGCCGGTTCCAGTCGGCGAAGGACATCGTGTTTGCTCTTTCGGTTGCCTCGTCCTCGCCGAGCTTCACCAGCGGCCCTCAGGCGATGACGACCCCTTCATTCGGAAAGAAGGGCGTTCTCGTGGCCGCCGCCGCAGTCGTCGTCGCCGCACTCGCGATTGCCCTGCTCCTGCGGCCGACGCACAGGGGAGGAGACGAGGCCGGAGGCGTGAAGCGCCTGGCCGTTTTACCGTTCGAGAACCTGGGCGCTCCCGAGGACGACTACTTCACCGACGGCGTCGCGGATGAAGTGCGCGGCAAGCTGACGACCATCCCGGGTGTCCAGGTGATCGCGCGTGGCAGCTCGACGCCGTACAGGAAAACAACGAAGACGCCCCGGCAGATCGCCGAAGAGCTGAATGTCTCGTATCTCCTGACCGCGACGGTCCGCTGGGAAAAGAGCGGTGGCCGGAGTCTCGTGCACGTGAGCGCCGAGCTGGTGGACGTGACGCGGCCGGACGCCCCCACGTCGAAATGGCAGCGTCCATTCGATGCGGCGCTGACCGACGTTTTTCGGGTGCAGTCGGACATCGCGACCCGAGTCGCTCAAGCCCTGGGCGTCGCGCTGGGAGCGGGCGAGGAAAAGCGGCTCTCCGAAAGACCCACGCAGAACCTCGCCGCCTACGACGCTTTCCTCAAAGGCGAGGAGGTTACGAACAGCACGGGTGACGATACCCCCAGCATTCGGAAAGCGCTGGGCTTCTACGGGCAGGCCGTAGCGCAGGATCCCCGTTTTTCGCAGGCGTGGGCGCGGGTCTCCTCGGCCAACTCGATCCTGTATTTCACCAGTACGCCGACGCTCGCGCTCGCGGAGCGTGCCAGGGAAGCGGCGAAAAAGGCGATCGCGCTGGCACCGAACAGCCCGGAGTCGTACGTGGCCTTTGGACGCTACGAACGGTTGGTTTCCAAAGACTTCCACCGCGCGCTGGAGCAGTACGCGAGAGGGCGGCGCGTCGCGCCCGGCAATGCCGATCTCCTTTATGGAACGGCGCGTGCCGAGGAGGGCCTCGGGCGCTGGGATGCGGCGATCGAACACTTGAGGCTGGCGGCGAGCATCGATCCGCGGTCGGCGACGAATTTAACGGCTCTCGGCTTCGCGCTCCAACGTCTCCGGCGCTATCCAGAAGCGCGGGAAGCCTTCGAGCGCGGGCTCGCACTCACGCCCGCCAATCTGAGTCTGATCGGGGAGACGGCCATGACGTTTCTCGGCGAGGGGAACCTCGCCGGTGCCAGGGCGGTGATCCATGCCGTGCGCAAAGATGTCCGGCCAACCGAGCTCGTGGCCTACGTGGCGAACGTCAACGATCTCGTTTGGGTTCTCGACCAACAGCAGCGAGAGCTTCTCCTGCGGCTCCCGCCGAGCGCGTTCGATGATGATCGGGGCACATGGGCCCGCTGCTTGAACGAGGCGTACGCCCTCGAGCGCGACGCGGCGAACGTCCGCGCCTACGCGCATCAGGCGAGGGAGGCATTCGAGCAGCAGCTTCGCGAGACACCCGATAGTGCGCGTCGCCACCTCGCTCTCGGCCTCGCGCTGGCGCACCTCGGTCGAAAAGAGGAAGCCATTCGGGAGGGAGAGCGTGGCGTCGCCCTCGATCCGGTGGAGAAGGATGGGGAGAGAGGCCCCTACTACCAGCATGAGCTCGTTCGGATCTACATGCTCGTCGGCGAGCCCGAGAAGGCGCTCGACAGGCTGGAACCGCTCCTGAAGATCCCTTACTACCTTTCGCCCGGGTGGCTGGCGATAGACCCCAACTTCGATCCGCTCCGGAACAACCCGAGGTTCCAGAAGCTCGTTGCGGGCGGGACGTAGTCCTTCGTCTTCGGGCGGGCCCGCGGGCCTGCCGCGTTGTAATCTTGGGCAGCCGATGACGCTTCCCGCCGGCTCTCGCCTGGGGTCCTACAGGATCCTGTCGTCTCTGGGGGCGGGCGGGATGGGTGAGGTGTACCGGGCGCGGGATTCGAAGCTCGATCGCGACGTGGCGATCAAGGTCCTGCCCGCCTCTGTCGCCGGCGATCCGGACGCGCTCGCCCGGTTCGAGCGGGAAGCGAAGGCCGTTGCGGCCCTCTCTCATCCCAACATTCTGGCGATCCATGACTTCGGCAATCAGGAGGGAGTCTCCTACGCCGTCACGGAGCTTCTGGAAGGCGAGACTCTGCGCGGCAAACTGGATACGGGGCCCATCCCGCAGAGGCAGGCCGTCGACTATGCCCTCCAGATCGCGAAGGGTCTTTCCGCCGCCCACGAGAAGGGAGTCATCCACCGGGACCTGAAGCCCGAGAACGTGTTCGTCACCGGAGACGGCCACGTCAAGATCCTCGACTTCGGCCTGGCAAGTCGGCGGCCTCTCGACGCGGCCAGGAGCGGGCAAGCGGCCGGTGAGCACGATCCCATGGCGGAGAACGCGTTCACGGATCCTCCTGTCATCCACACTCCGCTCACTCAGCCGGGCGTGGTCATGGGGACGACGGGCTACATGTCGCCCGAGCAGGTGCGCGGGCTTCCGGTCGATCAGCGCTCCGACATTTTCTCTTTCGGGACGATCTTCTACGAGCTGCTTTCGGGCGAGAGGGCGTTCCGGCGAGAGACCGCGGGCGACACCAATGCCGCGATCCTGCGTGACGAGCCGCCGGCGCTGTCGGAATCCGGAAAGGGTCTTTCGCCGGCTCTCGATCAGGTCGTCAGGCACTGTCTGGAAAAAAAACAGGACGACCGGTTCCAGTCGGCGAAGGACATCGTGTTCGCTCTCTCGGTGGCGTCCTCGCCGGGGTTGACCTCCACGAGCGGCCCGCAGGCGAGGGCGGCCGGTCCGTCCGGGAAGAAGCGCGTCCTCGTGGGCGCCGTCGTCGCCGTCGTCGTCGTCGTCGCCGCGCTCGCCATCGCGGGCAGAGGGCTTCTTCGGCGAACGCCCCGGGGCGGGAGCGAGGCCGGAGGCTTGAAGCGCCTCGCCGTCCTGCCGTTCGAGAACCTCGGCTCTCCCGAGGACGACTATTTCGCCGACGGCATCGCGGATGAAGTGCGCGGCAAGCTGACGTCTCTGCCGGGCCTCCAGGTCATCGCCCGAGGCAGCTCGACGCCCTACAAGAAGACGACGAAGACGCCCGAGGAGATCGCCGGAGAGTTGAACGTCTCCTATCTTTTGACGGCCACGGTGCGCTGGGAGAAAAAGGGAAGCACGAGCCGAGTCCATGTGAGCCCCGAGCTGGTGGACGTGACACGCCCGGACGCTCCGACCTCGAAATGGCAGCAGCCGTTCGACGCGGCGTTGACCGATGTCTTTCAGGTGCAGTCGGACATCGCGACACGGGTCGCTCAGGCTCTCGGCGTGGCGCTGGGGGCGGGCGAGGAGAAGCGGCTCTCCGAGAAGCCCGCTCAGAACCTCGCCGCCTACGACGCCTTCCTGCGGGGAGAGGAGGCCTCGAGGAGCCTGGCCGCCGCCGATCCGACCAGCCTGCGGCGGGCCATCGCTCACTATGCGCAGGCGGTGGCGCTCGATCCCGGTTTTGCGCAGGCGTGGACGCAGCTTTCACGCGCCCACTCGTTCAACTATGCCAACGGCGTTCCGATCCCGGCGGAGCGCGAGCTGGCCAGGGCCGCCGCCGAGCGGGCGTTGTCCCTGGCTCCCGGCCTCCCGGCCGCTCATCTGGCTCTCGGCGACTACTACCAGTCCACTCTGGGGGATTGGCCCCGCGCCTCGGAACAGTACGCTCTGGGTCGGGAGAAGGCGCCGCGGGATGCCGAGCTGCTCGTCGCAACGGCCCTCGCTCAGGAGAATGCCGGCCACTGGGAAGACGGTCTTGCCTCGCTCCGCCAGGCGCAGACGATCGACCCGCGCTCGGCCTTGACAGCGAGGCGCCTGGCGCGGACGCTGCTCCTGCTCCGGCGCTATGCCGAGGCGCGCGAGGCGGCCGACCGCGGCCTGGCGCTCGCGCCGCAATCACTCGGCATCCTCGAGACCAGAGCGCTCCTCTTTCTCATGCAGGGAGACCTGGCGGGGGCGCGGTCCGTTCTCGAAACGGCCCCTCGCGAGGTGGACCCGAAGGCCCTCATCGCGTACCTGGCGGCTTACAACCACCTGACCTGGGTGCTGGACGAGGAGCGGCAGACCCTCCTCTTCAGTCTCACTCCGGCAACTTTCGGCGACGACCGACTCGCCTGGGCGATCTCGCTCGCCGAGACCGCCACGCTCCGAGGCGATGCGGTGAAGGCGCGGCAGTACGCGGAGGCGGCGCGCGCGGCGGCAGAGGCCCAGCTTCGGGATGCGCCCGACGATGCCACGCGACATGTTCTCCGCGGTCTCGCGCTCGCCTTCCTGGGACGCAAGGCGGAGGCCGTGCGAGAAGGGGAGCGCGGCGTGGCTCTCGTGCCCATGTCCAGGAGCGCGTACGACGGTCCCTACTACCAGCACCAGCTCGCGCGGATCTACATCCGCGTGGGCGAGCCCGAGAAGGCGCTCGACCACCTCGAGCCGCTGCTGAAAATCCCGTACGTCCTGACGCCCGGGTGGCTCCGGATCGACCCGAGCTTCGACTCGCTGCGCGGAAACCCGCGATTCCAGAAGCTGGTCGCCGGCGCGATGTGATTCAGCCGTCCCGGGAACGCTTCTCTCCGCGAAAGAAGATGAGGGGCTACTCCCTCTCCCGGCGGGGACAGGGTCGGGGTGATGGGGCCCGAGCTAGAATCCGCCCACCCCATGCCTTTTCTTCCCCAGGTCGGGTTTCGGCGCCCGTGATTTGAGCGGCCGATGATCGGCAAGACCCTCGCCCACTACCGGATCACCGCCTCGATCGGCGCGGGGGGAATGGGCGAGGTGTACCGCGCCACCGACACGAAACTCGGGCGGGACGTGGCGCTCAAGATGCTCCCTGCGGAAATGGCCGCCGACCCCGAGCGGCTGGAACGCTTCCAGCGCGAGGCGCGCACACTCGCTTCCCTGAACCACCCGAACATCGTCACGATCTTCTCGGTCGAGGAGTCGGGCGTCACCCGCTTCCTCGCAATGGAGCTGATAGAGGGCGAGACCCTCGACACCGTCATCCCCCCCGGCGGCCTTCCGCTTTCACGTTTCCTCGACATCTCCGTGCCTCTCGCCGACGCGATCTCGGCGGCACATGAGCGCGGCATCGTGCACCGGGACTTGAAGCCCGGCAACGTGATGGTGACGAGCGAGGGTCGGGTGAAGGTGCTGGACTTCGGCCTGGCCAGGCTCGGGGGCCAGGATTCGAATTTCGACGTCTCGAGCAGCCCGACCGGAAGCCGCGCGAACCTGACGGGCGAGGGCCAGGTCTTCGGCACGGTTGCCTACATGTCGCCGGAGCAGGCGCGGGGCGCGGTGGTCGACGCGAGGTCCGACGTCTTTTCGCTCGGCGTGGTGCTCTACCAGATGCTGACGGGCGACCGCCCGTTTACGGGCACGACCGCGGTGGACATGATCTCGTCCATCCTGCGCGACACGCCGCCTTCCGTCACCGAGCTGCGGGCGGACCTTCCGCCGCACCTCGCGAGAGTGCTCCGGCGCAGCCTCGAGAAGGTCCCGCGGGACCGCTACCAGACCTCGCGCGACCTGTACAACGAGTTGAAGGAGCTGCGCGCGGACACCGCGGCATCCGCCGCCGCGGTGTCTTCGCCGCGGGCGGGGGCAGGGGCAGCTGCGGTCAGCGCGGACACCGATAGCGGACCAAGAGGAGCTCTCCGGCAGGATTCGGGACGTACCCGGGCTCAGGCTTTCTGGATTGCCGTGCTCCCGTTCACGCACGCCGGCGCGGATCCCGAGCTCGAATCCTTTGCCGGAGGTCTCGCGGAAGGCATCAATGCCGGCCTCGCCAGGTTTCCGTATCTCTCCGTCCTCTCGCGCAACTCCACCGTTCGCGCCAAGGGGCAAGAGTCCGACCCGCGCGCCGACGGCGATCACTTGGCCGCCCGCTACGTCGTGGAAGGCGGAATTCGCAAGGGCGGGTCTGCCCTTCGCGTGAATGTCCAGCTGGTCGACACCCAGACCGGCGCCCACCTATGGGCGGAGACGTACAACCTCGACCTGAAGGGTTCCGACATTTTCGCCGTGCAGGACGACATCACCGGTCGTGTCGTAGCCACCATCGCGGACAGCTACGGCGTCCTCGTGCGCTCGATGACGGCGTTGATTCAGCAGAAAGCGGACGAGGATCTCGCGCCGTCGGAATGGCTCTTTCGGTACTTCACCTACCGGCAGCAGTTGTCGCCTCCGGCGCACACGACGATGAAGGCCCGGCTGGAGCGGGCCGTGGAAAGAGATGCCGGGCAGGCGGACCTGTGGGCCTGCCTCGCGCAGGTGTACACGGACGAACACAAGTTCGGCTTCCGGACGGACCCGACCTCGCTGGACCGCGCCCTGGCGGCGGCCCGCCGCGCTGTCGAGCTGGATCGCGCGAATCAGCCGGGGATGGTGTCGCTCGCGGAGGCCTATTTCTTCCGGCGGGACCTCGCCGCATTTCGCCCCGCGGCGGAGCAGGCCATGGCGCTCAATCGGCTCAACACCGACGCGCTGGGAATCCTGGGGCTCTTGATCGTGCATACGGGAGAGTTCCAGCGCGGCGCGGCGATCGTCCGCCGTGCCATGGAGCTCAACCCCAACCACGCGGGTTGGTTCCACTTCGGGCCGATCTGGGAGCACTTCCACCGCGGCGAGTACGACCGCGCTCTCGAGCACGCCATGCAGGTCAACATGCCGAGCTGGTTCTGGCAGCCGCTCGTGATCGCGGCGATCTCCGGACAGCTCGACCGCCGCACCGAGGCGGCAGCCGCCGTCAGGGATCTCCTCGTGCTCGACCCCGGCTTCGCGGCGCACGCGCGCCGGGACATCGAGGTCTGGCACTTCGCGAGCGGACTCCTGGAGCCGATTCTCGAGGGCGTCCGCCGGGGCGGGCTCACGGTTGCAGACAGCTCATCGTCGCCCTCGATCCCGGTCTCCTCGTCGGCACCTGAGGCGGGAGTGGGCGCGCGCCCCTCGTCCCAGGTCATCCGCGCCCGCGCCGATGTCGATGAGGGCTTCTGGGTCGCGGTGTTGCCGTTCAAATACCGCGGAACGGACCCGGGCCTCGAGGCGCTCGCCGAGGGATTGACGGAAGACATCGGGACCGGACTCTCGCGTTTCTCCTATCTTCGCGTGATCGCGCGCAGTTCGACCTCGCGATTCGCCAATGAGACAGTCGACGTGCGCACCGCCGGCAAGGAGCTTGGCGCCCGGTACGTAATGGAAGGCAATCTGCGGCAGGCCGGAGCGAAAATGCGCCTTGCTGTCCAGCTCGTCGACGCCGCTTCCGGCGCCCATCTCTGGGCCGTGAGCTATGAGCGCGCCTTCAGCACGGATGCGGTTTTCGAGCTGCAGGACGAACTGGTTCCGCGAATCGTCTCGACGGTTGCGGACATGAACGGAGCGCTGCCCCGGAGCCTGAGCGAAGCCGTGCGGGGGCGCGCCCCCGAAGAGTTGACTCCCTATGAGGCGGTGTTGCGCAGCTTCGGCTATTTCGAGCGAGTCAACGCCGAAGAGCTCGCCGCGGCGCGATCGAACCTGGAACGGGCGGTGCGCGAGGCACCGGAGTATGCGGATGCCTGGGCCATGCTGGCGTTGCTCTGCGCGCAGGAGTACGGGCAGGGATACGGCCTCCTGGAAGATTCGCTGGCCGTCGGCTCGGTCGCGGCGCGCCGCGCGGTGGAAGCCGGATCATCCAATCACCTGGCGCATTCCAGCCTGGCCCAGGTGCTCTTCCTCCAGAAGGAGTTTCAGGCTTTTCGCAACGCCGCGGAACGGGCCGTCGCGCTCAATCCGATGGACGGCGCCACGGTGGCGATGATGGGGATCCTGCTGGCGTATACGGGCGAATGGGAGCACGGCTGCGCCATGACGGAGAGAGCCATGCGGCTCAGACCTCGTGTCCCGGATCGTCTCGACCGTCGGCGATCCGCACGGGATCCTGCCGCACAACATGAGCGAATCCCTCCGCGGCAAGGCCCCCGATCAGCTGACCCCGTACGAAGCCGTGCTGCGAAGTTTCGGCTTCGGTTACCGCAGCACCGCCGAAGAGCATGCCGCGGTCCGCGACGGACTGGAGCGGGCCGTTGCGGAGGCGCCGGGTTACGCCGATGCCTGGGCGATGTTGTCTCTCATATACGCGCACGAGCACGCGCACGGGTTCAACCCGTTGCCTGATCCCCTCGATCGCGCGCTTCAGGCCGGGCGGCGCGCCGCCGACGCCGCTCCCTCCAACGCCCTGGCGTACGACGCGCTGGCGTGGGCCCTGTTTTTCCGCAAAGAGATCCCTGCCTTCCGCGTGGCCGCGGAGCAGTCGATCGCGCTCAACCCGCTGAGCAGCCCCACGCTCGCCGGGTTGGGCACTCTGATCGCCTATTCGGGCGAATGGGAAAAAGGCTGCGCGCTCGTCGAGCGGGCCGTGCAACTCAATCCGCGTCATCCGGGTTGGTACCGGTTCGCTCTCTTCGCCGATGCGTACCGCAAACGCGACTACCGCGGCGCCGTAGATATCGCGCTCAAGCTGAACCTGCCCGACTTTTTCGTGACGCACGAGGTGCTCGCGGCGGCCTACGGACAGCTCGGGGAACATGAGGAGGCGCGCAAGGCGGTGCGCGAGCTGTTGAGGCTGAAGCCGGACTACCCGGCGATCGCGCGCGAGAAGCTCGAGAGGTGGTTCGAACCGGACTTCGTCGAGCACTGGCTGGACGGCGTGCGTAAGGCGGGACTGGAGACCGCCGCAGCGCCGGTAGTCCCCGCTTCCGAGGCGGAACGGGCCCGCCCTTCCGCCCCCGCCGTCTCCTCCTCCGTCTCCGGCGCCGCTCGTGCCGACGAAGGATTCTGGGTGGCGGTCCTGCCCTTCAAGCACGGCGGCGGCGACGCCGACCTCGCGACGCTGGCAGACGGGCTGACATCGGACATCGTCACCGGGCTGTCGCGCTTCTCGTATCTGCGCGTCATCGCTCGCAGCTCCACGGCGAGGCGCGCGGATGCCGACGGGCCGGCGGATGCGCGCTCCGCGGGAAGGGAGTTGGGCGCGCGCTACGTGATGGAGGGGACCCTGCGGCAGGCCGGGAGCAAACTCCGTCTGGCCGTGCAGATCGTCGATACGACGTCGGGCGCTCACGTGTGGTCCGAGACTTACGAACGCGACTTCCGCCCGGAGGCACTCTTCGAGCTGCAGGATGACCTGGTTCCGCGAATCGTTTCGACGGTCGCCGACATGAACGGAGCGCTGCCCCGGAGCCTGAGCGAAGCCGTGCGGGGCCGCGCTCCCGAGGACTTGAGCCCTTACGAGGCGGTGCTGCGAAGCTTCGGCTACTTCGAGCGGATCACTCCGGAAGAGCTTTCCACCGCGCGGTCCGGCCTGGAGTCCGCGGTGCGGAGGGCCCCGGATCATGCCGATGCCTGGGCCATGCTGGCGCTCTTGTGTGTCCAGGACTATGCGCAGGGGTTTGGCCTTCAGGAGGATTCCCTCGTCCGCGGTGCCACCGCCGCGCGGCGGGCGATCGACGCCGCGCCGGCCCATCACCTGGCCTGGTTCGGTCTGGCGCAAGCGCTCTTTTTTCAGAAGGAATTCGAGAGCTTCCGCAATGCCGCGGAAAGGGCCGTCGCGCTCAACCCGATGGACGGCAACAGCATGGCTTTCCTGGGAGAGTTGCTGACCTACTCGGGTTTCGAAGAACGAGGCATGGAGTTGGCTCGGCGGGCCAAGCAGCTCAATCCCAATCATCCGGGCTGGTACTGGTACGCGGATGTCTACAACGCCTACCGGCAGGGCGATGACCGGGGCGCGCTCAATTGCGCGCTCAAAGTCAACATGCACGCCCACATCGGCGCGCACTTCATGATGGCGGCCGCGTACGGCCAGCTCGGGGAAACCAAAGCCGCGGCGAAGGCGCTCGGAGAACTGCTCAAGCTCAAGTCCGACTTTCCGAGCGTCGTGCGTGGGATGGCCTCGAACTGGGGGAATCCCGATTACTGCGAGCGTCTGATCGACGGCCGGCGCAAGGCCGGGCTGGAAATACCGGCCGCGCCGGGCGTGACAAAGCCATGATCGGCCGGACGATCGCCCACTACCGGATCACCGCGGCCATCGCCGCCGGCGGGATGGGCGAGGTCTATCTCGCTCGCGACACGAAGCTCCAGCGCGACGTCGCCCTGAAGATCCTGCCGGCGGCGTTCTCGCGCGATCTCGATCGGCTCGCGCGCTTCGAGCGCGAAGCGATCGTGCTCGCCTCGCTCAATCATCCGAACATCGCGCAGATCTTCGGAATCGAGGAGTCCGGCGACGTGCGGGCTCTCGCGATGGAGCTCGTGCCCGGGCAGACGCTGGAGGAGATGCTGCGCGGTACCTCCGCAGCCGCGCCCGGCCTTCCTGTCGAGGAGGCGCTGTCGATCGCGAGGCAGATGGTCGACGCCCTCGACGCCGCGCACGAGGCGGGCATCGTCCACCGGGATTTGAAGCCCGCGAACGTGAAGGTGCGCGACGACGGTGTGGTGAAGGTCCTCGACTTCGGCCTGGCATCTGCGCGGCCGCGCGACGCGGCCGGAAGGGAGCAATCGGCCGCTGAGCGCGATCCCATGGTGTCATCCAGCCCCACGGCGATACCGACGGTGAACAGGGGTCTGACCGAAGCGGGCTACATCATGGGCACCGCGGCGTACATGGCGCCGGAGCAGGCGCGCGGCCGCGCCGTCGACAAGCGGGCGGACATCTGGGCGTTCGGAGTCGTCCTGTACGAGATGCTCACGGGACGCCATCTTTTCGCCGCGGAGACGGTCTCGGACACGATTGTCGCCGTCCTCACGCGCGAGCCGGACCTTGCCGCATTGCCCTCCGCCGTTCCGGCGAACGTGCGCGCGCTGCTCGCGCGATGTCTGGAGCGCGATCCGAAGCGCAGGCTGCGCGACATCGGCGAGGCGCGGCATCTCTTGGAGCAGACCCTTCAAACCCCCGCGAGCTCCGCGGGAGCCCCAGCCCCGCAGGCTCTATCGTCCGCCCCGCAGGCTCTATCGTCCGCTCCGCCGGCCTTCTCGTCCTCGCCGCCGGCTCCCTCCAGTCCGCCGGAACCGTCCGCGCCGCGAGTGCGAGTGGAGGCCCCGCCGCCGCGCGCGCGACGGCTCCGGTGGCGGGCCGCCGCGGTCGGCGCCGCGCTTGCGATTGCCGCCGTCATCCTCTGGCAGAGGCGGCAGGCGCCTCCGGCGGAACGAGGACCGATCGCCTCGCAGGCGCCCGGGCCCGCTCAATCGATCGCGGTCCTCCCTTTCGTCAACCAGAGCGGGAGCAGCGATGACGAGTACTTCTCGGACGGCATGACCGATGAGCTGGCCAGCGCCTTCATGAAGGTGCCCGGCCTCCGGGTTGCCGCCCGCAGCTCGGCCTTCACCTTCAAGGGAAAGCCCGCGGACGCGAGAGAAGTCGGCGCCAGGCTCCACGTGGCATCGGTGCTGGAAGGGACCGTGCGCCGGTCCGGATCGAAGCTTCGGGTGACTGCGCAACTCGTGAGCACAACCGATGGACTCGCGATCTGGTCGGAGCGATACGAGCGGGAGGCGAAGGACGTCTTCAAGGTCCAGGACGACATCACGGCGGCCATCGTCGCGGCGCTCCGGCTCACGCTTGGCGCGAGCGCGCCGGCAGCGGGTCAGACCGGGCGAGCGGAGAATGCCGAGGCACACGACCTCTACCTGCGCGGGCGGTTCCTGATGTTCAAGCAGACTGAGGACAGTCTGCGGAAATCCCTGGATTACTTCGAGCAGGCGCTGGTGAAGGACCCGAACTACGCGCCCGCGTACGCCGGCCAGGCGTTCGCCTGGGCCTGGCTCGCCGACCTGGTTTTCCCCCCCAGGGAGGCGAACCCGAAGGGGAAGGCCGCGGCGTTGAAGGCGCTCGAGCTGGACAGCTCGAATGTCGAAGCTCGCAGCGTGCTGGCTGCCATCCTGTTTTTCTACGATTGGGACCCTGCGGCCTCCGAGGAGGCGTCCCGCCGCGCGATTCGGGACAACCCGAATTCGATGGATGCGCACAATTTCTACGCTTTGACCCTCTGCGCGATGAAACGGTGGGACGAAGGCCTGGCCGAGACACAGCGCGCGATCGCCCTCGATCCCCTGTCCCCGTTCCCGAATTGGACGCGCCAGTATTGCCTGTGCCTGGCCCGCCGCTACGATGACGTTCTCGCGCAGCACAAAAAGACGGCGGAGCTCGACCCCAATTTCTATTACCTGGATTCGTGGGCCGGCATCGCCTATCGGGAGAAGAAGATGTACTCCGAGTCGGCGGCGGAATACGAGCGCATCCGGCAGGTCACCGGAGCACCCGTCGCCGGGCAGGCGGTCACTTTTGCCCGGATGGGGAAGACCGCGGAAGCCCGGAAGATCCTCCAGGAGTTCCTGGACCTGTCCAAGCGCCGCTACGTATCGCCCGATCAGATGGCGATGATCTGCGCCAACCTCGGCGAGAAGGATCAGGCCTTCGCGTGGCTGGACAAGGCGTACGAAGCCCGAACGGGAATGATGGCCCTGCTGCTCACCCCCTCGTACGATCCGATTCGCGCCGACCCGCGGTTCACCGCGCTGTTGAAGAAAATGAGGCTGTCCAAGTAGCCGATGAAGGAGATTGTCGGAATTGTTCTCCTCCTCCCGGCGGGAGAGGCGCGCGGGGGAGGGCCGGGTGAGGGGTGAGAAGCCTCCTCGACGCCTGCGATAGCATCCCCGCAACGTGATCCGCTGCCCGCATTGCTCGGCGGACATTCCTGTCGGCTCGAGCTTTTGCCCATCCTGCGGCGAAGCGGTCTCTTCCGTCTCCCAGATGGCGACGAATCTCGCTTCGCCGTCCGTCGCCGAGGCGGCGATCCGCCGCGCGCGGGGCCCGTCCTCCTCCTCGGTCGTCGGCCGGCTCGCCTCTTCGGACTCGATCGACGCCGGCGGCTTCACGCCCGGCGCGATCCTCGCCGAGCGCTACCGGATCATCGGGTTGATCGGGCGCGGCGGCATGGGGGAGGTCTACCGCGCCGACGACCTGAAGCTCGGCCAGCCGGTCGCCCTGAAGTTTCTGCCGGACCGGCTCTCGGCGGACGCGGCCCTGCTCGACCGCTTCTTCGCTGAGGTGCGCATCGCGCGGCAGGTCTCGCACCCGAACGTCTGCCGCGTGTACGACATCGGCGAGGCGGACGGGCGGCATTTTCTGTCGATGGAGTATGTGGACGGGGAGGACCTCGCGTCGCTGCTGCGCCGGATCGGCGGGCTCCCGCAGGCGAAGGCGCTCGAGATCGCGCGCCAGCTCTGCGCGGGCCTCGCCGCGGCGCACGAGCGCGGCGTCCTGCACCGGGATCTGAAGCCCGCGAACGTCATGGTGGACGGCCGAGGCCGCGCGCGGATCATGGACTTCGGGCTGGCGGTCCCGATCGGCGAGGGAGGATCCGGGGCAGACGTCGCCGGCACGCCCGCATACATGGCGCCGGAGCTCTTTGCCGGGAAGGGCGCGTCGGTGCGCAGCGACCTCTACGCGCTCGGGCTCGTCCTGTTCGAGCTTTACACGGGCAGGCGCACGTTCGACGCCGCCACCATGGCCGGCTACCGCCAGAAGCACGCGGAGGAGATCCCGGCGACGCTGTCGTCGCTCGTCGACGGAATCGACCCGACCGTCGAGCGCGCGATCCTGCGCTGCGTCGAAAAGGATCCGCAGATGCGGCCGGCGTCGGCCGCCCAGGTCGCGGCGGCGCTTCCGGGAGGAGATCCGCTCGCGGCCGCGGTCGCGGCGGGGGAAACGCCGTCGCCCGAGATGGTGGCGGCCGCAGGCAGCGAGGACCGGCTGTCTCCGGCCGTCGCGCGAGGCCTCGCGGTCGCCGCGGCGGCGCTCATGGTGATCCACGTTCTCGTGGCTCCCGGGATCAGCGTGCTCCCGGTCACCGGATCGGAGAAGTCGGGAGAAGTCCTGCGCGTCCGCGCCCGGGAAGTCCTGGCCGGGCTGGGAATGTCCGAGCGTCCGGCCGACTGGGCCGGCAACCTCGCGCCCGACATCTCGTTCTTCGAATGGGTCGCCGGACACGACGCATCGAGGGACCGCTGGCATCGGGGCATCTCGCGCGACGGCTTGAGCTACACGTATCGCGACAGCCCGCAGCCGCTCGTTCCCCAGAATTTCTCGGCCGGCCCGGTACCGTCGCCGCTCGTGACTGACCTCGATCCTCCGCCGCTGCGCCCCGGGATGAGGGAAGTAGTTCTCGACCAGGAAGGCCGGTTGAAGGAGCTCCACGTTGTACCTCGGCAGGTCGATCCTGTTCCGCCTCAGGTCGCGATCCCCGCGGGCTCCGGGGCCGCCGACTGGGCGCCGCTCTTCCGCGCCGCCGGGCTCGACATGAGTCTCTTCCGCCCGGTGCCGCCGCGGTGGAATCCGCGCCAGTTCGCCGATGTCCGGGCGGCCTGGGAAGGACCGCATCCCGAGCGCCCCGCCTTGACCATGCGCGTGGAGGCGGCGGCAAATCGCGGCCGACCGGTCTCCTTTTTGTGGATCGGCCCGTGGTCTCGATCGATGGATTCCTTCGACTCGCGCAGCGGCGGAGCGAAGGCGGCCGACGTGGTCTGGTCGGCGATCCTCATGACTCTGCTCTTCGGGGGCGCCTGGCTGGCGCGCGGGAACCTTCGAGCGGGCCGGGGCGACCGTCGAGGAGCCGCTCGTCTCGCGGCAGTGGCCACGCTCCTGCAGCTTTCGATGTGGGCTCTCGGCGCCCACCACGTTTCGGGCCTGGCAGAGCTGGACGTCTTCGCCAACGGTCTGGCCGGCGCCGTACTGATGGGCGCGTTCTTCTGGATCGTGTATGTCGCGCTCGAGCCCTTCATGCGTCGCCACTGGCCGCGGATGCTCATCTCGTGGACACGGCTCTTCGCGGGAGGCTGGAAGGACCCGCTCGTGGGCCGCGACCTTCTCGTAGGCGCGTCGGCCGGCGTCCTGATCGGCGTCGTCCTGGGCCTGCGCCGTCTCATTCCGGTCTGGCTCGGCGAGCCTCCTCCCTTGCCGAAGAGCCTGGCTTGCGACCCGTCCAGCATCCGAACGGGGCTGGCGTGGCTGATGAGCACGCCGCCGCTCGCGATTACCTGGGTCCTCGGCCTCGTGATGTTTCTCGTGCTGGTGCGCCGCGTCGTGCGCTTCGAATGGATCGCCGCGATCATCGTGTCGCTCTTCTTCACGGCGAGCACCCTGGGCACGCCTCCGCTGTACGTGACCGTTCCCGTGTATGCGGTGACGACCGGTCTTCTCGTCGTCGTCGCCATCCGCTTCGGCCTGCTAGCGGCGCTCGTCTGCCACACGTGCAGCCTGTGGCTGGCGACCTGGGTGATGACCCCGGACCCGTCGGCCTGGTACTTCTATCCGGGCGCGATCACGATCGGCCTCGTCCTGGCGCTCGCACTCTGGGGCCTGCACACGACGTCGGCGTCCGCCGGCGGATCCCCCTTTCCCGGCGGGAGAGGGCAGGGGTGAGGGGCCATCCAGATCAGACTGACGTCATTCTTCGTGAAAACATGACCGTCATCCCGATCGCGGGCTTGCTGCTCGCCGCCGCGGGCGGCGGCTGCCGCGCGGCTCGCCCGGAGCCGATGCCCTCCGAGAGACACGGTGCTCCCGTCACGATCGGATCGGGCGTTCCGCTCCGCTACCTCGTCCTCGGAGACCGCACGGCCGCGGGCGTCGGCGCGGACTACGAGCGGGGCATTGTTCTCGCGAAGCAGCCGGGGCAGTGCACGGCGAAACGGTGAGTCGTCCCCCGGCGCTCCCTCTAGTGGACCCGTCGGAGGCAGAGCCCGGCATCGCCCGCGGCATCCGGCTCATCGCGGTCTTCGAGGCTCTCAAGGGCACGCTGGTGCTCATCGCCGGGTTCGGCCTCCTGTCGCTCGTGCACCACGATCTCCAGGCTTTCGCCGAGCGCCTCGTCCGGCACTCGCATCTGAACCCCGCCCGCCACTACCCGCGGATCTTCATCGCGGCGGCGTCGCACACGAGCGACTCGCGGCTGCGGACGCTGGCCGCCCTGGCGTTTCTCTCCGCCGCCGTCCGCTTGATCGAGGCGTACGGGCTCTGGCACGTGAGGGTCTGGGCGGAGTGGTTCGCCATCATCGCCGGATCGGTCTACCTGCCGGTCGAGGTCTACGAGATCTTCAGGCGGGTGACGTGGATGAGGGCGGCCGTGCTGCTGGGAAATCTCCTGATCGTCGCGTACCTGGCGCGGGTGCGCCTGATGAGCAGGCGTTCCACCCCCTCTCCCGGCGGGAGAGCGCCGGGGTGAGGGGCGTGAAATCAAGACCTACGAGTCCGCTTGGCACCCCGTGTCGCTCGATTCAGGACACAACCGCGTTCGGAAGTTGTCCGGTTCCGGTCATCGACCGCTCGCGGCCGAACTGTTCTCTGTCCCGTTTCCT
The DNA here is from genome assembly GCA_038229875.1 of Thermoanaerobaculia bacterium. Classification (GTDB taxonomy): domain Bacteria; phylum Acidobacteriota; class Thermoanaerobaculia; order UBA5066; family Gp7-AA6; genus JALYUA01. The sequence goes on along the minus strand of JBBROA010000054.1, from coordinate 9,988 downwards.
CGCCGGCGAGGGCCTGGCGAGCGGATCGGCCGAGGCGGCCAAACTCCCGAGCACGAACTCCTCGATGTCCTCGATCCAGAATTGTAGGGTGAGCTCTTGAGGCGCCGCGTTCCAGAGATATGGCTTCATCTCGTCCTCGAATATGTTTCTCAATACAAGCAGGTCGAACGGGACCTCTCTCGCAAGATGCGGGCAGCGGAAGACGGTCAATGCTGAATCTCTGAATTCAGAATTTCAGCCCTGACCCTTAGTCTCCTGCGAGTGTTCGGGAGACTGTCCATGCGGGATCGCGGCCGGACCGGGTATCCTGCTGAAGTAGCCAATGCGTGCATCGTCACTGCGATTCGCCCTGCCAGTGTTGCTCGTCCTGTCCGGGTGCCTCAGCGGATTTCGCGTCCGGGAAGCGCCCGCCGAGGCGCCGCAGTTCAGGCCCGAGCAGTTCTTCGCCGGTGTTACGTCCGGTGAGGGCATCCTCGCCACGCGCGGCAGGGCCGACCGGCCGTTCCACGTGACGGGTGCCGGCCACAGCGAGAGCGATGGCACCTTCGTTCTTGATCAGACGGTCACCTACGCCGACGGTAAGGCGGAGCAGCGCTCGTTCAGGATGCCCCCTGTGGACGAGCACAATTACACCGGCCGTCTCACGGGGGCGTCGGGCGCTGTCTCCGGAAGAACCGAAGGCAACAGCTTCCACGTGCGCTACACCATCAGAAAGCCGGCCGTCACGATGGAACAGTGGATCTATCTGCAGCCCGATGGCCGCACCGGACTCAATCGCGCTACCGTGAGAGTGCTCGGCATTCCCGTTGCGCGTCTGTCGGAAACGATCACGCGGCACTGATCCCGACCCCCCACGTTGCCGGTTCCGGCTCGTGGGGCTGACGTGGAGAACTGTGGCATCGCGTGCCGACGAAATCCTGACACCGGACTGACCCTCTCGTCCACTCCCCTCTACGATAAAATAAGGTCGTGATCACCCGCGAACGAAGAGCCCTGGCGACTACGAGGTTGATCTCTCTCCACGAAGATGACGGCTCATTCGACCGCGAATTCTGGCGTTCGATACCGGCCGATGAGCGGCTGGAGCTCCTCTGGGACCTGACCCTCGAATACTCGGAATGGCGGGGGCACGATGCCGGCCAATCCCGACTTCAGAAGTCTGTTTGCCGCGTTCAACGCCGGCCAGGTTAAGTACCTGCTCGTGGGCGGTTACGCGCTCGCGTTCTACGGGCGGCCGCGCTTTACGAATCTGGACCTCTGGCTGGACGGAGAAACCGGAAATGCGGCTAGAGCGCACGCTGCCCTGGGTGCATTCGGCGCTCCGATCGCTAACCTGAGTCCGGACGATCTCGCGCATCCCGAGCTCGTGTTTCAGATTGGGGTCGCTCCGAACCGGATCGACATCCTGACATCCATCGATGGCGTTGACTTTGTGGACGCCTGGTCAGACCGCCGCGAGACGCGCTATGCGGACCAGACCGTCCCGGTAATCAGCCGAAAGCACCTCATCATCACAAGCGCGCGACCGGACGCCCGCAGGACTCGCTCGACGCGGACGAGCTCGAGAAGGTTGAGCTGTAGCGGGCGCGTCATTGCAGGGGCGCTGTAGCCGGTTTTGGAAGTTGCAGGTTTGCACGCCTGACACCAGAGGCTCGAAAGAGGGGGGAAGGGGGTCAAGCTGCATTCCTGCACGCGCAGCGATTCAGCGCTGACCCCACGTCCGGGCCCACAGGTCCGGCCCGGGTCCGGCCTCGTCAGCGCGAAAGGGGTCGACGGAACCTCAGAGGTCGCCGAAGAACCCCCTCCGCGATGGCGACAGCCGAGCTCAGGCGCTCGCCGCGGCGCGCCGCCGTCCTCCTCTCGCCTCTGCGAGAAGATCGTACCGATCGAGGTTCATGACTTTGTTCCAAGCCGCCACGAAGTCGCGCACGAACTTCTCTTTCGCGTCGTCGCTGGCATAGACCTCCGACAGCGCTCGCAGTTGAGAGTGCGCGCCGAACACGAGGTCGGCGGCCGTGGCGGTCCATTTGAGCTCTCCCGTGGCGCGATCGCTGCCCTCGTAAACGTTCCGAGCTGAGGCCGACGGTCTCCAGGTGGTTCGAGCGTCGAGCAGGTTGACGAAGAAGTCGTTGGTCAGGACCTCGGGCCGGTCGGTGAAGACGCCGTGCTTCGATTGTCCGAAGTTGGCGTTCAAGGCGCGCATGCCGCCGACGAGGACGGTCATCTCGGGGGCGGTCAGCTTCAGCAGATTGGCCCGATCCAGCAGACGCACCTCCGGCGAGAGCGGGTCTCCCGCTCCCATGTAGTTGCGGAACCCGTCACCGGCCGGCTCGAGCACGGCAAACGTGTCCACGTCGGTCTGCTCCTGCGACGCATCCGTGCGGCCCGGAGCGAACGGGACGGTGACGTTGTATCCGGCGTTTCTGGCAGCCTGCTCGACCGCGGCGCATCCTCCCAGAACGATCAGATCGGCCAGCGAAACTTTCTTGCCGCCGGATTGCGAGCCGTTGAAGTCCCGTTGGACTTGCTCGAGGGCCTTCAACACCTTCGCCAGGCGCGCCGGCTCGTTGATCTCCCAGTCCTTCATGGGCGCAAGACGGATCCGACCTCCGTTGGCGCCGCCGCGCTTGTCGGTGCCCCGGAAGTGAGCCGCCGAAGACCAGGCCGCGGACACGAGCTCCGGGATCGACAAGCCCGACGCGACGATCTTGCTCTTGAGAGCGGCGATCTCCTGCTCGCCGAGCAGCGCATGATCGACCGCCGGGACGGGGTCCTGCCAGATCTGCGGCTCCGGAACCCACGGTCCGAGATATCGAGAACGGGGACCCATGTCGCGGTGCAGGAGCTTGAACCACGCCCGGGCGAACGCGTCGGCGAGCTGGTCCGGATTTTCGTGAAAGCGCTTCGCGATCGGCGCGTAGATCGGATCCACCTTCAGCGACAGATCCGTCGTCAGCATCATGGGCGCATGCCGCTTCGACGGGTCGTGGGCGTCCGGCACCGTGCCCTGGGCCTCTGGATTCTTCGGTTTCCACTGCTTCGCCCCCGCGGGGCTCGTCGTCAGCTCCCAATCGTAGTTGAACAGGTTTTCCAGGAAGCCGTTGTCCCACTTCGTCGGATTGTTGGTCCACGCCCCGTCGAGGCCGCTGGTGATCGTATGGGATCCCTTCCCGCTGCCGTACTTGTTCACCCAACCGAGGCCTTGCTGCTCCAGGGGCGCGGCCTCGGGCTCCGGACCGATGTTGTCGGTGGCCGGGCCGGCGCCATGATTTTTGCCGAACGAATGGCCGCCGACGATGAGCGCCACCGTCTCCTCGTCGTTCATCGCCATGCGGCCGAAGGTTTCGCGGATATCGCGAGCGGCCGCCAGAGGATCCGCGTTGCCTCCGGGCCCTTCGGGATTCACGTAGATCAGGCCCATCTGCACGGCGCCCAACGGCCCCGTGAGATCCCGTTCGCCGCTGTAGCGCTCGTCCCCCAGCCACGCATCCTCCGGACCCCAGAAGATGTCCTCGGGCTCCCAGACGTCGGGGCGGCCAAAGCCGAAACCGAACGTCTTGAAACCCATCGATTCCATGGCCACGTTGCCGGTTAAGACCAGCAGATCGGCCCACGAGATCTTCTGCCCGTACTTCTTCTTGACCGGCCAGAGCAGCCGGCGCGCCTTGTCGAGGTTCGCGTTGTCCGGCCAGCTGTTCAGGGGCGCGAAGCGCTGCTGGCCGTCGCCGCCGCCGCCGCGGCCGTCGGCGATGCGGTACGTGCCCGCCGCATGCCAGGTCATGCGGATGAAGAGCGGCCCGTAGTGGCCGTAGTCGGCGGGCCACCAGTCCTGCGACGTCGTCATCGCCTGGATGAGGTCCCGCTTCAGAGCCTCGGGGTCGAGAGACTTGAACTGTTCGGCGTAGTTGAAGTCATCTGCCATCGGATTGGAGAGGTGCGAGTGGTTGTGCAGCACCGACAGGTCCAGCTGGTCCGGCCACCAGTCTTTGTTCGACCTCGGCCGGCCCCGCTTGGGAGTCGGGGCGGGGATTACAGGGTTTTCGCTTTCGCTGACACTCCGAGTGTTTTCCTTATCAGGCACGTCTATCCATCTCCTTTCACCGCATTCGCTTCTTCCGAGGGGTTGCTTTCGGCGATTTCATGGCGGGGGGTCGAGCCCGGCGTCCGTCGGGACGAGCTCCGGCCGTTCGATTTTCGTCACGCGGGCCCGGCTCGGCGCTCTTGCGGAGCACGGTCCGAGGGCGATCGGGAGTCTTGCGCCCCCGCATGACGACCTGGTAGTCGTGGATCTCGAAACCCTCGACTCTGGAGAGCTTCCGCATGGCCACCGCCTCCCAGGGAATGTCATGGATACGGCCGGTCTCCTCGTCGATGAAATGATGGTGCGCGCCCGTGTTCGCGTCAAAGACCACGGAGTCGGGCGACAGATGCAGCTCCCGCACGAGCCCCTTCTCCGCGAAGAGGTTCAGGGTGTTGTAGACCGTGGCTCTCGAGATCATCGGGAATCGACTCCGCACGCGCGCCCATACCCTTTCGGCGGACGGATGCTCCTCAGTGAAGAGGACGTACTGCGCGACGACCACCCTCTGCGCCGAGGGCTGAATGCCTCGTTTGCGGAGCAGGTCGACGACGTCCGGACGCATAGCGCGGGGTAGATTACGTCCGGGTTTAGACTTTGTCAATCCTGGCAGCCGGCGTTCACTCTCTTTGGTCTGGAGGTTGGACGTCGTTTTTTCCCTTCGTACTCGAGGCTCAAGTCCGAGTCGAGAACAGGCGGAACGAGGCCCGGATTCCGGTGAATGAAACTGGGCTTTCGATCCTCACGTATTTTCACCGACTGGCCGCACGCCGCTTCGCGCTACCTGCGGCCGCCTGCGAAGCTCCACCACGAAATCAGCGCCGCACGCCCGCGCCCATCTCGAGATCAAATCCACCGTCGGATTGGCACTCACGCGTTCAGCCTGAGCGACGGCCTGCTGGGAGATTCCGAGGCGCTCCGCCAGCCGCGCCTGCGTCATATCAGCCTCTTCCCGCGCGGCACGCAAGGCGTACCCGGCGGCCTGAGGCTCCCACGCCGGCAATTTTCCCCAGCGGCGGAGAGCTTTCCACTCCGCGTACGCACGGGGGCGTGAGCGGACGACCCCGCGGGGAAGGCTTCTGAGCACCGGCTGTTTCGGTGACGAGTACGTCTTCAGCTTCTTCGCTTGGCCCATTGCTCGAGCTCTCCTTCCGAAATGCAGCGGCCGCGCGAGGCGAGTTCCCTGAGCGCCTCCAGTTCGTCACTGACATCGCCTCTCAGGGCAACGGATACCAAACGTTCGTGGTCGAGCCGCCGCTCCTGAGCACGCCAGATCAGATAGGCGCTGATTCCATCGGTCTCGGAGCGCCAGAACTTCCACGCCGCAAGGCGATCGACGATGATGTCCTCGGGGCTCAACGTCAGGATCCGGATCCCGTCGATTTCGAGGACCGCCGTCCTCTCTCCGGGGGCGACGGCAGAGCCGGGAAATTCGACGAAAATTTCAAAGTCCTCGTGGATCCAATGCCGGCCTTCTTTTCGGAACCCTTCCTTCTCGAGGACACGGGCGACCCGGGAAGGGACCTGACCGACAAAGTCGAAGTCCCCCGTCGTATAAGACCCGCCGGTGTAGAGCTCAACCGCTGCGCCGCCGACCAGAACCGGAATTCGTTCCGGAAACAGGCCCTGAATCCAGCCAGCAATCGCGGCCGTTCGCGATGGTCCCGGTAGAAGAGCGGCGATTTGTTTCAGGCTGTTCACAAGCTATGTATTGTATCCGTACGACGCGCTGTGGCCGGTCTATTTGCGGATGGGCTCAACGGACACTCAGGTAGCCGGTCACTCCCTGGGGGAACCCCGGAGTCGTCTTCCCGTCGCAAGAACTTACCGATAAGCGATAAATATATTATTGTTTTGCGATAAGATAACTTTTGGAGTGAACATGAACCATCCAACCGCCCTTACCGCGACCCGGGTCACCTTGCGAGTCCTGATCGTTCTCAACTGGATCTTCGGCAGCCTGATCTTCGCGCTGCTCGCGATCAGCTTCCAGGCCGAGACATGGACCTGGCGGGCGCTCGGCGTCGGCTCGGCCGCCGGTCACGAGGACGTTATCGCCGGAATGCGCGCCATCATGGTGATCGGCATTGCGGGCACCCCCATCGCCTATGTGATGTTCAGCCGGCTTCTGAGGCTCGTCGAATCGGTGCGCGCGGGCGATCCCTTCACCATGAACAACGCCGGCCGGCTGCGGACCATCGCCTGGGCGCTCCTCGGCCTCGAGCTGCTCCACATCTGCGTCGTCGCGATTGCGTCCGCGGTCTCGACCAAAGAACTGCCGCTGCGCATCCACGGCAATTTCCACGTCACCGGGTGGCTCGCCATCCTCCTTCTGTTCGTTCTCGCGCAGGTGTTCCGTGAAGGGACGCGCATGCGCGAGGACCTCGAGGGCACCGTCTGATGGCGATCCTCGTCAAGCTCGACGACCTGCTCCACGAGCGGCGCATGACGCTGACATCGCTCGCCGAGCGCGTCGACATCACGCTTCCCAACCTGTCGATCCTGAAGACCGGTAAGGCGCGAGCGATCCGATTCTCGACGCTCGAGGCAATTTGCGCCGCGCTCGCCTGCCAACCGGGCGACCTCCTCGAATACCAACCGGACTCCGGCCCCGAAGAGGCGCCCCCGCCCGTCCGCATCGCTAAGCCTGCAGAAAGGTCGGGAAAGCTTGGAGGGATGCCTGGGGTCACTCCAGAAAACGGGATTTCAGCTTGACGCCGTGCGGAATCAGGATTTCTGGACTGACTCCGTTTCGCTGACCTCGGAGAGGCTCAGCGCTTCGGGCGGGCGATCGTGATCTTGAACCCGTCGGGATCCGTCAGCGAGATGTCGCGCACGCCCCAGGGCTCATCGGTCGGTCCATGGTCCAGGCGGCCGCCCTTCGCCTCGATCCGCTTCGCGAGGTCATCGACGCTCTGCTTCGTCTCGCAATAGATCCGGAAGCCTTCGCCCTTCTTCCGATCTCGGCCCTTCTTCCAGTCGTCCTGCCCGATCATGAAGGAGGCATCGCCGGCCTTGAGAGACACCCCCATGACGGTGCCCTGGTCGTCCTTCCAGATCTCTTCGACGCCAAACCCGAGGACATCGCGGTAGAACGCGAGGCTTATCTCGAGGTCGCCGACCGTGAAGCTCGGCGACGTCGAGCTCAACACGAGTGTCCCGTCGCTTCGAGACTTCCGGGGCGCGGCTTTCGAGCGGGCGGGGGATTTCGTGGCTTTCGTCGCTTTTTTCGCCGCCTTCGCGCGGGTCTTTTTCGCGGGTTTCTTTACAGCCATCTCGTTTCCTCCAGGCAGGGGAGACTACGACTCGGCGGAAGTCGAGTCAATGCGACCGGGCCCCCGCGAGAGCGTCCGTCACTCGATTCTTCTCGCGGACGGACTCTTTCGCCTCTCCCTAGCTCTTCTCCCGAGCGAGCCCGGCGAGCCCGTGTGTCCCGCTGAAGGAATCCGCCACCACCCAGGCGGCGGCGACCAGCGCCACGTTCACGACGACTTCTGTCCATTGGAAGGCACTCAGAGAGCGAGCGGCCACCCTGGGTACCCACACCACGAGTAGAAACAGCCCCATCTGCCACGCCGAGAGCGCGACGGCCAGCCTCGCATAGACGTCGATCAACACCGCGACGCCCGCCGCGATGAAGGTCCAGCCGGTGAAGTACGACCAGCCCACGTGCCACGGCAGCCAGCCGGGTACCAACGGGGCGGTGTTCTGGAGATAAGCGAAGTGAGCCAGCCCGAAGAGGATCAAGGGCAGGCCATAGAGCACACGCGCGGTGCGCAGGCCCTTCTCGCCGGCGGCGAAACGGAGGCGCCGTCTGTCCCAGTCGGTGGCGAACCACGTGTACAGGACCCAGGCGGCGGACACCATCACCGCGGTGCTCGAGGCCGGCCAGGACGTTCCCACACCGGGCGTCCAGAACATGGCGGGCATTCTCGACACCAATGAAAGCAGAAGCGAGGCGAGCAGCACGCGCGAGGCGAGAGGGGCGGTGCGGCGCCAGAGCAGGCCGATGCCGCATCCCAGGGTGATGATGGCGCAGAGATAGACCAGTGCCTCGCGCCCGGGAAGGGCCTTGGATACAGGCTGCCATGGCGCGGTGAAATCGCCTTGGATCAGACCCAGGACTCCGAGGCCGATCATGGTCGCCGCAAACACCCCATGGCCCAGGCTGGCGATGCGCATCGGGTTCTCCTCAGTCGGTGCCAAACGCGAGAGAGTCTAGTACCCACGGCCGCGGGCGCGGCCGCGGTGAGCCCTCTCCGGGCTGGAGAGGGCGGGGTGAGGGGGAGGCCGACCTCACTTCTCATTCCAACGACTCGACGCCGAGCAGGCGGATTGGGACAGCTCTGATTCGCTGGTGTCAGGATTGAAGTCAGCAATCAAGCCTGACCCCGGTCTGCCCGGGAGACGGTTCTGACCGATTACGTCGGTAACCTGCCGGAATCCAGGTTACGAGATCTCAACCGAGCGCTCGCGATCCCCTTGGAGCTGGCTTAGCCCGAGAGGGCTGCGATCCGCCCGACCAACGTGCGATCAGCTCTCGGGCACCGCGAGATATCCGCAGTCTCGGAAATCTCGGTCGAAGGTGAAGGCACCCTCCAATCCGAGCCGATCGAGGATCTCGAAGCTGACACAGTCTGTTAGCGACAGCCGTTTGTCCGCGAGCCGTTTCATCTGCACGAGCCCTCCGCGGAGCAGTCCCGCGTCGACGAAGACGACGTCGTAGCGCCGGCTGTTCAGAACGTCATCGGCGAACGCGACCGCGCGGAGGGCGTCGGCCCGGGCCCGCAGGCGCGTCACCGTCTCGGCGAGGATCAGATCCGTCAGCACGAACCGGTTGTTTCCGCTTCGGCGCAGATACGCCGCCGCCTCCCGATGATGCGCGTCGTCCGCGAGGACGAGAGCGAGCAGCGCGCTCGTGTCCGCGAGAAGCTTCACGGTCGTGCTCCTTGGGCCAGCCGTAGAGATAGTGGTCGTGCTGGTCGGACTCGTCGCCCGCAGACGATCGGACCGCGCCGACCCAGGCATCCATGGGATCCGGGGCCGCAGCGCTGGCGGCCTGTCGGCCTCGGCCCAGGTATTGGTCCACCGACTCCCGAACGACCGACGCGAGGCTCTCCCCCCGACGGGCCGCCTGGTATTGGAGCTCGCGGTATGTCCCCTCGGGGAAGCGGAGGTTCGTCGTCACGTAGCGCGGCATCGCGATACCACGATATCGCCTCCGCACGCGGGAAACAATCGGATACCTGCACCTGGCCTGACCCTCCGCTTCCGCCAGTTCGGCTGGTGCGGGCCGCCGGTCGGCCGCCCGCATTCCGTTGACTCCGGCGGGTAAGAGTACTAGTATCCGTACGTCTATGAGTACGGAGGCGCCGATGGTCGAGCTGGCATTGATGGAGGCGCGTCAAAAGTTGACGGGCCTGAATCGAACCTTGCAGGCGAATCCGGAGACGGTCGTTCGAATCACCAATCGGGGGAAGCCGGCTCTTGCGCTCCTCTCGGCGGAGCTTTACGACTCGCTCGTCGAGACATTGGAGCTCCTGGCCGATCCCGAGGCGACCGACGCTCTCCGAAGAAGCCTCGCCGACATCCAGGAAGGCCGGGTCCACACGCTCGAAAGTGTCGCGGCCCGGTTCGGCCTTCAGCGGTGACCGCGAGCGCGGCGTACGAGGTCCTCTGGACCGCGACGGCGCTCGAGATGCTGGAGAGAATCGGAGATCGGCGCGTTCAGCAACTGCTCTATGACACGTCGAAGCGGCTCGAGTCCGATCCTGACAAACAGGGCAAGCCGCTCCGTGAGTGCCTGCTTAGCTTTCGAAGCCTCAGGGCGATCGGCCAGCGACATCGGCTGATCTTTTCCGTATCGTCCTCCAGCTCTCGGGTCTTCGTGGTGGCCGTCGGGCTCCGCCG
>JBBROA010000053.1:0-27228 GCA_038229875.1 Thermoanaerobaculia bacterium | reverse complement strand
GGCACGGCGGACATCCCGCGCAACCGGTCCGCTTCGAAAGCGGGGCAGAGCACGAAGGGCTCCCGGTCGCGGAAGAGGAAGAGCGCGGTCAGCCGCTCGCTTCGATGGAAGTCGATTCCCGTCAGGTAGAAGAGGTTCGAGGAGGGAGTGGCGACGACGCCCTGCGCGGAAAGAGAAGCGAGGCGTTCCCGCATCGTGGCAAGCCGTCGGACGTAAACGGACTTTTCGAGGACCATCAAAGGATCGTAGCCCGCGCGCGAGGAGCGGCGCAACCGGTGCGTGTCGTTGCGTGAGAGCGAGCAGCCCGGCGGTTGGACGCGAGAAACGCGGCGAACAAGGCGAAGAAAGCCCGGTGAGTGTTTGAGGCGAGAGCTGAGACTGAGAGGTGACCGCTCGGCTCCCGTGTCGCTTTGCCGCACCGGCGCTCGCGGTCGTTACGCGTCGCGCCAACCGGGTCGGCACCGTCCAGTTCGGCGAAACGAATGGGTTAATTGGATGCAAATTCAAAAACTTGATTGACAGCGAACGCTGACGGGATAGAGTCCGCGGCGAAGAACCCGGTTTTCAACAACTTACGTCTCGGCCGGAGATGGCGTTCATCTTGCAATTTTCCGCAGACAACATTCAGAGCTCAATCATCGCGTCGCGTGTGTCGAACCTCTCGGGGCTCGCTCCGATCGGGGAAAAGTGTGTGTGGGACCGTTCGCGCAAGCGGACGGAACAAGGAGGGATCATGAAGGACTTCCGGATCATGCGGATCGTTCCGCTGGCCTTCGCGGTATTCGCGATGGCCGGGCTCGTTCTGGGTCAGGCCCAGAGTGGGAATGTCTACGGCAAGGTCGTCGCCGAAGACGGCAGCGCCCTTCCCGGCGCGACGGTCTCTCTCACCGGCAACGGTGCGCCGCAAACGGTGACGAGCGACAGCCGCGGCGACTTCCACTTCCTCCAGCTGGCGCCGGGCGACTCCTACAACGTGAAGGTGGAGCTCGCCGGGTTCAGCTCGGTCGACCAGAAGAATGTCGCGGTCAATCTCGGACGAAACACGGAGATGCGTGTCGCGATGAAGCTCTCGAAGGTCGAGGCGACCGTCACCGTATCCGGTGAAGCGCCGCTGCTCGACACCCGCAAGGTCGGGACGGGCGCGGTCGTCAACCGCCAGGAAATGGACATGATTCCCTCCGCGCGCGACCCCTGGGTCGTGATGCAGACGGTCCCGGGCGTCCAGGTGGACCGGATGAACGTCGGCGGCAACATGAGCGGCCAGCAGTCGATCTTCATGGCGAAGGGCGCCCAGACGACGCAGGGCAGCTGGAACCTCGACGGTGTCACCGTTTCGGACATGGGCTCCGGCGCGTCCTCCCCGACGTACTGGGACTTCGACTCTTTCCAGGAAATGCAGGCGATCACGGGCGGCAGCGATCCTTCGATCGCGACCGCGGGCGTGACGATCAACATGGTGACGAAGCGCGGCACCAACGATGTCCACGGCTCGGCGCGCGTGTTCGACACGGATCCGAAATGGCAGTCGAAGCCGCAGCTGACGCAGGAAGAGCGGACGCAGTCGGCCGCCGGAAACGGCAACTTCGTCGGCAGCCAGATCACGGGCATCCAGGACTACGGCATCGAGGTCGGCGGCCCCATCCTGAGAGACCGCATGTGGCTCTGGGGGTCCTTCGGGCGCCAGCAGATCGACCTTCTGACCGTGACGAACTTCCCCGACAAGACGACGCTCGAAGACATCAACGGAAAGCTGAACTTCCAGGTGTTCTCGAACAACGCTCTGACCGGCTTCTATCTTCGCGGCGACAAGAAGAAGCAGGGCCGCAGCGCCTCAATCACCCGTCCGCCTGAGACGACGGTCGACCAGACGGGCCCGAACGCGCTTTACAAGATTGAAGACAACCACGTCTTCTCGCCGAGCTTCGTGGCCGACGCCTTCTATTCCTACTTCGACGAGGGGTTCAAGCTCGTGGCTGAAGGCGCCGACCGAAACGGCCCGACCGTCCAGACGGCGGACGGTGTCTGGCACAACACTTTCACGAATTCCGTCTTTGGCCGCCCGCAGCACCAGCTCCTCGGCAACGCGAGCTACTTCTTCAACACCGGCGCGCTCGGCCACGAGATCAAGGCCGGCGGTTCGTACCGGAACGTCGAGATCCGCAGCAACGTGAGCTGGTTCGGCGGAGGGTTGATCGGGTTCATCGCGGGGGGCCCGAACGCGTGCACGGTCGGCGGAGTGGCTCAGTCCTGCGCCGCGATCACGCGTCCATCCTCCAGCCGGACGGAGCTCCAGTACTACAGCGCGTACGCGGGCGACACGATCACCGCCGACCGCCTGACGATGTCTCTGGGCGTGCGGTACGACAACCAGAAGGGGATCGTCGAAAGCGCCTCGACGCCCGCCAACCCGGTCTTTCCGGACATCCTGCCCGCGGCCGACGCCGGCCCCGTCAAGGGCGTGCACTGGAAAGATCTCTCGCCCCGGTTTGGCGCCACCTATGCTCTCGGCTCCTCGCGAAACACTCTGGCGCGTTTCTCCTACGCACGCTACGCCAACCAGCTCGGTTCCTATCCGAACAGCCAGTTCTCGGCGATTCCGGGAATCGCCTACGCCTACTATCCGTGGGTCGACAACGGCAACGGCCGCCTCGAGCCCGGTGAAATCAACACGTCGGGCGCGCCGATCCGCACCGTGAATTTCAACCCGGCGAATCCGAGCTCGCCCGCCTCCGTCAACCGCCTCGATCCGAATCTGAAGTCCCAGAAGACGGATGAGATCGTCGTCGGCGTCAGCCACGAGATCTTCGCCAACTTCGCTGCGGACGTCGCCTACACACACCGCCACTACAAGGACTTCTACTTCTCCTACCGCAGTGTGAATGGTGAGGTCCCCTCGTATCATCAGGACCACACGGTGACCGGTACCCTGCCAAACGGGCAGGTGGTCACGGCTCCCGTGTACGTGATCAACGGCACGCTGCCCCCGGGTGTGTACTTCACCAACCGGCCGAATTACACGCAGGATTTCGACGGCGCCGAGATCACGCTGACCAAGAGGCTTTCGAGCGGCTGGATGATGCGCGGCAACTTCGCGTACAACCGTCCGAAGCAGAAGGTCGGCGCGGGCGCGTGCGTCGATCCGAACAACAAGATTTACAACAGCGGTGAGGACGCCGACCCCGGCATGTGCGAAGACGGCGGGATCGTGGCTCCGAACGCAGGAGGCGGAAGCGGATCGTTCGGACAGGTCAACCTGCAGGCGAAATGGCAGTTCAACCTCTCGGGCGCCTATCAGCTGCCGCTCGGCTTCACAGTGGCGGGCAACTACTTCGGCCGGCAGGGCTACCCGCTCGCGTATTACATCAGCGACACGGCCGTGCGCGACGGAAGCTCCCGCGTTTACGTCACGAAGATCGATGCATTCCGGTACGGGTGGGTTTCGCAGCTTGATTTCAGGCTCGAGAAGAACATCCCCATCACCTCGACGATCGCCGCCACGATCGGCGTCGACTGCTTCAACGTCCTGAATCTCACAACGGTGACGCAGCGCAATGCGCGGCTGAACGTGGCGAGCGCGGCCACCGGAACCAACAGGATTCAGGAGACCCAGTCTCCCCGGATCTTCCGCTTCTCCGGACGCGTGTCGTTCTAAGGGTCCGTTTCGGGAGTTTTCTCCGGCCCGGCGGCAATCCGCCGGGCCTTTTTTATTCAATCGAGGCAGGTCTCTCCGCCGCGGGCGGGCCGTGCGGGTTGCGGTCCCCGGCGCCCGGACGGAAGATACCGTCGGAGGTGGGGAGATGCGTTCGATCCGTCGCGCGGCGCTTGCCGCCGGTTTGCTGCTTTTCGGATCTACGGCCGGATTCCCGGTGCCCGAAAAGCCGGACACCCGCAGCAACGTGCGCGAAGAAGCCAGGGTGGTCGTCGTTGAAGTGCCCGTCAACGTGGTGGACCGAGACGGCCACCCCGTTCCGAATCTCAAGGCCGAAAATTTCGAGGTCTACGACGACGGGAAGGTCCAGTCCGTCACCGGATTCGAAGTCCTCGACCAGCGGCGGTCTGAGGCGGCGGCCGATCCTGCGGAGGGTCCGATCAATCCTGCCGCCAGCCGGCGCTTCCTTCTGTTGTTCGATCTTTCGTTTTCTTCGCCGCGGGGAATCGTCGCGGCGCGCAAATCGGCGCGCGACTTCGTGGTCTCTCGCATGCGGGATCTCGATTCCGCCGCGGTGGCCACCTATTCGGTGGAAACAGGCGTCCGGCTCGTGGTGCCCTTCACAGGAGACCGGACACAACTCGCGGCGGCCGTCGACACCCTGGGGCTTCCCAACCTCTCGGAGCGGTCGCCTGACCCGAGCGGGCTTCTCATCACCACTCCGAATCAGACGAGCGACGCCGCTTTCGCCACGGCGACGGACGCGGGCGGAGGCGCGAACGACATCGCCATGGGCGAGGCGCTCGAGAACATGCAGACCATGTTTCAGAAAAGCATGCGCGCTGTTTACCGCGACCGCGTCGGACGGATGCTCGACTCTTTCGCGAAGCTCGCCGTGGCGCTCGACGCGGTGCCCGGACGCAAGCACGTGCTTTATCTTTCCGAAGGGTTCGACAGCCGGGAACTCTCGGGTGCCACCGGCACCAACGCCGGGGCCAAAGAGGCTGAATGGGCGATCCGCGGCCAGACCTGGAAGGTCGACAACGACAGCCGTTTTGGAAACACGGACCTGAAAACCTCGATGTCCAGGGCTCTCGCGCTTTTTAACCGGTCCGACTGCACGATCCACTCGATCGACATCGGCGGGCTGCGGACTGGCGTCTCGTTGAGCGGCGTCGGCACGGACATTCCGGTCAACGGCCAGGATTCGCTCTTCGCGATGGCCGACCAGACCGGCGGGGAGTTCCTGAAGAACGCGAACGACCTCGGACCGGGGCTCGAGAAGCTTCTCGACCGCACCGGGCTGATCTACCTGCTGGCGTTTCAACCCGTCCGGATTCCCGAGAACGGGAAGTTTCACACCCTGAAAGTGAAAGTGAAGAACAAGGCGTGGCGCGTATCCGCCCGGAGCGGATATTACGAGCCGAAGACCCACCAGCAGATGACGCCGATCGAGCGAAAGCTCCTGATGTCTTCGGCGATCGCTTCCGCCAGCCCGAAGTCCGACCTCCCCGCGTGGGTCGTTGCCGCGCCGTTTCCAAACGGCAAAGATCCCGCCCGGGTGCCGGTCGTCGTGGAGATCCCGGGCGACCGGCTCCTCGCGAAGCACGACGGTGCCGCCATGAACGTCGAGGTGACGGTCTACGCGATCGACGCGAAGGGGACGACGCGGGACTTCCTCTACCAGCCCGTGGGCCTCGATCTGACCCGCGTGCGGAGCACGCTCGAGAACGGCGGGCTCAAGATTTACGGCGAGCTGGCCCTTCCGCCGGGCAAATACATGCTCCGGACTCTCGTGCGCGATGCCGAGACGGACCGCTTCGGCGTCACCGTGAGCGCACTGACGGTCCCGAGCGATCCCGCAGCCGCGTTCGCGCTGCCTCCTCTCTTTCTCGAAGAGGGGCGAAAGTGGATCATGGTCAAAGTGAAGCCGCACGGGACGGGGTCGGCCGGCGAATACCCGTTTTCGATTGCCGGAGAGTCGTTCATCCCGACCGCGCTCGCGGGTACCAGCCGCAGCGGCGAGCCCATGCAGGTCTGCCTGATCGGGTACAACTTCTCGCAGACCTCGGACCTGCAGTACACCGGCCGCGCGATCGGGGTCGACGGCAAGTCGCACGGACGCGTGGAGCTGAAACTCCTGAAGGCGTCCGATCACGAGCAAACGGGTGCGCGAAAGCTCCTCCTGCAAGTCAAGACCTGGGGACTCGACCCGGGCCGCTACGCGCTGAACGTGAAGCTCGACGACGGCAAGGCGGGAAGGACCGCCGAGAATTCGTTCCCCTTCGACGTGAAGTGAAGCGCGTCGCACGGAAGCGGTGGCTGGCGATCGCGCTCGCCACCTGCGCCGCCGGCTGCCGCCGGACCACTTTTCCGGCGGCGCCCGTTTTCATCGTCTCCATCGATACTTTGCGGGCTGACCACGTTCCCGTCTACGGGTATCGCGGCGTCGAAACGCCCGCGATCGACGCCCTGGCCCGAGATGGAATCGTGTTCGACACCGCGATCGCGCAGGTCCCGCTGACGCTGCCTTCGCACGCGGCGCTTTTTACGGGCCAGCTTCCGTTCGTGAATGGAATCCGGGACAACCTCGGCTACCGCCTGGCGCGTGGGACGACCACGCTCGCGGCGCACCTGAAGCGGAACGGATACGCCACGGGCGGAGCCGTGTCCGCGATCGTGCTCGAACACGGGACGGGCATTTCGGAGGGGTTTGATTTCTGGGACGACGCGATCGAGGTCAGCCGGAGCGGTCAGGCGGTCGGGCAGGTGCAGCGGGCAGGCGCGCGGACCGAGCGGCGTCTGGAGGAATGGATCGCCGGTGTCCCCTCCGAAAAGCCCCTGTTCGGATTTCTCCACGTGTACGAGCCGCACTCCCCCTATGAGCCCCCCGAGCCGTTCGCATCGAAATATCGCCAGCACCCGTATGACGGCGAAGTGGCCGCCGCCGACGCGGTTCTGGGATCCTTCGTGGGCCTGCTCAAATCGCGCGGCCTCTACGACCGGGCCTTGATCGTTTTGCTCTCCGACCATGGCGAAGGGCTCGGCGACCACGGCGAAGACGAGCACGGGATCTTTCTCTACGCCGAGTCGATCCGGGTTCCGCTCATCGTGAAGCTCCCCGGCGGCCTGGACGGCGGGCGGCGCATGTCCGCGCCCGCGGCTCTCGTCGACGTTTTTCCGACCATCTGTTCCGCCCTCGGGATCGACGTCCCGGCCGGCGCGGGCGTTGCGCTCTGGCCGTCGGGAAAGGCGGCTGCGGGTCCGCGCCGGATCTACAGCGAGACGATGTTCCCGCGCTTCCACTTTGGATGGAGCGATCTCGCTTCGATGACCGACGGGCGCAGCCACTACATCCACGCGCCTCGGCCCGAGCTCTACGAATGGGCGTCGGACCCGCGGGAGCACAAGGATCTGGCGTCCGGCCTTCCGGACGCGTTGCGTTCCATGCGCGCCGCGGTTCTCGCGATGTCGAGGCCACTCCAACCGCCCGGCGCCTCCGACCCCGAGACCGTCAAGAAGCTCGCTTCGCTCGGGTACCTCGGCGCGGGAAGCGCCCCCGTTTCAGAAGGCGTCCTGCCGGACCCGAAGGACCGCATCTCGCTCGTGACGAAATTGAAGGAGGCGGGCGGTCTGGCCGAGGCGGGCAGGGCGGACCGCGCGATCGACATCCTGCAGACACTGGTCGTCGAAAACCCGCGGATGCTCGATGCGCGCCAGACGCTCGCGCGCACGCTCCGGCTGGCGGGCCGCACGCCGGAGGCATACCAGGCCCTGCTCGAAGTGGACCGCCTGGAGCCCGGAAATCCGCCGGTGCTTCTCGCGCTCGCCGACCTGGCCGTCGAGAACGGCGACCTGCGAGCCGCGCGGATGTACGCGAAGGCGGCGGAGGCGGCGGGGTCGGGAGATGCCGCGCTCGTCTCAGGCGCCATCGCGCTTGCCGACGGAAATCTTCCGGAGGCTCGTTCGCACGCGGAGACCGCGTTTCGGGATCATCCGAAATCTCGCGCGCCGCTGCTTCTCTTGGCGCGCGTGGAGCTCGCGGCGGGAAACCCGCCCGCCGCCCTCGCGGCTCTCGCCCGTCTGAGGGAGGTGGATCCCGAAGCCCCTCCCCTGGAGGAGGCCTCGTTTCTGGCGGGAGACGCGCTCGCGCGCGCCGGCCGCACCGAAGAGGCGCGCGCCGCGTTCCGGGCGGAGATTCGGGACTTCCCTCGGAACCCGCGCGGCTACACGGGCCTCGCGCTGCTCGAGGCGAGCGAAGGCAGGCCCGCAGAGGCCGGGAAGGCGATCCATGACCTCCTTGCCGCGGCGGGATCCGCCGACGCGTACTTCCTGGCCGCGCGCACCTGTGACGTCCTGGGCGACCGCGCCGCCGGTGCGCGCATCCGGGCCGACGCCGTCCGGCGGTTTCCCGGATCGCGCGAGCGGCGAAGCGCCTCGTAGGATTTTCGAGTCTGAACGGGGTACGCCGCGCAGCTGACGACGGCCGCGAAAGAGCCGGCGGACCGACGGTAGTCCTCTCCCGGGCTTGATTGAGTTTGGCCCCTCGCCCTTCGTGGCGACAGGGAGAGTCGGGCGCCTACTCTTCGATCAGCAGCGAGCTTCCGGTCATCTCGACCGGGCAGGAAAGTCCCAGGAGAGCGAGCAAGGTCGGGGCAACATCTCCGAGCGTGCCCCCTTCGCGAAGGCGGGTGCGGAGTGGCCCGCCACGCAGGACGAATGGGACCCGGTTGGTCGTGTGCGCGGTGTGGGGTTGCCCGGTGACCGGATCCAGCATCTGCTCCGCGTTTCCGTGGTCGGAGGTCATCGCGAGAATCGCCCCCGCGCGGGTCGCGGCGGCGTCGAGCGCGGCGAAGCACGCGTCGAGTGTCTCGATCGCGGAGATCGTCTCGGGAATCTTTCCGGTGTGGCCGACCATGTCCGCGTTGGCGTAGTTGACGACGTATGCGGAAGCGAGCCCGGCTTCGAGGGCGCGGGCGACCTCCGCCGTGATCGCCGCCGCGCTCATTTCCGGGTGAAGGTCGTAGGTGGCGCCGCGCCAGGACGGGACGAGGAGACGCTCTTCGCCCGGGAAGGCCGCCTCGACGCCCCCGTTGAAGAAATACGTTACGTGCGCGTATTTCTCGGTCTCCGCCACGCGCAGGTTCACGATCCCATTCTCGCCCCACACTTCGGCCAGGATCTTTCGCAGGAAGATGGGCGGGAACGCGACCGGCAACCCGAATTCCTTCTTGTACTCGGTGAAGGTGACGAGCGCCAGGGCCGGGGGCGCTCCTCGCGGAAAACCGTCGAACGCGGGGTCCGCCAGCGCCCGGGTCAGCTCCCGCGCACGGTCCGCGCGGAAATTGAAAAAGATCGCAGCATCTCCATCCGCGATCGTCGCCGGTGCCGCGCCTTCGGGCTCAATCAGAGTGGGGACGATGAACTCGTCGTTCTCTCCCAACGCGTAGGCCTGCTCGACCGCTTCGCGGGCCGTCCCGGCGCGGCGCCCTTCTCCGTGCCGAAGCGCGGCCCAGGCGAGGGAGACTCGCTCCCAACGCTGATCCCGGTCCATGGCGTAATAGCGGCCCGTGACGCTCGCGACGGCGCCGCCCGTGGCGGCGAGCACTCCCTCGAGCTCCTCGAGATAACGGAGGGCGGATCGTGGAGGGGTGTCGCGGCCATCCGTGAAAGCGTGCACGAACACCCGCGGCATTCCCTCGCGCCGCGCGAGCTCGAGCAGGCCGTACAGGTGCCGGATGTGCGAGTGCACGCCGCCGTCCGAGAGCAGTCCCAGGAGGTGCAGGGCGGAGCCGCGCGCCCGCGCGGCATTCACGGCCGCGACGAGCGCGGCGTTCGAGAAAAACGAACCATCGCGCAGGGTCAGGTCGATCCGGAGCAGGTCCTGGGGCACCATGCGGCCGGCCCCGAGGTTCAGGTGTCCCACCTCCGAATTTCCCATGAGGCCGGCGGGCAGGCCGACCGCTTCGCTGGACGCGTCGAGCGTCGTAGTCGGCGACTCCGCGGTCCACCGGTCGAACACGGGCGTGCGCGCGCTCGTGATCGCGTTGCCGAAAGACGGAGGAGCGACGCCCCAGCCGTCGCAGATCACGAGCACGACGGGGCGCATCACGCCCGCAGCGGGTGCGGATGCATACGCGGCCCGTCCCGCCGGGCCGGAGCCACGCGCCGCTCGAGGTCGGAAACGATATGCATGAAGGCCATGTAGGCCTCGTACGGCGAATCGAAAGGTGAGAAGTACGCGTGCACCTCGCCGTCCCCGTAGGACTTCGTCGCCATGTAGTAGAAATGGTCGGACGTCGTCAGCCGGCGGAAGTCCTGGAGCGCGGACTCCGACCCCGAGGCCTTCGTGCGCTCCTCGAGCGAGAACAGGCGGCGAAGAGCATCGCGCTGGAGCTCGTTGCCCTGCCACGCCGAAAGATCGCGGGCCTCGTCGGCCCAGGAGAGGAGGCGCGGCGCGGAGAGCGGCTCCCGGGCGGGCAGTTCCTCGATCGCGGACGACGGCGTGAGAAATCGGGCGCCCGGTCGCGACAGGTACAGCTCGACCCAGGCTTCGAAGAACTGGAAGATCCCGGTTTCCTTCCACTGATGCTCGCCGAAGGTCTCGAAGTCCATGAAGAGCGAGAGGACGTCGCCCGTCAACGCGCTCACCCAGCGGTCGTACTTCTCCGAGGTGAGGGGGTGTTCCTTCCACGTGCGGTTGGAGAACCGGAAGGCGATGTCATCCGAGAGCCGGTAGTCGCGCAGAAGTAGGGGAAGGCCCCGCGGGGTCATTGCCCTGTAGAGGTGGTCGGGGGAGCGGGGACCGAGGAGCGGCTCGACTCCGTCCGCGAGCACGCCGGCGTATCCCTGCTCCTCGAGATACAGCGCCAGCTCGTCCGAGTAGATGAGCTCCGTGTTGCGGAAGACTCGCGGCGTGACGCCGAAGTCTTCCTCGATCTGCGCGCGGTGTATCGCAGTCTGTTCCGTAAACTCCGCACGCGACGCCAGCCAGGCAAGCGAGTGGTGCGAGGTTTCGGCCAGGAACTCGACGCGTCCGGTGGCGGCGAGCGCCTGAAAAGCGGCGCGGACATGAGGCGCGAAGTCGCGAAACTGCTGGAGCAGACACCCCGACAGGGAGAAGGAGACCGCGAAGGCAGGGTGCCGCTCCAGAAGACGCAGCAGCATGGCCGTCGCGGGGATGTAGCACTTCTCGGCGACGCGCTCGAGGAGCGCCCGGTTTCTGTCGTCGTCGAAATAACGGTGCTCGCGCCCCACGTCGAAATAGTTGTAAGGCCGCAGCCGGTATGGCTGATGGACCTGGAAGTAGAGGCAGACGGGGATCATTGGGCGCCGGAGGATTGTATCGGCGTCAGGCGAAGGGTGGGAGTCTGGGATCGGGAATCGGGAATCACGAATCGGATATCCGGGGGACGGGACGGTTTCCTCCTGACGCCCAGCGCTCAACCTTCTTCCCGCAGCATTTCCCCGTAAACCTCCAGACACTTCTCCGCGGCGTCTTTCCAAGACAAACGCCCCACCTCGATGCGCCCTTCCGAGCCCAGCGCGTCGGACAGCGGGCGGAACAGGAGGACGGAGAGGATCTTCGACGCAAGGTCGCTCGTATTTCCGAAGTCGACCCTGAGAACGTTCCGGATGACCTCCGAGACGCCCGCGTTCCTCGAAACGATCACCGGCGTACCGTGCCGGAGAGCCTCGAGAGCGGTCAGCCCGAACGGTTCGGAGACGGAGGGCAGGACGTAGACGTCGGCGCGCGCATAGAGCCGGTCGAGCTCCGCGGGCGGGAGGAACCCGGTGAAGAGAAAGTGCCGCTCGATCCCGTGCGCGACGACCAGATCCATCATCGGCCTCAACCGGTCGCCCGAGCCCGCGACCGCGAAACGCACGTTCGGAATCTCCCGGGCTACCAGGGCGGCGGCATCCACGAAGAACTGGGGGCCCTTCTGCCAGGTGATCCGTCCCGCGAAGAGGACCAGTGGGTCTCGCTCGCCGACCTCCCATTCCCCGACGCTCTCTTTAGCGTCGATCGCGTTGTGAACGACGCGCAGCCGGTCGCGCGGCACGGAGTAGCGCTCCGACACGATGTCCGCGGTGTAGCGGGAGACGGCGATGACTCGGTCCGCCATCGTGACTCCCAGGCGCTCCGTGTCGCTGACGAAGGCGTTCCCGCCGGCCGCGGACCGGTCGAACTCGGTGGCGTGCACGTGCACCGCGAGCGGCCTGCCGGAGGCGCGGCGCGCCTCGAGGCCCGCGAGGTACGTCAGCCAGTCGTGAGCGTGGATGACGTCGAACCGCTCGCGCCGGGCGATCCGACCCGCGGCCTCGGCGTACCGGACCACTTCGGCCGCGAGGTCCGGCCCGTAGTGTCCCCGAAATGTAGTCCCGGTTTCACGGGCGGCGGCGAGGAGATCCTCCTGGTACGCCGCCTCGGTGATGTAGGGGCGGAGCAGGCTCGGGACCCTTCGCAGCCGGAGGAGAAATCTTTTGCGGTGGGGCTTGTCGGGAGCGGCGCTCACGGCTCCCGAGTCGACGATGCGCAGGAGCGGGTGTTTCGCCGGAAACGGATGGTGGGGAAGTACGAGCACGACCTCGGTCCCCGTCTCCAGGAGTCCGCCGACCAGTCCTGCCGACGCGACTCCGAGCCCGCCCGTGACCCAGGGCGGAAACTCCCAGCCGAACATCAGGACTCGCACGCCGAGAAGGTATCAGGGGGCGGCGGCGGGGGACCCCTCGCGCTCGGCGGTATCGGACGGTTCGCGCGGCGGCGCGAGGTCGTCGCGAAGATGAAGGACGAGCGCGCGAGACACTTCCGCGACGCTCGCCGCGCACGCCCGCGACCCGCGCGGCCAGTGAGGGGCGTCTCCGTCGAATCGCTGGGGGATCGAGCCGAGGCCCGCGTCGCGTACGTAAGCGCGCAGGGGAGCGAGCCACATCCGAAACGTGCGGAGCGATTCCGCGTTCCTTCCGAGAACCCGAAAGTGGGCGTCGGCGAAAGCGCCCGTCAGCCAGGGCCAGACGGAGCCCTGGTGAGCGGCCCGCTGCGATTCGCTCTCGTCTCCGCCTCCGCTTCCGAGGTATCTCGGGTCGGCCGGATCGAGCGTGCGCAGCCCGAACGGTGTCAGCAGCCGGTCGCGGACGGCGACGTAAACGGCCCGCGCGCGATGCGGGGGCAGCAGGTCGTCGGAGAGGGATACGGCGAGTATCTGGTTCGGGCGCAGAGTCGCGTCCGGGCCGTCGTCGTTCACGACGTCGTAAAGGTATTCGTGTTCGGCCGACCAGAACGTCTCGTTGAACCGGCGGGCCACCTTCCACGCGGAAGTCTCGAGGTCGCGGGCGCGCGCGGATTCTCCCGCGAGACGCTCCAGCCGGGCGGCCGACTTCAATGCCGCGTGCCAGAGGGCCTGAAGCTCGACCGGCCGTCCGGTGCGCGGCGTGACCGGCTCTCCGTCCACCACCGCGTCCATCCAGGTGAGGGCGCGGCCCGGCGCCCCGCCGACCTCGACGAGCTCGTCTGCCGCCACTCGGATCCCGAAGCGCGTGCCGGTCCGATAGGCCTCCAGGACAGAACGCACCATGCCGAGAAGCGGAGAGGGCCGCGTCGGGTTGCGGCGCCAGCGCCCGAACCACTCGACCGCGAGGATGAGCCAGAGCGGGGCGTCGGCGGAGTCGTATTCGGGCCGCCCCTCCTCGCTCGCGAACCGCGCCGGGATCAGGCCGTCGCGGCGCATCGCCGCAAACGAGTTGACGACGCGGGCCGCGGCCCCGAACCGGCCCGTGGCGAGCGCGAGTCCCGGCGCCGCGATCATCGCGTCGCGTCCATGGTCGGCCAGGGCCGGGAAGCCGGCGATGATCGACGCTTCCCGGTCGTCCCCGTCGACTAAGAACGTCTCGGCCCGGCGAGCTATCTCGTCGAAGAGCAGGTCTCCGGAGCGCGGAAACGAAGCGCGCCGCCGCCGCTCCGCTTCGAGGAGATGCCGCGGGTCGCTCGCGACTTCCTCCCGGGAAAACAGCACCCACGCGTCCGCACGCGGCTCGAGTGTCCAGGTCCAGCGCAGAGGGCTCCAGAGATCTTCCGTCGCGTCCAGACCGCTCTCGGCGTCCCGCGGGTAGAAGAACGAGCGGTACCAGAGAGGCGCGTCTTCGGTTTCCGAGCCCACCCCGCGAAGGTAGAGCCGGGGCAGAAACGCCGCGGGCCGGACCCACGAAACTTCCCCGCGGATCTCGGTCGCGAGGTCGATCTCGTCGCGCTCGGAGCGGAGCTCGTGGGCGCTGTGAAATCGCAGGAGAGGACGCACCGAAAGCTTGAGCGGACGCTCGCCGGTATTGCGATAGCGGACGATTGTGATCGACCGGTCCCGCACGAGACAGAGTGTCCGCTGCAGAGAGAACGTGTCGGTTTCGTAGGTCCACTCCGGAAAGGGGTCGAGCGCGAACTCGGTTAAGTGGAGGTCGCCTTCCGGGTAGACGGCGTCGCGGTAGATCTGGGTCGAAATTCCGGTCCCACTCCCGCCGGCCGTGACGGTCTCCTCGCACCCCGAAACGAAGACCCAGCGGCGGCGAGGAGGCGGAATCGCCGGGACGTACCAGCCGTGCTCCCGCCGCGTCCGGGCGCCCGCGATCGTCCCGCAGGCGTAACCGCCCAGTCCGTCGGTCTCGAGCCACTCGAGCGCGAGGCGGCGCTCGCGGTCCCGCAGCGCCGCCGCCGTCCAGACCAGCCGGGGCGGACAGCCGGATCCGCCGGCGTTCTGATGCACGACCCGGGAAGCCACGGACGGATTCTCTCCCAGAGACGAGGGGAACGGGGAGGCGGCGAACGGGACATTGCACGAACGCGGCTCTTTCGCCCCGATTCCCGGCTCCCGGCTCCCGGCTCCCGACTCGGGCGGTTTCGCGAATCCGCCTCCGGGCGATGCCCGTAATAAGATTTGGACGGATCGGGGTCGGGCGCCCGAGCCTCTAAAACCCGATCACTCTGCGGCCGCGAAAGAGAGGGACTCGTGAGCACCGTTGCAAAATCTCTGGACGCCCTCTGCGTCGACACTATCCGGACACTCGCTATAGACGCGGTGCAGAAGGCGGAATCCGGGCATCCGGGCCTGCCCCTCGGGGCGGCGCCGATGGCGTACGTGCTGTGGCAGAAATACCTGAAGCACGACCCGGCGGACCCGAAGTGGCCCGATCGGGATCGCTTCGTCCTGTCCGCCGGCCACGGGTGCATGTTGCTCTACTGCCTGCTCCACCTGACGGGGTACGACCTGACGCTCGACGACTTGAAGAAGTTCCGGCAGTGGGGAAGCCGGACGCCGGGACACCCGGAGTATCTCGACACGCCCGGGGTCGAGGCGACGACGGGTCCGCTCGGTCAGGGGACCGCCAACGCGGTCGGAATGGCGATTGCGGAGCGGATGCTCGCGTCGCATTTCAACCGGCCGGATCACGAAATCGTGAATCACCGGACCTTCGCCCTGGTCTCCGACGGCGACTTGATGGAGGGGATTTCGAGCGAGGCGTCGTCCCTCGCCGGTCATCTCGGCCTGGGAAAGCTCGTGTACCTCTACGATTCCAATCAGGTGACTCTGGACGGCCCGACCTCGGTCACGTTCACGGAGGATGTCGGCCGCCGCTACGAGGCGTACAACTGGCAGGTTCTCCGAGTCGACAACGGCAACACTGACCTGGACGCGATCGACAACGCGATCGGAGCGGCCATTGCGGAGGTGAGCCGCCCGTCGCTCATCATTGTCAAGACCACGCTCGGTTACGGGTCACCGAACAAGGGGGGCACCAGCGAGGCGCACGGAAGCCCCCTCGGCGTCGAAGAAGTGGCGCGGACCAAGAAGGCGCTCGGCTGGGAGTGGGAAGAGCCGTTCTACGTGCCGCCCGAGTCCCTCGACCATTTTCGGGAGGCGGTCACCCGGGGAACAGCGGTCCATTCGGACTGGCAGGAGCGTTTCGGGAAATATGCCGCGAAGTATCCCGAGCTCGCCCTCGACTGGAAGCGGTGGATGACGGGAGAGCTTCCGGAAGGATGGGACGCGAAACTGCCGCAATTTGCGGCCGGCGAGAAAGAGGCGACCCGGACCGCCGCGGGCAAAGCGATGAACGCGATCGCCGACACGGTTCCGTGGCTGATCGGCGGCGACGCGGATCTGGGGACCTCCACGAATACCAACCTCAAGAAGTACGCGAGCTTCGAGGCGGGGAACGGCACGGGCCGAAACCTCCATTTCGGAGTACGCGAGCACGCGATGGGAGCGATTGCGAACGGAATCTCGTACCACGGCGGACTGCGACCGTTCGTCGCGACGTTCTTCTGCTTCTCGGATTACATGCGGCCCTCCGTGCGCCTCGCGGCCTTGAACGAGCTTCCCGACATCTTCGTCTGGACGCACGACTCGATCGGGCTCGGGGAAGATGGACCGACCCACCAGCCCGTCGAGCACCTCTCTTCCCTCCGCGCCATGCCCCGGATGACGGTCATCCGCCCGGGCGACGCGAACGAAGCGGTGGAGGCGTGGCGCGTGATCATGGGTCGGACATCCGGCCCCGTGGGCCTCGTGCTCTGCCGCCAGAAGCTCCCCGTGATCGACCGGACGAAGTTCGCGCCCGCGTCGGGCCTCGCTCGGGGGGCGTACATCCTCGCGGAGGGTTCCGCTAAACCTCCCCGCCTGATCCTGATCGCAACCGGTTCTGAGGTTGCGCTCGCCCTCGAATCCCGAGAGAAGCTGGAGGCGGAGGGCGTCTCCACGCGGGTGGTCTCGATGCCTTCCTGGGAAATTTTCTCGGAGCAGGACGCGGCGTATCGCGACGAGGTCCTCCCGCGGTCGATCGGCGCCCGCCTCGCGATCGAGGCCGGGGTGTCCCTCGGATGGCACCGCTGGGTTGGGGACCGCGGGGACACGGTGACGATCGACCGCTACGGGGCCTCCGCGCCGGGAGAGGTCGTCTTAAGAGAGCTCGGATTCTCGGTCGAGAACGTCGTCAAAAAGGCGAAGGCCCTGTTCGCGTGAAGGTGGCGGTCGGCTTCGATCACGCCGGATTCCCGCTGAAGGCCGACGTCCTGCGGATCGTCCGTGAGGCCGGGCACGAGCCCATCGATTTCGGGACGAACAGCACCGCGCCGGTCGACTACCCCGATTTCGCCCGAGCGGTGGCGGCATCGGTCCGAAGCGGCGAATCGGAGCGCGGGATCGTCGTCTGTGGCAGCGGCGTCGGCGCCTCCGTCGCGGCGACGAAGGTCCCGGGCATCCGATCGGCCCTGTGTCACGACACGTTTTCGGCGCGGCAGGGAGTCGAGGACGACGATATGAACGTGATCTGCCTCGGCGCGCGCGTGATCGGCCCGGCCCTTGCGGGCGATGTCCTGCGCGCGTATCTCGCCGCAAGATTCTCGGGGGCCGAGCGGCATGTCCGCCGCGTGGCCAAGATCCAGCAGATCGAGACCGACGCCTGCAGGGGCGTCTTCGACCAGAAGGGAGTGTCATGACAGGAAACCCGCTTCAGCGCTTGAACGCGCTCGGCCAGAGCATCTGGTACGACTACATCCGCCGCGACCTCTTCACCAGCGGCCGGCTGGAAAAAATGATCCGCGAGGACGGACTGACCGGCATGACCTCGAATCCCACGATCTTCCAGAAGGCCATCGCGGACAGCGATCTCTACGACGAAGACATGCGGCGTTTTGCGGGAGAGGGCAAGGACACGTACCGGGTCTTCGAAGCCCTCGAAGTCCAGGACGTCCAGCGCGCCGCGGACCTCTTCCGGCCTGTGTTCGAGAGGACGGGCGGGGACGACGGGTTCGTCTCGATCGAAGTGGGCCCGCACCTCGCGCTCGACATGCAGGGGACGGTCGAGGAGGCGAGGCGGCTGTGGACCTCGTGCGACCGACCGAACGTGATGGTCAAGATTCCGGGAACGAAGGAATGCGTGCCGGCGATCCGGCAGTGCCTGGAGGAGGGAATCAACATCAACGTCACTCTCCTGTTCTCCGTCGAGCGATACCGCGAGGTGATGGAGGCGTATCTCGCCGGAATGGAGGCGAGGGTCGCGGCAGGGCAACCGGTCGATCGCGTGCGGTCTGTCGCGAGCTTCTTCGTGAGCCGCGTCGACACGCTGGCCGACAAGAAGATCGACGCGCGCGCGAAAGACGGCACCGAGCGGGATCGAGCGCTGGCGAAAGACCTCCGATCGAAAATCGGCATCGCGAACGCGCGGATCGCGTTCCAGGCCTTCGAGGAGATCTTCGGCGGATCGAGGTTCGCGAAGCTCGCCGGGAAGGGCGCGAAACGCCAGAAGCCGCTCTGGGCCTCGACTTCCACCAAGAACCCTGCGCTCCCGGACCTCTATTACGTCGAAGCGCTGATAGCGCCCGACACCGTGGACACGATGCCGCCCGAGACTCTCGAAGCGTACCGGGATCACGGCGATCCGAAGGTGCGGATTCATGACGACCTGCAGGCCGCGCATGCCGCGTTTCGCGGGTTGACCGAGCTCGGAATCGACGACAAGGCGATCTTCCGCGAGCTCGAGGACGAGGGGATCCGCAAGTTCTCGGACTCCTACGACTCGCTCATGAAGACGCTGCAGGAGAAGCAGCAGGCCGTGGGGGCCCGTTGAGGTTCGAGCTCGGGCCGGCGGCGGAGGCGCATCAGGAGGCGATCCGCCGGCTTTTGCGGGAACGTGCGGTCGACCGCATCTGGTCGGCAGACGGGTCGCTCTGGAAGGACGACGCGGCCAACCGAAAGTCGATCGAGAGCGCGCTCGGCTGGCTCACGATCGCGGATCGAATGGAAAAAGACGCGAGAGAGCTCCAAGAATTCGCCGCCGCCTGCGCCCGCGACGCGGACCGCGTCGTCGTGCTCGGGATGGGAGGGTCGAGCCTCGCGCCGCTCGTGTTCGCCGATTCCTTCCCGCGCCGCTCCGGGTATCCGGCTCTCGAAGTGCTCGACTCAACCTCGCCCGAGGCCGTCCTGGAAGTGGCGCGGGGCGCCGCGCCGGCGCGAACTCTGTACGTGGTCTCCTCGAAGTCCGGTTCGACTCTCGAGCCCAACATCTTTTTCGACTACTTCTACGATGCGGCGCGCTCGGAGCTGGGCGAAAAGGCCGGGAACCGGTTCCTCGTCATAACCGATCCGGGCTCCGCGCTCGAAAAAGAAGCCGGGCGGCGTGGCGTCCGGCGGATTTTCCCGGGGGATCCCATGATCGGGGGTCGGTACTCGGCCCTTTCGAATTTCGGCATCGTGCCCGCGGCCCTGGCGGGCATTGACGTCGCCGAGCTGCTGCGGCGGGCGCGCGCGATGGTTCAGGCCTGCCGCAACCCCGGGGAAGAGAACCCGGGCCTGGCGCTCGGCGCCGCGATGGGGTCGCTTGCGCTCGCGGGACGCGACAAGCTCACGTTCGACGTCGGGACTCCGATCCCGCGCTTCGGGATGTGGATCGAGCAGCTCGTCGCCGAGAGCACCGGGAAAGAGGGCAAGGGAATCCTTCCCGTCGAAGGGGAGACTCCGGGTACGACCGACGTCTACGGCAACGACCGCTTCTTCGCCTCGATTGCCACCCCGGACCGGGAGATGGAGCACGACGCGCGTCTCTCTCCGCTCGCGGAGGCCGGCCACCCGGTAGCCCGCTTCCAGGTGAAAGACGCTCTCGACCTGGGGGCCGAGATGTTCCGCTGGGAGTTCGCGACCGCGGTTGCCGGGAAGCTTCTCGGAATCAATCCGTTCGACCAGCCGAATGTGCAGGAAGCCAAGGACGGAACAAACGAGATCCTCGAGGGCGGAGAATCGGCGGGAGGAAATGCGCCCCTGCCCGCGGACCAGAGAGATCCTGCGGCGCTCGAAGAGCTTCTCGCCTCGATGAAGCCAGGGGACTACTTCTCCGTCATGGCTTACATCCCCTCGACCGCGGAGAACGAGGCCGCGTTGAACCGGCTCCGCCTTCGGGTCCGGGAGGCCAAACACGTCGCCACGACGGCGGGGTTCGGGCCCCGCTTTCTCCATTCGACCGGCCAGCTCCATAAGGGAGGCCCGGACACGGGCGTTTTCCTCCAGCTCACGGAAGAGACCGCGGATGACGTCCCGATTCCGGGAAGGCCCTGGGGGTTCGCGCGGGTCATCGAGGCGCAGGCCGCGGGCGATCTCGGAGCGCTCAAGAAGCGGGGGCGCCGGGCCATCCGCTTTTCGCTCGGGTCGGACGTGGCAGAAGGCCTCACACGACTCGGCGCCCGGGTCAACGAGATCTTGAACCGCGACGAGACGTCTTAAAACTCGCGGCCGCGCGATTCGCGGCGCGGGGATTCTCCGGCTTCCGAAGGAGCTCGAATGAAACTCGGATTCGTCGGTCTCGGGAAAATGGGCGGGAACATGGTCCAACGGCTCCTGCGCGACCGCCACGAGGTGGTGGCGTTTGCCCGGAGCGCGGATTCGGTGAAGGAGGCGGAGTCGCACGGCGCAAAGGGCGCCGCTTCGCTCGCGGACGTCGTCGCGCAGCTCTCGGCTCCTCGCGTCGTGTGGCTCATGATTCCCGCGGGTAAGCCCGTCGACGATTCGATCGCCGAGCTGAAAACGCTTCTCTCGCGCGGAGACATCGTGGTTGACGGAGGCAATTCCCGGTGGACCGATTCCGCCCGCCGCGCCGCGGAGCTTTCCGCTGACGGGATCGGGTTTCTGGATTCCGGCACCTCCGGCGGCATCTGGGGCCTCGACAACGGGTATTGCCTGATGGTCGGCGGAACGCCGGAGAATTTCAGCGTCGTCGAGCCGGCGTTTGCGACGCTCGCGCCTCCCGACGGGTATGCGCACGTCGGAGCACCCGGAGCGGGGCACTACGTGAAGATGGTCCACAACGCGATCGAGTACTCGATGATGCAGGGCTACGCCGAAGGGTTTGAGCTTCTCTCGAAGAGCGACTACAACCTGAAGCTCGACCAGATCTCCCGGCTGTGGACGCATGCCTCGGTGGTGCGGTCGTGGCTCCTGGATCTCCTGGTCCTCGCGTTCGAAAAGGACCCGGGGCTGCAGGGCATACGCGGTTACGTCGAGGATTCCGGTGAAGGGCGCTGGACCCTCCAGGACGCGATCGACAAGGCCGTTCCGATGCCGGGCCTCGCCGGCGCGCTCTTCGCGCGGTTCGCGTCCCGCCAGCCAGATGCCTTCGCGGCGAAGGTCAACGCCGCCCTCCGGAACGAGTTCGGCGGTCACGCGGTGAAGACCAAATGAGCGCAAACGTCGTCCCGTTCGAGCCGCGCGCCGAGACGCCCGCAGCCGACGAGCGGGAGATCCGGGGGGAAGAGGAGGTCCGGCCGCCCTGCACGCTCGTGATTTTCGGGGCCTCCGGAGACCTCACCCGCAGGCTGCTGGCGCCCGCGATCGCGCACCTGCTGCGCGACGGCGCGGTGTCGCCGGACTTCGCGATCGTGGGGCTCGCACGATCGGAGATGGCGGACCCGGAATTCCGCGCGTACCTCGACGGCGGGGCCCGCGAGTTCACACCTCCGACACAGGGGCGCCCGGGCGATCTTCCTTCCACCGTCCGCTACATCTCGGGCGACTTCTCGGATCCCGGCCTGTACGACCGCCTGAAGACGACGCTCGAAGAGATCGAAGGGAAGCGCAGCGGATCGCGAAACCGCATCTTCTACATGGCCACTCCGCCCGAGGCCGATCCCACGATCGTGAAATTCCTGGGCGAGAAGGGTCTCGCTGCCCCCGACTCCGGGTGGGCGCGCGTCGTGGTCGAGAAACCCTTCGGCCACGACCTGCAGTCCGGGAAGGACCTGAACGACGAGCTGCGCTCGGTCTTCAAGGAGCGGCAGATCTACCGGATCGACCATTACCTCGGGAAGGAAACGGTCCAGAACATCTTCGTCCTCCGCTTCGCGAACGGCGTGTTCGAGCCACTTTGGAACAACCGGTACGTGGACCACGTGCAGATTGCCGTCTCGGAAACCGTCGGGATCGGGCATCGCGCCGGGTACTACGAGTCCGCCGGAATCGTTCGCGACATGTTCCAGAATCACCTTCTTCAACTGCTCTGCCTGACCGCGATGGAGCCCCCCGTCGCGTTCGAAGCGGACGCGGTGCGCGCCGAGAAGGTCAAGGTCCTCCAGTCGATCCGGCCGATCCCCGAAAACGCGATCGACGAGTGGGCCGTGCGGGGCCAGTACGGACCCGGCGTGGTCGGCGGGAAAAAGGTTCCGGGATATCGCGAAGAGGAGAAGGTCGACGCCGCATCGAGCACGCCGACCTACGCTGCGGTCAAGTTCGCCATCGACAACTGGAGGTGGGCGGGCGTGCCCTTCTACCTTCGCTCGGGCAAGCGCCTGGCGGAGCGGGTGTCCGAGATCGCGATCGAGTTCAAGAGGGTGCCCCACCCTCTGTTCTCGAAGGCGGTCGGCACGCTCAATCCGAACGTCCTGCGGGTACGGATCCAGCCCGACGAGGGCGTATCGCTGAAGTTCGACGCGAAGATCCCCGGGACCGTGATGCAGATCCAGTCGGTCTACATGGACTTTCCGTACAACAAGCTGGGTGCCCCGATCCAGGGGGGCTACGAAAGGCTTCTTCTCGACGTCACACACGGCGACCAGACGCTCTTCACCCGGGGAGACGAGGTCGAGCAGGCGTGGCGGGTCGTCTCGCCGATCCTGCGGGCGTGGGAGGGCAACCCCGCCTCCGACTTTCCCAACTACGCGTCCGGCACCTGGGGACCCGAATCCGCCGACCGCTTCCTCGAGAGGGAAGGCCGCCGCTGGCGGACGCTCTAGGTCGGCCGCCCCGAAAATCGCGGAAGCCGCCGAGCGTGCGTGCCGAGGATTAGCCTGCCCGCGGAGGCCCCGCCTCATTTCGAAGCGCGAGTCCTGCCCTCTCGCGAGGAGCTCGCGGAGGCGGCGGCGCGCGAGTTCCAGGCGGCCTGCGACGAGGCCGTTCGAGAGCGGGGAAGGTTTCGAGTCGCGCTCTCCG
The DNA here is from genome assembly GCA_038229875.1 of Thermoanaerobaculia bacterium. Taxonomy (GTDB): domain Bacteria; phylum Acidobacteriota; class Thermoanaerobaculia; order UBA5066; family Gp7-AA6; genus JALYUA01. The sequence goes on along the minus strand of JBBROA010000053.1, from coordinate 4,620 downwards.
GCGGGTCGACCCCGCGCCTCCTGCACGAGCGTCTCACCCGGGCACCCTTCAGGCGAAGGATCGACTGGGCTCGGATCGTGTTCTTTTTCGGCGACGAGCGCTGCGTCCCTCCCGAGTCGGATCGCTCCAATTACCGGATGGCTGCCGAAACGCTCTTCCGTCCTCTCCGAATCGGCGAGCCTCAGGTCCGCCGCATTCGCGGCGAGGCGCCGCCGAAGACGGCCGCCGCGGAGTACAACGCCGTGATCGAGTCGGAATTTGCGGGCGAGCGGGGAAGGCCGCGTTTCGACCTGATCCTGCTCGGGCTCGGTCCCGACGGCCACGCGGCGTCGCTCTTTCCGGGCACGCGCGCGTTGGAGGAGAGAAATCTCGCGACGGCGGCGAACTGGGTGCCGAAGTTCCGCGAATGGCGGATCACGGTGACTTACCCGGTTTTAAATTCCGCGCGGCGCGTGATCTTCCTGGTGAGCGGACCGGAAAAGTCAGGCCCCGCTGCGGCGATCATCGGGAAAAAGGCAAAGGCTCGGGAGCTCCCGGCCTCGCGGGTCCGCCCGAGGCGGGGAAGCCTGCTCTGGCTGCTGGACGAAGAGGCCGGAAAGGCGCTGTAAGGGCCGAACCGCACCGCCAACTCTCGTCGTCGCCGCGAGTCCCGGGGCACCCCCCTCGCCCTCTCCCGCCGGGAGAGGATATTTCTTTCTCGCTCGCTCGCCACTCTGGCGAAAAAGCTCGCATCGGGAGGAGTCTCCTGAGCGAACGGAAGGAGGAGCCTCCCGATGCGGGAGCGTGAGCGAACGCAGTGAGCGGTGCCTTCGCCCAGCGGCGAAGGCAGATCGCGCAGTGAGCGCAGGCGACGTTATACCTCTGCCGCTGCCTTCCCGGCCTTGGACTGCGCGATGATCTTTTCCTGCGCGGCGTGCGGGACTTCCGAGTAGTGCGAGAACTCCATGTGGAACGTCCCGCGCCCCTGTGTGATCGAGCGCAGCTGCGCGCCATAGGAGAGCATCTCGGCCATCGGCACTTGCGCCTTGATCACCGTGTCTTCGGTTTCGGCCTCCAGTCCCTGGACGTGCCCGCGGCGCGACGAGAGATCCCCCATGAGGTCGCCGACGTACTCGTTCGGAGTCGAAACCTCGACGTGCATCACCGGCTCGAGCAGCGTGGGCTTCGCCTTCTCCATCGCCTCTTTATAAGCAAGAGAGCCGGCGATCTTGAACGCGAGCTCCGAGGAATCGACGTCGTGGTATTGCCCGTCGTAGAGGATGACCCGGAAGTCGACCATCGGGAAGCCGGCGAGAAAGCCCTTGCGCCGGACTTCCTGGATGCCCTTTTCGACCGCCGGAATGAAGTTGCGGGGGATCGAGCCTCCGTAGATGTCGTCGACGAACTCGAAATCCGCGCCGCGGGGCAGCGGTTCGACCCGGATGCGGCAATCGGCAAACTGGCCGTGGCCGCCCGACTGCTTCTTGTGGCGGCCGTGCGCCTCAGCTTTTCCCTTGATCGTTTCGCGATAAGGGACCTTTGGCGGGTGGAGGATGACTTCGACGGCGTAGCGCCGCTTCAGCCGGGCCACCGCGATTTCGACGTGGAGCTGCGACGCGCCGGAGAGATGAAACTCCTTGGTCTCGTCGTCTCGCTGGAAATGGAGGGAGGGGTCCTCCTCGATCAGCTTGTGGAGGGCGGTCGAAATCTTGTCTTCGTCGCCCTTTGCGCGCGGCTCGATCGCGTAGGCGATGGAGGCCTCGGGAACGACGAGTTTGGGAAGAATCACGGGGTGGTCCTTCGCGGTGAGCGTGTCGCCGGTGGTGGTCTCCTTGAGCTTCGCCACCGCGACGATGTCGCCGGCCCGCGCCTCGGGCACGACCACGTGCTCCTTGCCCTGCGGCAGAAAGAGTCCCGAGAAGCGTTCCGGGATGCCTCGAGTCGCATTCCAGTACGTGCCGTCGGACTGAAACTTCCCCGAGCGCACGCGCAGGTAGGAAATCCTCCCCGCGAACGGATCGGAAACCGTCTTGAACACCTGGGCGACGGCGGGATCCGTCTCGTTGGTGAAGATCTTCGCCGGTTTTCCGTCCTTGTCCGTCGCCTCCACCGCGCCGCCCTCGGGCGAAGGCAGGATCGCCACACAGGCGTCCAGAATGCGGAGGAGTCCGATCTCGTGGGCGGACGAGGCGCAGAGGGCGGGGAAAATCTTCCGGTCGGCGACTTCTGATTTCAATCCCGGGAGGAGATCAGCGGGGTCGAGCGTCCCCTGCGCGAAGTACTTCTCCATAAGTCCGTCCTCGCCTTCGGCGACCAGCTCGACTAACTGCTCGTGCTCCGAGCGCGCCTGCTCCGCGAGCTCGTCGGGGATCGGCCCATCCACCCGTTTCCCGCTCTCATGGGAGTGCGCTTCCATGCGGACGAGGTCGATCGTCCCGCGAAACGACTTCTCCTCGCCGACGGGGATCTGCAGGGCGACGACGCCGCGCCCGAACCTCTTCTTGATGGCTTCCATGGCGCGCTCGAAGGAGGCGCGTTCCCGGTCCATGCGGTTGATGACGAAGAGGACGGGGCGCCCGAACTCAGCCGCGAACTTCCAGGCCTTTTCCGTCTGAACCTCGACACCGGAGACGGCGTCGAGGACGATGAGAACCGAGTCTGCCGCGGACACCGCCGAGCGCGACTCCGGGGAGAAAATGCCGTACCCGGGAGCGTCGATAAAGTTGACCCGGACGTCCCGGTGGACGACGTGGGCGACCGCCAGGTTGATCGAGATCCGGCGCTCTATCTCTTCCGGGTCGAAGTCGGTCGGGCACGTGCCCTCTTCGATCTTTCCCGGCCTGGTCGTCACGCCGGCGGCGTGCATGAGACCGGCGATGAGCGTGGTCTTGCCGACCGTGTTGTGCCCGAGGACGGCCACATTCCGGAGCTCCGGAGCCGAGAAAGTTTTCATGCGCCGGATTATATTCACCGGCCTCCGCTTCCGAGGGGGCCGGCCGCTCCGGTCCACGTGAGCTCGAGGGAGCCCCGCCGGCGTTGCTCGCAGGGCGGTTCGCGCCGGACGATCCTGCCCCCTCGGGCCGGGAAATTTGACCCCCCCTCCCGGCACGGCTACAATTTAGGAAATCCGTTGTCTCTCGCGAGGCGGGTTGCGAAGCTTTCGCCTTCGAGGGAAAGGAGTTTCTTCGAGTCCAATGGGGGATAAAGGCGTCGCGGGGGCCCGGCTGCTGAAGCTCGGTCGCTATGAAGTTATGAGCGAGCTCGGGAAGGGCGCGATGGGGATCGTTTACCTCGCGAAGGACCCGGTGATCGGCCGCATGGTGGCCATCAAGACCATCCGCGCGTCGAGCATGGCCGGGGACGACGACTCGGAGTCCCGCGAGTTCCGCGAACGTTTTGTCCGCGAGGCGCAGACAGCAGGCATCCTGTCGCACCCGCACATCGTCACCATCCACGACATCGGCGAGGATCCGGAGACCTCGACCTCCTTCATCGCGATGGAGTACATCGAGGGTAAGAACCTGAAGTCGCTGCTCACCGAGCGCGCTCCGTTCTCCTACGACCAGATCGCCGAGATGATCGCCCAGGTCGCGGAGGCGATCGACTACGCGCACCGCAAGGGCATCATCCACCGTGACATCAAGCCCGCGAACATCATCATCACCACCGACGAGAAGGTGAAGATCACCGACTTCGGGATCGCGAAGGTGGCGTCCTCGAACCTGACGACGACCGGGCAGTTCCTCGGCACGCCCAACTACATGTCACCGGAGCAGGTCTCCGGTGCGCCGGTCGATGGCCGCAGCGACATCTTCTCGCTCGGAGTCGTTCTCTACGAATTACTGACTCACCGCAAGCCGTTCGTCGGCGAGAACCTGACGGCGATCTCCTACAAGATCGTCCACGAGGACTTCACGCCGCCGGCGGAGCTGTCGAGCGAAGTCCCGTCGGAGTTCAACCCGATCGTCGCGCGCGCGATGGCGAAGGACCCGTGGAACCGGTATCAGCGGGGGAAGGATTTCGCCCTGGCGCTCTATCAGCTGCGGGCGCACCTCGAGGAGCAGCGGGCACTCCAGGACCTCGGGACGATCGTGTCAGAGGCCGAGTTCATGCCGACTCTGAAGCTCGCCAACATCGACCAGCTCGTCCTCGAAGCCGCGGAAGAGGCGCGCCATCACACGGAAGCGAAGTCGGGCCGGAGCACGCAGGTCCGTCCTCCGTTCCGTCCGGAAGAAGCCACCCAGGCGTTCCGGATCTCAGACCCCGGTATCCCGATCGCGCCGGGCTCCCGAGAGACCCCTGCGGACGGGACGCCCCGCCCGGCTGCGCCAGCAGAGAGCTCAGATGGCCGGTCGAACGGTTCCGGCGGTTCGAGATCCGCCTCGGCCGCGTTCCCGCCGACAGCATCGAATGCGGCGCCGGGGTCGGTCGTTTCGACGCTGCCCGTGGCCGAGGGACCTGGCGCCGTCCAGGCCCGGGCGGCCGCCGACGCGCCTGCGTCTTTTCCCTCTTCGGCGGCGTCGAAGGCGCCGACCGTGCCGTTTCCCTCCTCGAAGCCGAGGATGGCTCCGAAGGACTCGAGCAAGGGGCGGCCTCCTTCGCTCGCCCAGAGGCTGCAGGAGAAAGCCGCTCTTCTCAAAG
>JBBROA010000052.1:0-27463 GCA_038229875.1 Thermoanaerobaculia bacterium | reverse complement strand
GCCGCTGCGGGTCAAACTGCACGGGCGAGAGGTAAAGGCCGATCTCCGGATCGAGCTTCTCCAGCCGGAAGCGGCCATACCCGTGCACGGTCACGAGCGGGTTGACTCGAAACGGCAGCGAGACCCAGCCGCTCCACTCGCCCGGCTTCAGCGTCACATGCTCACCGGCGACGCCGATTTCCAGAGTGTCGCGCGCCGGAGCAACCGTGAGAGTGACCGGCAGCTCGATTGCGCCTTCGCGCCCGAATGGCTTGCCCGGAGGTCCGGCGATGCGCACCGTCTGGCTGCCGCGGTTCGATTCGAGCTTCAGGATGTCGATCGAAAAATCGTTGCCCTCGCGCGGCGCGAAGAACGGGTCGGACGTGAAGTAGAACGGCTTGCCGATCCTGCCGGAGAGGTCAGGAACCCCGAGGCCCGAGAGCTGCCGGCCGCCGGCAAATTTTTCCGGCGGAAACGTGACCGGAATCCGGATCACGGTGGCCGGGCGCGCGCCGCCCTCCGACCAGAACGTCGGCCCCTTGCGGTTGTTGCGGACCGAAGGCCGCTCGGACGGGATCCAGGCGCGCACCGCGAAGAAAGCGGCGGCGCCCGCCGCGAGCGCGATCCCCGCGAATATTAGGAGAAGGGCCAGCCGCCGCCGCAGCAGGAAGAGGAAACCTCCCATGAGAAAGAAAAAAGCGGCAGCCGTGGCGCCGAGGACGACGGGATTCGATCGGCCGAAAAGAAACGGCACGGAGATCTCGTCGGCAACGGCGAACGTCGGAATCCGGTTTTCGGGGTCCCGCTTCAGAAAGTCGAAGATTTCGTGCCCCCCCGGGTCGAGGCCCGTCGAAAACGTGGCCCAGGACACGGGTGTCTGCGCGGGGACGGTCGGCGTCAGCGGCGAGTAGGCGCCCCTCGCCTTCAGAGCGGCGAGGTTCGGGAGCCGGCCTGCGGCCATCATCTCTTCGACGACTCCCGCGTCGACGCCGTCGAACCCGAGCACGACCGTTCGGGCAGTCTCCTGCGCGCCCGCGCCGTGGGCCACGGCCAGGACGGCGAGCGTCACAAGAAAACGGCGCATGCTGCGGGACGAGTGTAGCGGCCTCCTGGTATTTTTGGGCGCGCGTGGTACGGGCGCGCCCAAAACAACGCCCCGACCTTTCCGCGCTTTGCGCAGGCGGCGCAGTGTTTTCGCATTTTTGGACGCGCGTGGCACGCGCGCGCCCAAAAAGAGCGCGCCGACCTTTCCACGCTTCGCGCGGACGGCGCGCGCGGGCGGCGCGTACAATCGCGGCATGTCCAGCCGGGCCGAAGATCTGCACACGCTTCTGGCGCGGATTCCCGACCCCGAGATCCGCTCTCTCTTCTCCCCCGAGTTCATTGTCTGCTGCGAGCACTTCGACCGCTTCACGACCGACATGGTCCTGAATCTCGTTCGCGACCTCGACCTCGAGCCGTCGATCGCGCGAGGGGCGACCGCCTCGTCGCTCGTGGCGGAGAAGGGGTTCGCGCCGCGAGCGACGGTGCCGCTCGGGTGGTTCCTCCGTAAGCTCGCGGCGGGCGGGTATCTCGACGCCGCGAGAGGGGGCACCAGTGGCGAGGAGATTTCCTACCGCGCACGCGGACCGCTCCCGGCGGGAGATCCGGACCGCGCGGAAGCACGGGCCCGCGCCGTCGACCCGCGGTCCATCCCGCCGTTCACCGTCGTCCGCGCGATGGTCGAGCACGTGCCCGCCTTCCTGCGGGGCGAGAAAACCGGCGAAGAGATCCTGTTCTCCCCCGCACGCCTGCCGCTCTGGTTCGACTATTTCTCGAACGACAATCTCCTCTACGCGATCAACAACCGGCTCGGGGCGGAGGCCGTCGTCCGCGCGCTCCCGCCGGGTCGTCCCGCCGTCGTGTTCGAGCTCGGCGGAGGATCCGGGTCGGCCGCTCTCGCCGTCGCGGAGCGGCTGTCGCGCGACGCCGCTGTGGGCCGCATCGAGCGCTACGTCTTCACGGAAGTGGTCCCGACCTTTCTGCGGCGGGCCGAACGGACAATCCGGCCGCGCTTCCCGGCGCTGCCCGCGGAGTTCAAGAGGCTCGACATGGACCGGGACTTCCAGGAACAGGGAATCGAGAAAGGATTCGCGGACGTCGTTTATGCAGTCAACACCGTTCACATCGCGAAGGACCTCGATGCGACCCTGCGCCGCATCCGCGAATCCTTGAAGCCGGGCGGCACCGCGGTTTTTTCCGAATGCGTGCGGCCGTTCGACGGCCAGCCCATCTACGTCGAGTTCGTCTTCAACTTCCTCGAGAACTTCACGGGTGTCGCGACCGATGCCGCCACGCGGCCGAATCACGGGTTCCTGACCCCGCAGAACTGGCGCGACGCGTTCCGCGCCGCCGGGTTCGAGCAACCGGAGATCCTCCCGGACGTGGAGGAGCTTGCCCGCCACTACGACGCCTTCTTCGTGGCCGCGGTCTCGGCGAGAAGGCCCCTGGAATGAGGGGATTTTCGGACCCGCTGCAGGTGTTGGTACCCTTAACCCGCAGAAAGAGGAGGACGTCCATGATTCGAGAGGCCCTTCGAAAGTTGTCCCGGCTGTCGGCCGCCGCCGCGCTGGCCGCCGGTCTCCTCTTCGCCACTCCAGACGGCGCTCGCGCGGCCGAAGCCGCTCCGTGCGTCCCGGACGCGACCACCCTCTGCTTGAATGCGAGCCGCTTCAAGGTCCAGGTCGCCTGGAGCGTCCCCTCGCAGGGCACGAGCGGCATCGGAAACGGAGTCGCGCTCACCGGCGACACCGGCGAATTCTGGTTCTTCTCGGCGAACAACATCGAGCTGGTGGTCAAGGTCGTCGACGGCCGCGCCTTCAACAACAAGTTCTGGGTTTTCTACGGCGCCCTCTCGAACGTGCAGTACACGATCACGGTCACCGACACGACGACGAATGCCGTCAAGACCTACATCAACCCGAACGGAAATCTCGCCAGCGTCGCGGACGTGACGGCCTTCTAGCCTTCCTCCGGTTTCGCAAGATCCTTGCGGCTCGGGTCGTCCCAGAACGGATAGAAGCAGTACCACTGTTCCGGGTGCGCGCGGATGTACCGCTCGAGGATGGCGACGTACCTCGCCAGGTTCTCCCGCAGCGAAGCGTCCCGGTCGATGCCTCGCACGATCGAAAGGGGCTCCTCGATGATCGCGCGGTAGCGCCCGTCGTCTGTCCGAAGGATGAACGCGGGGAGCACGGTGGCTCCGGTCGCCATCGCGACGCGAAAAGGTCCCCGGGGGAAAAATGCGTCCCGCCCGAAGAACGGTACAGAGATCCCCGTGTTGTTGAAGTCCCTGTCGCCCTGCATCGCGACGATCGCGTTCTGCTCGAGAGCGCGCAGCACGGCGAGCGTCGGCCCGAAGCTGCGGTCGATCGGGATCTCGGTCACGCCGGCGCGATTGTGAAGGCGGCGCCGCTCCTTCTCGACGCCCGGGAAAATGTCGGGAACCAGCACGACGTGAATGGGCTGCTTCACTTCCGCGAGCATCAGCCCGCCCACCTCCCAGTTGCCGACGTGCGCCGTCAGAAGCAGCACCCCCTTCCCGGCCGCGCGCCCCGCCACGAGGCGCGAGAAGCCTTCGACGCTTTCGACCAGCCGCGCGGACTCCGCCGGCGGCCGGGTCGCGAAGTGGAGAAAGTCGAGCCACGCGGAGGAATGCCCGCGCACCATCTCGTCGGCCAGGCGCGACACCTTTTCGGGAGAAGCGTCCTGTCCCAGGATGATCTCGAGGTTCGAGCGGATCGCCGCCAGATATTTGGGCCTCAAGCGGAAGTACGTCCCTCCGAAGGCGCGCGCCATCGGGTATGCGATCCGCCTCGGGAAGTGGCGCGCGAAAAAGAGTGTGCCGGGAAACCAGACGTGAGACGTCGCGGATGCGATCGCCCGCACGAGCCGGTTCCGGCTGGACATCTTCTCCTGCACGAGGCGGAGTCTAAGGTGGGTGAAGCCGGCGCGGATCTCGAGGTTCCGTCGCCTTGTTCTTGAGCAGCTTCAGGAGGGCCTTTTCCGAGCCATGCAGGGCGGGCGCGCGCCGCTCGACGAGCTCCTCAACGTTGACGAAGTACCGGTCGAGCACGCGGCCGCGGTCGAAGCTCGAGAGGACGGCCGGGTAGATGTAGGACGAGCGGCAGATCGCGGGGGTGTTCCCCAGCATCTCCGCCGTTTCCTTGATGGCCGCGACGACCTTGCGCTTGCGCGCCGTCTTCGTCTCCGCCGTCTCCGCCCCGGCGCGCGCAAGCGCGCACGCGCAGATCAGAGTGCCTGCCCACGTGCGGAAGTCCTTTGCCGAGAATCGGTCGCCCATCAGCTCCTTGATGTACTCGTTGATGTGCCGGCGCCGGATGTCGACCCACTTCCCCTCGTCGTCGCGATACTTGAAGACCTCGCCCGGCACCCGGGCGAGCTCGCGCACGATGCGCGCGACGCGGCGGTCGCGCAGCTCCCGATGCTGCTGCTTGCCCGACTTCCCCGGAAAGTCGAACGTGACGAGGTCGCCGCGTACGGAGACGTGCTTCGCGCGCAGGGTCGCGATCCCGTAGCTGCCGTTCTCCTCGGCGTACACCTGACTGCCCGGGCGCAGAAAGCACGTGGACAAAATCCGCAGGACGCACGCGAGGACCTTCTCCCGCGGCATCCCTATCAACGCGAGATCCCTCGTGACCGCCCGGCGCATCTTCGGGAGCGCGTCAGCGAAGTGGACCAACCGGTCGAACTTCTTCTTCTCGCGGAGCGCGGTCCGGCCCTCGTGGTACAGGTACTGCCAGCGTCCCGCGCCGTCCTTCCCCATCGCCTGCACGGCGCCCCGCGGGGAGGGGTGCACGACAACGTTCTTCCAGGCCGGAGGAATCTTCAAGGCGCCGATCCTCTGGATCTCGGCCGCCGAGGCGGCCCGGCCGTCCGCGCGAACGTATCGGAACCCTTTCTTCGGGGTCCCCATTCGCCTCAATCCCGTCGCCGTGAGCTTCTCGATCAGTGTCATCGCGGGCGTGAATGCAAGACCGCCGCCTGAACGTTTCCGCCACCCCGCGATGAGGAAGCCATACCGAGTTCCCTCTCCCCGCGCTCGGGAAGAGGGTCGGGGTGAGGGGCCCACAGGTAGTTGGTGCCGTCGTTGCCACTCGGGGGATCGGGCCGCCATGCCCGGCTCTTGATCGAAGCGCTCTCCCGCTCCTCGCGCTCGTGCCGGTCAAGAATCCTGAAAAGGGAGCCGCCCCGCCCCGTTCGGTTAGCATCTCCGCGTGATTCTCCCGGTATCCAGGTTCAGGCGTTCGCCTCGAGCGGACGGATTGATCTTTCTCCGCCTTTGAACTTGCGGCGCTCTTTGCCGGTCCTGCTTCCCTGGTCGGTCTTCTGCGGGCTGCTCTTCGCTTCGTGGAACCGGTGGATCGAGCCTTTCGTCGATTCGGGGCGCGAGCTAATGGTGCCGCGGCGCGTGGCCGGCGGCGAGCGCCTCTACGACGCGATCCACTTTCACCATGGGCCTCTCGCTCCGTTTGCCGGAGCGGCGGTCGAGCTTCTGGCCGGCCGTTCCTTCGCCGCACGGACGGTTCTCGCGCTTGCGGTGGCGGCTGCGGGGCTCGAGGCTTTGCGGCGGCTGGCGCTGCGCTGGATTCCCGGGACCGGCGGCGCTCTCGCCGTCTCCCTCGCGGTCGCTCTCGCCTTCTTTTTGAGGCCCGGCGGATGGCTTTTCCCGTTCAGCTTCGACACCGCGATGGCGGTGGCCGCTCTGACGGGCGCAATGGCTTTCTCCTCGGGAGAATCGCGCGGAAAAGACGTCGGAACCGGCTTTTGCCTGCTCGCCGCACTCCTGTCCCGCCCGGAGCTCGGCGCCGCCGGCCTCGCCGCGATCGCACTCGACGCGCGCCGGCAGCCGCGGAGACTGATCGTTTCCGCGGTCGTTCCCACGGCGCTGACGGCGGTGGCTTATGCCGCGGTTTCGATCGGCATCTCACGCGAGCGCCTGATCGCCGACGGATGGCTGGCGCTCCTGCACCCTCCTCGCGCTTTTCAGAACGTCTACCGCTCCTTTGCGGGATTCGACGAGCCCGCCCTTCGCCTGGCGCAGCTCGCGCTCGCCGCCGTCGTGCTGCTCCTCGCGGGCTCGCTTCTCGTTCTCGGAGCCGCCGCGGCGCGGCGGGCCCGGCGCTCCTCGGATGCGGCGGCGCACGCGGTGGAGACGATGTGCGACCTCGTGCTCGCCGCGTGCGTCCTGGTCTTCGAGTTTCCTCCCGATTCCGCGCGGCCTCTGTTCGCGCTCTTTCCTCCGCTCGTTCGCGTTGTTCCCGCCGTCTGCGTGGCGCTTCTCCTGGCGCGCGCGGCGAGGTTCCTCACGAAGAAATCCGAAAGCGGCGCGCTCCCCCTGATCTCCGATGGCGCACTCCTCCTCTCCGCACTTTTTTCCGCGCGGCTGTTTCTGGCCGCCGGGTACTCCGGCCCATACAACGCGTTTTTCCTTCCGCTGCCGATCGTAGTCGCCGTCGCCGCCCTGCTCCGGGCCGGGCAACGGTGGGCGCCGGCGGTCGGGCGCTCGCTTCCGGGGCTCCTGACGGCGGCGCTCGGCGTTTTCCTTTTCGTGCGCTCCGCCGGGGTCTGGCGGTCGTACCGGGGCCCCGGGTGGGAGGAGCTCTCGACCGCGGCAGGGCGCATCGTCCTGCCCGTGCACGAGGCGAGGACTTCCGCGCTGACGCTCGCGGACCTCGAAAAGCGTCTGGCGCCCGGAGCGACCTTGACGGGATTTCCCGAGGCGGGCTTCTTCGAGTACGCACTCGGCCGCGCCAATCCACTGCCGCTCGAGCAATTCTGGCCCGGGCACCTCGACGGCCCCGGAGAGGAGAGAATCATCGGCCTCATGCGCTCGCATCCGCCGGACGTCCTGCTTCTCATCAACGCTCTCGCGGTCGGAGAGGGCCAGCGCGCGTTCGGAAAGGACTACTCGCCCCGGCTCGCGGCGTTCATCGACGAGCGCTTCGCGCCCGTCGCGGTCTACGGCCCGAACGCCCGTTCAGGCGCCCGGATCGGAGACCCCGATTTCTTCGTCGAGGTCCGGGTCCCCGGGAGAGGAGCGTCGCGGTGAGACTCGACCTCGCCGTCGCGCGCGCGTTTTCGCTCTCCCGTCGCGCTGCCCGGGACGCCGTGCGCGGGGGGCGCGTGGATCGGGACGGCGTCACCGTCGACGAGCCGGGGCTCGACGTCCTCGAGGAGGCGCGTCTGACGTGGGACCCGAATCGACCGGCGCGACACAACATCCGCACGCGTCTTTCCGTCCTGTACGACGACGACGACGTGCTGATCGTCGACAAGCCGGCGGGACTACTGACGGTCCCGACGGCCGAACGCGAACGCGACACCCTGCACGCGCGCGCGCTCGACTATCTCCAGCACCGATATCACCGCCGGCCCTACGCCGGCATCGTGCACCGGCTCGACAAGGACACATCAGGGGCGCTCGTCTTCGCGCGCCATCGCGAGGCGCTTCATGCGCTGCAGGCTCTCTTCCGCGTCCACGACATCGAGCGGGAGTACCTCGCCCTGGTCGCCGGGGAGCCGCCAGACTCCGGCATTCTCGACGCGGACCTCGTGCGCGACGCGGGGCTCGGCCGCAGAGGCGTCGCCCGAAAGGGAGAGCCCGGCCGGCGGGCGGTCACCCGGTACCGAGTCGTCGAGCGGCTGCGAGGCGCGGCGCTGGTTTCCGTGCATCTCGAGACCGGCCGCACGCACCAGATCCGGGTGCACTTTCTCTCGACGGGCCATCCGGTTCTGGGCGATCGCGTCTATCGGACCGGCCAGGCGGCCCCGGGTCCCGAAGCGCCCCGCCAGATGCTGCACGCGAGACGTCTCGGATTCCGGCACCCGACGAGCGGGGCAGCGGTCGTAGTCGATGCGCCGGTGCCGGAGGATTTCGAGCGCGTGCTCTCGGCTTTACGGGAACGCGGGAAACTTCGGCCGAAGGCGCAAACGCGGCACCAGCCGGCGCAAACGGCGCCCCGCGGACCAGCCGGGCCGCCGCCCCCGGGACCGCGGCCTCGGCCTGCGGTCGATCGCGCGACCTTCGACGGGGCTCCCGCCCGGCGCCCGGGGTCGCGCCCGTGGGAACTTTCCACGGAGACCGGACGCCTTGGCCGCCCCCTCGTCCGCGAGGGTCAAAATCTCCCGCGTGTACGCGACAACGAGCGGCCGAAAAAAGAAAGCCGTCCGGAAAAAGAAGGCCGCCCCAAAAAAGAAAAGCCCCGCCGAAGCGGGGCCTTTCGAGAGACGCGGAAACCTACGCGAGGACGATGACGACCACGCGGCGGTTCTTCGAGCGGCCGCCCTTGCTCTTGTTCGGCGCCACCGGCTCATCTTCGCCGTAGGAAATCGTGGACATCCGGTTCAACGCGATGCCCTGCTTGTTCAGGAAACGGCGAACCGCCTCCGCCCGCTCTTCGCCGAGCCGGTAGTTCAGGCTGGGCGACCCTTTCGAGTCCGTGTGGCCCTGGACTTCCAGATAGACGTTCTTGTTCTCGGACTTCAGTTTCTCCGCGAATTCCTTCAGCCGGCTCTCGGCTTCCTTCGAAAGAGCCCACTTGCTCGAGGGGAACTTCACCGCGTCGTCGGAGAGCACCAGCGAATACACGAACTTGCCTTCGGCGAGCTTGCCCGCCGCCTGCGCCCGTTCGAGAGCATCGCGCGTCGATTTGTCGAGCTCGGAGATGCGGTGATCATGGTCCCGGATCTTGCTCTGCGCGGTCTCGACCTGGGACTCGACTTCGTTGATCCGCTTCTCCGACGCGGCGCTGCTTTTGGAAACCTCGTCGCCGACGTAGCGCTTGGTCGCGCAGCCGCCGAGGCCGAAGGTGCCCAGAAGAAGCGCCCCGCCCACGATCCAGATATTTGATCTCTTACCCATCGAAATCCTCCTTCCAAAAGGGTTAACCATCTGGCGAGGGGACCGTTCCCCGGTACCCCCGTCTCGTCCTGACGACCCATTTGCCGGGTTTGGTCACGGACACCACCACCACTCTGTATTTTAGCTCTCCCTGGCCCGACGGCGCGAATCCCAAGAGGTATTGTTTTCGGACCTCCGCGTTGATCTTCGCGGCGATCGGTTTCAAGTCCTCCTCGGCGCTCGCCAGAAACAGCTGGCCGCCGCTGGTGTAGGCGAGTAATTTCAGGTTGTCGAGAGCCAGATCCTTGCGCTCCTCGTCCGTCATGCGGTCAAACGCGGCATTTTTCATGCCCACCGCGTAGACCGGTATGGAAACCTGCTGCAGGATCGTTGCCATTTCGTCGGCCGTGATCTTGCTCGCGTTATCGACCCCGTCCGTGAAGAGCAGAACGGCCCGCTTCCCGTTCTTCCCCGCGAGCATGCGCGACGGGGTCGCCGCGACGGCGTCGAAGAGCGCGGTGCGCCCGCCGGCCTCCAGCCTGGTCAGGGCGGTGATGATCCGGGACGGGTTCGGCGAGAATTCCGAGATCACGGAGACCTCGTCCTCCGCGAAGGCGAAGAGGGCGAAATCATCCCCCGGCCGGCGCCCCTCCAGGATGTGACGGATCGCGGCCTTGGCCGCTTCGAGTTTTTTCGCTAGCTTCATGCTCCCGGAGGTGTCCACCAGAAACGCGAAGGACGCCGGGGCGTCGTCGTCCCGCTCGAACGTGTCGAGAACCACATTGACACCGCCCGCATTGACCCGGAAATCACCCTTCGCGAGCCCGTCGACGAACCGCCCCTTCCGGTCGAAGACGAGCACGGGGAGGAGGACGTATTCGCTGCCCGCGCTCTCCGTGTAGGTCGGAAGCGGCGTCTCCCGCGGGGTCGGAAGGGCCGGCGCGCCTGCTGCCGGAGGGGGCGAGGGCGCGGCCGCTGTTGCCGGCGTCGGTGCCGGTGCCGGGGCGGGCTGGGCGAGAGCGCCCGCGGCCCGGAGCACAGCTGACGCGGCGAAGACGAGGCCAAGGCGTCGCATCTCTTTGTGGAAAGGATACTTCCTGCCGGATAATTCCGAAATGGCTGATCGCGAAATCTCCGTCGTCCTCGTGCGGACACACACGCCCGGGAACCTCGGATCGGCAGCGCGCGCGTGCAAGAATTTCGGCGTCCGCCGCATGATCGTGGTCGAGCCGGCGGCGCTTCCCGACGAGGACTCGCTGCGGCTCGCTTCGGGCGCGGACGACGTGCTCGCGTCGATCGAGCGGGTGCCGGACGTGCTCGAAGCCGTCGCGGATTTCGACGCGGTGATCGCGACCTCGTCATTGCGCGGCCGCGAGGAACAGCGGGCGCTCGAGCTGGCGGACCTTTCCGGGTTTCTGGGCGAGCTCGGCCCGGCGGCGCGCGTCGTCTTCGTGTTCGGCCCCGAGCGCAGCGGGCTCACCGAAGAGGAGCGTTCACGCGCTTCGGCGTCTCTCCGGCTCCCCTCCCGTCCCGATTTCCCGACCCTGAATGTCTCCCATGCCGTGGCCGCGGTTCTCGCTGTCGCCCGCATGGCAGAGACCGGATCCGTCACGCCCGACGCGGAGGCGGAGGGATGGGCGACGGCGAGAGAAGTGGAGGGCGCCCTCGAGCACTGGGACCGGGCGCTGGAAGCCACGGGGTTTTATGACACGGGACACCGCGACCGCTCGCTGCGCGCCTGGCGGAGGATCGTCGCCGGCCGCCCGCTCACGACACGCGAGGCGGCGATCCTGCGCGGGGTGGCGAACCGGGTGATGGTCTCCCTGCGCAGAGCGCACGCGGACGAGACTTAGTTCGGCCTTCGCCGAAAGCTAGATCAGCTCCGCTCCGGAAAAGAAGAACGCGATCTCTTTTTCCGCATTCTCCGGCGAATCGCTCCCGTGGATGGCGTTGCGCTCGATGTCGGTCCCGTAGAGCTTGCGGACCGTGCCCGCCTCCGCCTTCTTCGAATCGGTCGCTCCCATGGTGGCGCGCAGGTGCGGGACCGCGTCCGCCCGCTCGAGCGCGGCGACGACGACGGGGCCCTCGGTCATGAATTTCACGAGCCCCTCGAAGAACGGTCTCTCGCGGTGGACCTCGTAGAACGCCCGGGCCTGATCGGGCGCGAGACGGACCTTCTTCACCCCGGCGAGCCGGAACCCCTCCTTCTCGAGCTGCGCCAGGATGGCTCCCGCGTTACCCGCGGCGACCGAGTCGGGCTTCAAGATGGTCAGTGTTCTCTGCGTCAACGGTGATCCTTTTCTGTCGCGCGGGCTGGCGACGTCGTTCGAATGAGTTTCAGAATTCCCGGACTTCCGCCGGAAGCTTGTCTTCCGTCGCGACACCCACGCCGGCGAGCGCCGACAGCAGCTCGCGGGGACGCTGGGTTCCGATCAGGACCGTCGTCCCGTTCGTGCGGACGACGAGAACTCCGCGATCTCCGCGGACGTTCAAGGCGCGGCGCCGCCCCAACCCGCGGATGCCCCAGCCGCCATAGTCGCGGATCGGGCGGTAGGCGACGGCCTCCGCTCGAGCGATCTCGGAAACCGGAATGCGCGTCGTGCTCAGAAAGCCGAACCGGACCGTGACCGCATCAGGCGCGACGGTCGTCTTCATCTGCAGCGTCGCGAGCGAGAGCGCGATCAGGACGAGCAGAGCGGCGACGGCGTAGAGCCAGGGGCCAAAGCCCTGCACCTCGTCGTAAAGGCTCGCGCCGTTCATCGCCCGAGGAGCTCTTTCATCCGGCTGCCGAGGTCCGCCGGGGAGCGCACCACCGCGACTCCGGCAGCCTCGAGCGCCTTGACCTTGTCGGCGGCAGTCCCGCGCCCTCCGGCGATGATCGCGCCCGCATGACCCATCCGACGCCCGGGCGGGGCAGTCTGCCCCGCGATGAACGCCACGACGGGCTTCTTGAAGTTCCCCGCGATCCAGCAGGCCGCCTCTTCTTCCGCGGACCCGCCGATCTCTCCGATGAGGATCACCGCCTCGGTGCCGTCGTCGTCGCGAAACGCGGCGAGGCAGTCGATGAAGCTCGTGCCGTTGACGGGATCGCCTCCGATCCCGATGACCGTGGACTGGCCGAGCCCGAGATACGTCAGCTGGTCGACCGCCTCGTAGGTCAGGGTTCCCGATCGCGAGATGACGCCGACCGCGCCCGCCCTGTGGATGCGGCCCGGCATGATACCGATCTTGCATTTGTCGCCAGGAGTGATGATCCCGGGGCAATTCGGCCCGATCAGGCGCACGGCGACACCCTCGGCGGCGCGGCGTGCGAGGGCCGCCTTCACGCGCACCATGTCGTTCGTCGGGATCCCCTCCGTAATGCAGGCGACTACCGCGACCCCTGCGTCCGCCGCCTCGACGACCGCGTCGGCGGCGAACGGGGGCGGGACGAAGATCATCGAGGCGTTCGCGCCGGTCTCTTTGACACCGTCCGCGACCGTGTCGAAGACCGGAATTCCCTCGTGCGTGGTGCCGCCCTTGCCCGGGGTGACGCCCGCGACGACCGCCGTCCCGTAGTCGCGGCAGGCGAGCGCGTGAAAGCTTCCTTCGCGCCCGGTCAGCCCCTGGACGAGAAGCCGGGTCTCTTTTCCCACCCAGATCATCGGACCGCCTCGACGACTTTCCTCGCGCCGTCGGCGAGACCATC
Organism: Thermoanaerobaculia bacterium; assembly: GCA_038229875.1. Taxonomy (GTDB): domain Bacteria; phylum Acidobacteriota; class Thermoanaerobaculia; order UBA5066; family Gp7-AA6; genus JALYUA01. The sequence continues at coordinate 14,894 of JBBROA010000052.1, read as the reverse complement.
CGCCGGTGTGATCTTCAGCCCGGAGTCGCGGAGGATCTGCTTGCCGAGGTCGACGTTCGTTCCCTCGAGGCGCACAACCACGGGGAGCGACAGCCCCATCTCGCGAACCGCCGCGACGACTCCGTTCGCGATGATGTCGCAGCGCATGATTCCCCCGAAAATGTTGATCAGGACGCCCCGGACGTTCTTGTCCGAGAGGATGATCCGAAACGCGTTCTTGACCTGCTCTTCGTTCGCGCCCCCGCCTACGTCGAGAAAGTTCGCCGGCTCGCCCCCCGCGAGCTTCACGAGGTCCATCGTGGCCATCGCGAGGCCCGCCCCGTTCACCATGCAGCCGACGTTGCCGTCGAGCTTGATGTAGTTCAGCCCGAATTTCGACGCCTCGACCTCGAGCGGATCCTCTTCGGCGAGGTCCCGCATCGCCTTGATGTCGGCGTGGCGGAAGAGCGCGTTGTCGTCGAAAGTCATCTTCGCGTCGAGCGCGAGGACGTCTCCGGCCTTCGTCACGAGAAGCGGATTGATCTCGGCCAGTGACGCATCCGACTCGAGGTAGGCGCGGAAGAGCACCGGCATGAAGGCGACGCCATTCTTGAAGCTCTGTCCCGAGAGGCCGAGCGCGAAGGCGAGCTTGCGCGCCTGGAACGGGAACATGCCGAGCCCCGGGTCCAGGGTCTCGCGGACGATCGCGGTCGGGTCTTTCGCCGCGACCTCTTCGATCTCCATCCCGCCCGACTTCGAGACCATCATCGACGGCAGTCCGCGGCCGCGGTCGAGCGTCACCGAGAGGTAGAGCTCGCGATCGATGTCGAGCGCCTCCTCGACGAGCACCTTCTGGACGAGGCGGCCTTCCGGCCCGGTCTGCGCCGTGATCAGGGTCATGCCGAGGATCTTCTTCGCGTGCTCGTAGGCTTCGTCGGCCGTCTTCGCGACCTTGACGCCGCCGCCTTTTCCGCGGCCCCCGGCATGAATCTGCGCCTTGACCACCGCCCGGCCGCCCAGGCGCTTCGCGATCTCCCGGGCTTCCTGCGGGTTGTCGGTGACCTCGCCTCGAGGGACGGGGACGCCGTAACGCGCGAGCAGAGACTTGGCCTGGTATTCGTGGACTTTCATTTTCAGCTCTCAGTTCCGGCTCTCGGCTGTCAGCTCTCAGCCCTCAGCCCTCAGCCCTCAGCTCTCAGCTCCTGGCGATCGGCCAGCCGAGCCACGGGAACTTATCAGCGATCGAGGATTCCAGCACAGAAACGTTCTCCCGGCATGGCTTCGGGCCGCGGATTCCGAAACTCCAGAACCGGGAAGAACTGGCTCACCGCTGACAGCGGATTAGCCTGATAGCTGACAGCTTGCCTTTAAGTCCCGAACAGCTTCTTGATCCCGTAGCGCGTGGTCGCCGCGTACATCTCCGCGATGGCTGTCGTGAGCGGGATCGACTTCGGGCAGGCGCGCACGCAGTTCTGCGCGTTGCCACAGTCGTCGATGCCCCCTTCGGACATCAGGGCTTCCAGGCGCTCGGCCGCGTTCATCGATCCCGTCGGATGGGAGTTGAAGAGACGCGCCTGCGCGATCGGGGCGGCGCCGATGAAATTCGACCGTCCATTGACCTGAGGGCAGACGTCGAGGCAGTTCCCGCAGGTGATGCACTTCGAGTACTCGTACGCCTGCTGCCGCTCCGCCTCCGGCATCCGCGGTCCGGGGCCGAGGTCGTAGGTCCCGTCGATCGGGATCCACCCCTTGATCCGCTTCAACGACTCGAACATCACCCCGCGATCGACCGAGAGGTCGCGCTGGACGGGAAACTTCGCCATGGGCTCTAGCCTGATCGGCTGCTCGAGCGAGTCGATCAGCGCCGTGCACGCCATGCGGGACAGGCCGTTGATGCGCATCGCGCACGAGCCGCAGACTTCCTCCAGGCACGCGCGGTCGTACACGACGGGAGACGTGGCCTTTCCGGCGCGCGTCTTCGGGTCCTTCGCCATTTCCATCAGGGCCGAGATGACGTTCTGCCGCGGCTGGTACGGAATCTCGTATTCCTCCCAGTAAGGCGAGGAGGTCGGCGTGTCCTGGCGCTTGACGGAGATGCGGATACTGGACGGCATGGTTATCCTCGGATTCCCCTTCCGATTCGATTCCGGCATTTGGAGGACCGCGGAATACCGCGGCCGTCTCGCTCCCGATGGTCGCTCGGCTCCCGGCTCATCAGTATTTCCTCGCGCGCGGCTTGATCAACGTGGTGTCCACCGGCAGGTAGCTGATCCTCGGCCCCTCGGAGGAATGCTCCGCAATGGTGGTCTTTAGGAAATTGGCATCGTCCCGCGGGAGCGCGTTTTCTTCCGTGACGCCTTTCGCGAGGTCCTTCACCTTGAAATGCGCGCCGCGAGACTCGTCGCGCATCAGTGCGCCGCGCGTCATCACTCGCGCGATCACCAGCATGTTGCGCAGCTGGTTGATGAACGAAATCTCGCGGTTCGCGAAACCGGAGCGGTCCGTCAAACCGACGTTCTTCCAGCGCTCCTCGAGCTGCTGCAGCTTGGTTTCGGTTTCCTTGAGCTTCCCGTTCTCGCGCACGACGGTGACGTTGTCGGTCATCCAGTCGCCCATCTCCTCGGCGAGGACATGAGGGTTCTCGGGACCGGCCGCGTTCGCGAGCCGTGCGAATTCAGCATCCCAACGTTTCTTTGCCTCCGCGAAGGCCCCTTCGGCGGCGGGAAGCTTCGTCGACGTTTCGCGCCCGTACCGGACCATCGCGGGGCCGCCGATCTTGCCGGCGTAGAGGCACGAGACCAGCGAGTTCGCGCCGAGCCGATTCGCGCCGTGGATCGAGAAATCCACCTCGCCGGACGCGAACAGCCCCGGAACGTTCGTCGACTGGTTCTTCGGGGACGTCTCGTCGAGGGCCCCGGTCGACTCGTTCTTCGCAAACTGCACCCAGAGGCCGCCCATCGAGTAGTGCATCCCGGGGAACACCTTCATCGGGACTTCCCTCGGATCGTCTCCGACGAACTTCTCGTAAATCTCGAGGATCCCCGCAAGCTTCGTGTCGAGCTCTTTGCGGGGGATGTGCGTCAGGTCGAGGTACACCTCGCGGCGGCCGCCGAGTCCATATCCCTGCAGGCAGACCTGGAAGATCTCGCGCGTCGCGATGTCGCGAGGCACCAGGTTTCCGTAAGCGGGATACTTCTCTTCCAGAAAATACCAGCGCTCCCCTTCCGGAATCGCCTTCGGATCCCGGACGTCGCCCTGCGTGCGCGGCACCCAGACCCGGCCGCCTTCGCCGCGGGCCGATTCCGACATCAGCCTCAGCTTGTCGGTGCCGGGAATCGAGGTGGGATGCACCTGGATGAACTCGCCGTTGGCGTAGCGCGCGCCGTCCTGGTAGGCGGCCGACGCGGCGGTGCCGGTGTTGATGACCGAATTCGTCGAGCGCCCGAAGACGATACCGGGGCCGCCCGTCGCCAGCATCACCGCGGAGCCGGCGAAGGTCTCGATCTTCATCGAATACCAGTCGAGCGCCGCGATGCCGCGGCAGTTCCCGTCGGCGTCCCGCACCAGCCCCAGGAACTCCCAGGCCTCGTACTTGCGGACGAGACCCGCGACCTCATACCTCCGGCACTGTTCGTCGAGCGCGTAGAGGAGCTGCTGTCCGGTCGTCGCGCCCGCGAATGCCGTGCGGTGGAACTTCGTCCCTCCGAAGCGGCGGAAGTCGAGCAGGCCTTCGGGAGTCCGGTTGAACATGACCCCCATGCGGTCGAGCAGGTTGATGATCCCCGGAGCCGCCTCGCACATCGCCTTCACCGGCGGCTGGTCCGCGAGGAAATCTCCGCCATAAACTGTGTCGTCGAAGTGCAGAGCGGTCGAGTCGCCTTCGCCCTTGGTGTTGACGGCGCCGTTGATGCCGCCCTGCGCGCAGACCGAATGGCTGCGCTTAACCGGGACGATCGAGAAGAGGTCGACCGCGACACCGAGCTCGGCGGCGCGGACCGCGGTCATCAACCCGGCCAGCCCCCCCCCGACGACGATGATCCGTTCGCTGGCCATCGGTTTTCTCTAGAGACGGAACGCGGAGATGGAGCGCACACCGACGACGGAAAGAACCAGAAACACCACGGCCGAAATGTACATCATTCGCCGCTGCGCCCGCGGACCGACCGTGATGCCCCACACGATCGAAAAAGACCAGAGGCCGTTGGCGAGGTGAAACGTCGCAGAGAGTATTCCCGCGATGTAGAACGCGTAGATCCACGGATTGCCGACGGCGGCCTGCACCTGCCGGAAGAGATCGAGGCTCTCGTGGTCCGTGAGCTGGACGAGCCGCGTGGTCCAGTAGTGAAAAAGGATGAACGCGAACACGATCACGCCCGTGACGCGCTGCAGGAAATACATCCAGTTGCGGACGTAGCCGTTTGAAACGACGTTCGGCCGCGCGGTGCCCGTAATGAAGAGGCCGTACACGCCGTGAAACACCAGGGGGACCGCGATCAGCAGGACCTCCGCGACCACCGCGCCCGGGAGCGTCTGAAGCCGGTGCGTCATCTCGTTGTAAGCCTCCGCGCCCCGGGTCGCCGCGGAGTTTTCGTAGAGATGAAACGCGAGAAAGCCGCCGATGGGAACGACTCCCGAGAGCGAGTGCAGCCGCCGGACCCAGAAGTTCCGGTCGGCTGTCATACCTTCAGGATGCGGAAGAGCTCGTGGACCGCCTCCGCGGACTTCGCGAGAGCTTCCTTTTCCTCGTCGAGAAGCCGGATCTCCAGGACCTGTTCGGCACCGCCCTTCCCGAGCTTGACCGGCACGCCGAGATAAACGTCCCGCATTCCGTACTCGCCCTGCAGGTAGGCCGCGCAGGGAAGGACCTTCTTCTTGTCTTTGAGGACCGCGTCCACCATCTCGACGACGGCGGAGGAAGGCGCGTAGTAGGCGGAACCCGTCTTGTAGTAGTTGACGATCTCGATGCCGCCTTCGCGGGTGCGCTTCACGATCGCGTCGAGCTTCTCCTTCGAGAGCAGCTCCGGGATCGGGACGCCGCCGACCGTCGAATACCGGGGCAGCGGCACCATCGTGTCGCCATGGCCGCCCAGCACGAAAGCGTGCGTGCTCTCGACGGAGACCCCGAGGGCCTCCGCAATGAACCAGCGCATGCGCGCCGAGTCGAGGACCCCGGCCATACCGAACACGCGCTCACGCGGAAAACCGGAGACCCTGCGCGCCACTTCGCACATCGCGTCGAGCGGATTGGAAACGACGATGAGGATCGCATTGGGGGACCGCTGCGCGATTTCACGCGTGACCCCGCCCACAATCTCCTGGTTCTTCAGGACGAGATCGTCCCGCGTCATGCCGGGCTTTCGCGCGAGTCCGGCGGTGATCACCACGACGTCGGAACCTTCCGTCTCATCGTACCCGTTCGACCCGCGGATCCGCGCATCGAACCGCTCGACCGGAGCCGACTCCATCATGTCGAGCGCCTTGCCCTGCGGAATGCCCTCGAGGATGTCGACCAGGACGACGTCGGCGAGCTCGCGTTCCACGAGCCTCTGCGCGGCCATCGCTCCCACGTTTCCCGCTCCCACGACGGTCACTTTCTGCTGCATGCCGCGATCTTATCCGCTTCGGGCGGGACGGCGAATGGTGCGAATTCTTCTTGCGGGAAGGGGCGTTCGCGGGCCGCCGGCGCGTCTTCGGACAGTAGAATACGGGCGCGTGAACGACCGGCCCGCGTACAAGGACCATCCGCTCTGGAGTCAGGCGATGTCGCTGACCCGCGACGGCTACGCCTTAGCCGAGCAGCTCCGGGAAGACGACCCGGCGCTCGCGTTGCGGGTGAAAAAGGCCGCCGTCGCCGTGCCGGCGCAGGTCGCGGGCGCTCTCGGCGCGGACGCAGGCGCGCCGGACCGCCGCGAGCATCTGGCGGAAGCCCGCGGGGCGCTCGCCGAGCTCGCCCGCCACGCGAGGTCGTGCGGCCTTCCCGGGTCCGACGCTCTCGCGAGCCGCGCCGAGCTCTTCGATCGATCCGTCCTCTTCGAGCTCGGGGCGGGAGAACGGTTCTTCTGAGCGACGCCGACTCCCGCCGCAGGGTTCCACCGGCGGTCTGGTGGGCCGCGGCGTTCCTCGCGGTTGCCCTCCTCGGATTCGGCCCGCGATTGTGGGAACGGAGCCTTTTCCGCGACACGCAGAGGCTGGCCGGAGTGGGCGCGACGCTTCACCCGGGTGGTGTCACCGCGGCGAGACGCCGGATCGATCCCGGGGTCCGGGCGAAGCAGGCGCTCGATCGCCTCGGCAGGCCTTCTCTCGCGAGCGCCGCTCAGGGGCTTTCGCGGCACGAGGTCTGGACCTACTACTACTCGGATGGGACTCTGATCTGCACGGTGACCGACGGAATCGTCGACCGCATCTCACTGTCCTACGGGCCGCCACGAATCCCGGAACCGCGATGATCGGCCGCCGGCGAGATTCGAAAATCGGGGCGTTTGCTCATCGGACGCTTCTCAAACGGCGAGCGCCTTCGAAACGCCGAGACGCTCCCGAGAAGCCTGCATGACCGAGACACTCCCACCGGCCGAGCCCTCGATCCGAGTGGTGATGATGCCCAAGGACACCAATGCTCACGGAACGATCTTCGGCGGCGTCATCCTCTCCTACATCGACCAGGCGGCCGCCGTCGAGGCTAAGCGGCACGGCGCTTCCTTCATCGTCACCGTCGCGATGCGCGAGATCGTTTTTCACCACCCGGTTTACGTGGGCGACCTCGTTTCGTTCTACACGCGTCTCGTCCGGATGGGACGCACCTCCATCACCGTCGCGGTCGAGGTCTTCTCGCAGAACGGGGAGGGCCGGGGCGACCGGGTGAAGGTCACGGAGGCGGAAGCGACGTTCGTCAACCTGGACGAGAATCGCAAGCCGCTGGCGATCCCGAGGCGCGGAAAAGGCGAGCCCGCGGGATGAGGAGCCGGGGAAGCGGCGGGGCGTAAAACAAGAAGGTCCCGATTTCTCGGGACCTTCTATTTCCGACAAAGCCGGACAAGAGTCCGGCAATGGTGACGGGTTAATAAGATCTTACCACTCGCCCTCTCCGACGGGCTTCTTGCCGGGGGAGGCTTCCTCGTCCTCGTCGTCCAGGTCGTCCGCCGCTGCGCGGGCGAGCTCTTCCGAGTCGTGAGTCTCGGAGAATTCCTTCAGTCCGCGCCGGTACTCCTCGTCCGCCTTCCAGATTCCTTCCCCGAACATCTCGCCGGTCCCGGTGGCTCCGGCGGACTTGCCCGAAGAACCTCCGCCGGCCATTCCTGAAGACCTGGCGGGCCTGCCTGGAGAAGTCGCGGCGGGCTTGCCCGGAGAAGAGCGCTCGGACGACTTCGCGGAAGTGGAACTGCGCGAGGGACTCGCGTTCGAGCGCCCGCGTGTCGTGTCCGACGAGGCTGTCGTGGAAGGAGTCTGCGCGCCGCGTTCCGTGCCCGACGCTTTCGACCGGCTCATCTTCGCGCGAGAGCTCGAAGAGGTCTTTGATCCACCCGAACGGCTGGCGGTCGATTTTTTCGCGGCGGATCGAGAGGCGCTCCTCGAGGAGCCGGTCTTCTTCGCCGCGGACTTCTTCGCCGCGCCGCGCGAGGACGACTTCTTCGCCGACGACTTCTTCGCCGCGCCGCGCGAGGAGGCTTTCTTCGACGACGACTTTTTCGCGCCGCCGGAGGACCCGCGTCCGCGCGCCGAGGCGCCCCTGCCCGAACGCTTCTTCGCGCCGCCGGAGCGTTTGGTCCTTCCGCTGCCGGACGATTTCCCCGCCGATTTCTTCTTCTTGGCCACTCTGTGCTCCTCCTGTCCCGGGTCTCCCCGGCGCTTCGAATCATACAATTTGAGACGTGGCGAATCGAGAAGGAGAGCGCGTCCGGATCATTCCTCTTCCTTCCGGGCTTCGCATCGAAATCGGCCCTCTCGTGCGGCGCCGTCGCGATAGGGTCAGGCTGCTCGGGGTGGCCGCCGCGCTTCTCCTGGCGACCCTCTTCGGGGGCGCCCGCCTTGTCTCGGCCTGGGATTCCGGGCTCCGGAAGGGCGACTTTGCCGACCTGCCCCTCTCCGCCCTGCTTGCGCTTTCCGTGGCCGTCGGGCTCTCGACCCCCTTCGCGCTGCTCGGTCTCTCAGCTCTGGCCTTCGCGGAGGAAACGATCGAGGTCGGGCCGGACGCGATCACGATCGAAACCGCCGTCTTCGAAAACGTCCGCCGTCATCGGATCCTCCGATCCGACCTCGACTGCTGGCGCGAGACCTTCGTTCCGCTGCCGCCCTGGTGGACCTGGGCGGTCGAGCGGCTCGCCGCGAGGGCCGGCGGGCGTCTCATCCCGCTGGCCGGCATGGCGGGCCCGAAGGAAAAGCGCACGATCGCGGCGGCCCTGTCGCGGGCGACCGGAAAGCCGATCGTCCGGGACTTCAGACGCCTCCGGGAAATCGAGGATCCTCCTGCGGCGACGCCGATCCGGGATAAAATCTCTCGGTGAACAACATTTCTACCAACGCCGACCGGCACCTGACCGATGTCCGGCTCTTCGAGTTCGATGTGCCAGACGAAGTCCGCTGGGGCCTGGCCGAGGCGGGCTTCGTTTTCGCGACTCCGATCCAGGCGGCCACGCTCCCCTTGACCCTTTCCGGACGCGACGTCGCCGGCCAGGCGCAGACGGGTACGGGAAAGACCGCCGCCTTCCTGATCACGATTTTTTCGCGCCTGCTGCGCACCCCGCGGCCGGGTCCCGCTCACGGGCCCCGGGCGCTCGTCATCGCCCCGACGCGGGAGCTGGTCGTCCAGATCCGCCAGGAGGCCGAGGCCCTGGGGCTTCACACGGGCCTCTCGACCCTCGCCGTGTTCGGAGGAATCGACTATCGGCTCCAGCGCGACGCCGTGAAAACGGTTCCGGACATCCTCGTCGGAACGCCGGGGCGCCTGATCGACTACGAGCAGCAGGGCGCCACGACGTTCAAGGACGTCGAGATCCTCGTCGTCGACGAAGCCGACCGGATGTTCGACATGGGCTTCATCCGCGACCTTCGCAAGATCCTGCGCCGCTGCCCTTCCTACGACCGCCGGCAGACCCTCCTCTTCTCGGCCACGCTCTCCGCCTCCGTCATGGAGCTTGCGTACGAGCACATGAACAACGCCCAGAAGATCGAGGTCGAGCCGGAGCGCGTCGGAGCGGAAGGAATCACCGAGCTGCTGTACCACGTGTCTTCGTCGGAGAAATTCCGGCTGCTCTTAGGTGTCCTGGAGCAGGAGGGCGGCTCCCGGGTTCTCATCTTCGTGAACCGGCGGACGACAGCGTTCGACCTGGTGAAGGGCCTGACCGCGAACGGTTACCCGACGCGCGCGCTCGCCGGGAACGTGCCGCAGGACCGCCGACTGAAGATTCTGACCGACTTCAAGGAAGGCCGGCTCGCGGTCCTGGTCGCGACCGACGTCGCGTCCCGGGGACTCCACATCGAGGGCGTCTCGCACGTCATCAACTACGACCTTCCGCAGGACGCCGAGGACTACGTTCACCGGATCGGCCGCACCGGCCGCGCCGGCGCGGTCGGCCAGGCGGTCTCCTTTGCCTGCGACGACTACGTGTTCTCGCTCGACGCGATCCAGAAGCTGATCGGCCGTCCGATCGAGGTGCACTGGCCGCCCGAGGAGCTGTTCCGGTCGGGCAAGGTCTCAAACGCTCCTCGCCCGCATGCGGCAGGACAGCCGCGCCGCTCGGGGCCGCGCCAGAAGCCCGCCGGGATGCGCATCCCGATTGCCGCGAGTCCGGAGGACCCGGATTCTTTTGGAAGAACGAAGAGGAAGAGTCACCGGCGCTAGCCGTAAGGGTCAACCTCTTCCCGTCGTTGATTCTTCTTCGGGCTACCCCCCGCCTCACTTCTCAGGATCGCGGCGCCTGACCCCGGACGGCGCCGGCGCCGGCACCTTCCTCCGTCAGGCGGCGGCGAGCGCTCCCGCGGCCACCCAGTGGGCGAGGAGCCGGCGGATCCTGTAGGAGTCCGCCGCGACGCTCGACTCGCATTCGCGCGGCGTCGCTCCCGTCGACACGCGCGTCCAGAGGTCGCGGAACAGGATTCCGTCGCGCTCGTCGGGATGGGGCGTCGGCTTGATCTCGGTGGTCTTCAGCTCGACTTCGTCGGGGACCAGAGCGGCGGCCTGCTGGAACTCGTCGTAACGGCGCATGCCTTCGAGCGAGAGCGGAAGGATCTGTCGCAGGCCCGCGGCGCCGCTGTCGTCCGCGCTCGAGTCGGCCGAGCGGGAAAACACGAACGTTCCGGGGAGCGGACGCTCGAGCAGCTGGTAGAAGGCTTCGTCTCCCGAGAGCAGGCCCGTCCGGCACGCCTGGAGGCGGCCAACCTTCAGCAGGAGCGTCGCCATCGTCTCGCCTTTGCGGTCCTTCACGTTCAGCGACCCGCTGACCCGCGACTCCGCTAGGCTCTGGAGGAGCGCGGGCAACCCGAAGATGTCGAGGTCTCCGGAAAGGGTCGCCGCCGGAGGAGGCGCCGCGGCGCCCTCGCGGCCCGAAGCGTTGACCGGAGACTCCGCGAAGGCGATCAGCGCCTTCGAAGCGGCTTTCCCGATCTCGTGCCCGGTAAATCGTTTCGCCAGATCTTCGAATGCGGCGCGAACGGCGGGATGGGGGGTGGTCGACAGAGCTTCGATGCAGTAGAAGAGGCTCTGGTCGTTCTGGTGGAGGACGAGCCCGAAGAGCTTGAACGGCGCGTTTGCCTTGATTGCGCCCAGAAGGGCGTTCATCGCCTCTTCGTCATCCGAAAGGTCCTGCCCGGCGAGCTCCGGCAGCCGCGCCATCGTGTCCCCGAGCTCCGGGCGGCGCTTTAAGCCGTGCTCGACGACCGCCTTGTGCGCGCCCGGCGTTCCGAAGCGCGCGAGCGCCGCGACGACCCGGTCGAGCAGGAGGCGGGTCTCTCGCGGGTCGTATGGGCTGTCGGTCGCCTTGTTCAACAGCACGGCCTCGAGATCCTGGAGGAGCGAGACGAGCGTGTGCTCGGCCTTCGGGTGCTTCAACTGTCCCAGGTTCGCGATCGCCTCCTTGACCAGGGGGGCCGGAAAACGGAGCTCGAGGTGCCGCACCGCGAGATCGACGTCCTCGTCGATGTCCGCTCCGGCCGGGCGGGGAATCCGGCGAAGCAGGTACAGGAGATTGCGCCGGTAGTACCACTCCTCGTCGGCGGCGCCCCGGCCAAACGCGGGGCGCAGATCCGCGAGCGCCGCCTCCCGCGCGGACGGGCCGTGCACCTCCAAAAGCAGAAGAAGAAGACGCCGCCGCTCCCGCTTCACCTCGCGGCGCAGGTCGGCGAGCAGTCCCTCGGGTGTCAGGTTCAGGAAGAAGTTGAGCACCTTCCGCAGCTGCGGATGAAGCTCGGCGGACTCCGCGTACTTGCGCAGGCGCTCGGGGTCGAGGGTCTCGTCGCCCTTCTTCCGCATCGCCTGCGCAGCGACCGGGTCGACCGTCCTGTCCGCGATGATGGAATTCGCGAGATCGATCATCGTGCCCGACTGCGCGAGCGAGCCTTCGTTGAAACGGTCGACCGCGGAGCGGACCATCTCCTGGAACCGGCGGCTCGACTCGGCGGGGTCTTCTGTCTCCGTGACGATACGCCGCATGGCTTCGATCGCGGGGCTCGCCGGCACCGCCGCCGCGCGCGCGTCTTCCGCCGCCGCCGGGACGATCCATCCCGGAAGACTGCTGCCGAGTGACTTGAAGACGTCACCGGTGTTCACGTTCAATCCCATCTCGCGGAGACGATCGAGGTACTGCTCGAATTCCTTCCCGGTTTTCGACGTTCGCGCGGCCGCGGCGAGCGTCTGCGACGCCAGCGGAGCGGACGACCCGCCGCCCGACCCGACCTCGCGCTCGAGTCGGTCGAGAAGCACCGACAACCGGCGCAGGTTCTGAAGGTCCTCACCCCCCGCGGGTTCGGCGCCCCCCTTGGCGCCCGCCGCCGTCGCGAGCCCGCGGGTGCCGGTCACCGGAGCTTGACGGAACAGGACGTCGACCGCCGCCGCCGTCGCGGAGGAGCTCGTCGCATCCTTCAGGTGCGTGAGATTGGTCTTCAAAAACTCGCGGTCACCCTCCGGGCAGTAGACCAGCACCCGTTCCTTCAGCTCTTCCAAAAAAGTCTCGAAGGGTCCGCGAGGCACGAGGTTGAACTCTCCCATCAGATGAATCTTCTTCACAGCGTGGAAGAGGTAGTCGGAGACCGGGATCTCGGTGCCGCCGCGGTACTGGGAGATTGTCCAGGAGTGGATGTTCGAAGCCATGAGCTCGGGTGAGTACTGGAGAAGGACCCGAAACGACTCCGCGACCACGAGGGGCGGCAGAGTGTCCGAGAGGTACTGCTCGAGCTCGTCGAGCGCCTCGCGCAACTCCGAGTTCATTGTTTCGCCGGGCATGTTCGAGTGGTCCTAGGCTAACGCACGTTCGCCCCGCGCGATAGCGGGAGGGGCCCCGGAAGGGCGGAATCCTTCGAAAAACCGGCCAAAAAGCGGCCGGGCAGCCTCAGAAGCTCTTGAGAAAGTCGGCGTTGGACTTGAATTTGGAGAGACGGCCGAGCACGAGCTCCATCGCCTGGATCTTGTCGACCGCCGCGAGCGCTCTTCGCAGCTTGACGATCTTCGGGAGCTCGTCCGGATCGTAGAGCTTCTCTTCCTTACGGGTGCCCGACTGCGGAATGTTGATGCACGGGAAGATCCGGCGATTGAAGAGGTCCCGGTCCAGCACGATTTCCGTGTTGCCGGTGCCCTTGAACTCCTGAAAAATGATCTCGTCCATCCGGGAGCCGGTGTCGACCAGCGCGGTTGCGATGATCGTCAGCGAACCGCCGCCTTCGGCGTTCCGGGCGGCGCCGAAGAAGCGGCGCGGCTTTTCCATCGTGCGGGCGTCGATGCCGCCCGACATGATCTTGCCGCCGCCTTTCTGCATATGGTTGTAGGCGCGCGCCATCCGGGTGATGGAGTCGAGAAAGATGATCGCGTGCTTACCGCATTCGACGAGCCGGCGCGCGCGCTCCGCGACGATCTCGGCGACCGCGATGTGATTCTCGGCGGAAAGGTCCGCGGAGGACGCGATCACTTCGCCCCGGACGCTGCGCCGGAAGTCAGTGATCTCCTCAGGGCGCTCGTCGATCAAGAGAACGATGACGTAGACGTCGGGGTCGTTCACCGACACCGCGTGCGCCATGCGCTTTAAGAGCGTCGTCTTTCCTGCCTTGGGCGGCGCGACGATCAGGCAGCGCTGGCCGCGCCCGATCGGGGTCAGAAGATCGGTGACGCGCCCGCACATCTCGTCAGGCTCTGTCTCGAGCTTCAGCCGGTCGTGCGGGTCGATCGAGACGAGGTCCGCGAACGCGGGACGCTGTCGGAACGCAGCCGGGTCCATGCCCTCGACGGTCTCGATTCTCCGAACGACGGAACGGGAGCCGTCCACCGCAAAAGCGCTGATGAACGCACCCGCCTCGAGGCCCTCGCGCACGATCAGATCCCGCGGGACGATGGGATCCTTCGGAGAGGGAAGGTAGTTCGCCTTCGCGGTGACGAGCACCCCTGGAGCGTTGTCCCGGGGAGGCAGGTACAGCACGCCCTCGACGGGACGTTCAGGGCCGGTCGCAGTGACTTCGTCCGCGCGCTCGGAGCGTTCGGCGTAAGAGCCTCCCCCGCCGTTCGAACCGGAAGGACGCCCTCCGCCGCCGGCTCCTCCCCCGCCACCTCCACCACGGCGGCGTCTGCGGCGGCGGCGGCGATGCGGGCGAGGGCCCTCGCCGGGATTCGGGCTCTCACCGGGATTCGGGCTCTCCGTCTGCACGGGAAGCGACGCAGGAATCTGGGGTACCAAGGGGTCTTCGGACACTGAGCTCCCAAGCTCCCGCCGCGCAGGCTCGAAGCCCGGGCGGGAAGATCGTCGAATCAGGAGTCTAGCAGATAAGGCAATCCCGCGATACCAGGATATGTTCCGGGCTCCTTGGCGCCTTCTTAAGCGTCAAGGCGCCGTCTCGAACAGCGCGGCGATGCGGGAAGGGTCCGCCGGCGCGACCCCGGAGAGGCCGAAGTCGTCGCGAGCGTGTTCCAGAGTCGATACCCCCACGAGGCTCGTCGTCATCCCAGAGGCGGACCGGGAGAACTGGATCGCGCGGCGGGCCGGGCTCGTCGCCTCCGGGAGCGCCTCGTCGATCTCCTCGGGGAGTCCCGCCGCGAGCCGGCCCTGCAGCAGCGTCGCCGAGCCGAAGACGCAGAGCCCGAGCGACTGCGCCGCCCGGAGCGCAGGGACCTTGCCCTGACCGATCGTCTGGGACCGATACGCGAGCGCCTCCGACATGGCGAGATTGAAGGGCATCTGCACCCCGCAGAAATGGTGCTTGTCCCCCGAGATTTCCCGCGCGACCTCGACGGTCTCCGCCATCGAGAGATGCTCGGGATGCTCCGCGGGGGCCCGGAGGCCGTCCCAGGTGGCGAGCCCCCACGAGCCGATCTCTCCCAACGCCGCCGCCTCCTCCATGACCTCGGCGGCCGCGCAAAGCCGTTTCCGGAAGGCCGCTTTGTCCAGGGCAGAGCGCTGCGCTTCGAGGTTGTGGAGGTAATAGAGGTCGATCGTCTCGAGGCCGAGGTTCTCGCGGCTGCGCGTCAACTGGTCTTTGAGATACCCGGGCGACATGCAGTGTCCGCCGGATACGAGCTCCGACCTCGGGACAAGGCCGCTGTCCAGGAAAGTCTCCCGGATGTAGATCTTCGGCGGGCGGGGGTCGTCCGCGTCGTGGGGCAGATACCCCCCCTTCGTCGTCACGAAGACCTCGTCGCGGGCGGCCGCCCCTTGCTCAAAGGCCTTTTTCAGGGCCCGGCCGATCGCGCGTTCGCTCTTCTGGCCCCGGTAGTTGATTGCGGAGTC
>JBBROA010000051.1:0-27580 GCA_038229875.1 Thermoanaerobaculia bacterium | reverse complement strand
TGGGGGGCTCGACCGCTCGGCTCGTCCCTCCGTTCGCTTCGGCTCCCGCCCCGAGAGGCTCCTCCCTCCCTCTGGTCGGGAGACTCCTCTCGGGGCGAGCGTAGCCACCGTCTCGACGGAAACGCAGCTTTGCCCCCCCTCGCGCTCAGGAGGGTCGGGGTGAGGGGGCCCGAGGGTCGTTGATGAGTTTTCGCCTGATCGTTGGGCGGGACCGATTCCGCGATCTGGCGGATCGAAGCCTCAAGCGACGGTCTTTCTGGTCCCTGGCGCCCGTTCAAGCAATCCTTGGCTCGCGGCCTTCTTTTAAGAGTTATCTGAAAACTTCGCTTACGGCGCCTCCCGCAGGTACGTTTTTGCTGCTTCGGGCCGTTCCTGGCTCCGGCGTATTTTTTCCGGGAGGAATCATGAAGAAATCTGGTGTTTTCCTTTTCGGTCTCTGCGTCTGGTTCATCGGCGCGGCCGCCGTCGCGCGTCCCATTTCCCCGGCCGCCGAGGCGACCACCGCGACCTTCACCGCGGTGCTGCTCGGCTCAAACGAGCCCAACGGAGGCGATCCGGCCGCCGTGGGTTTCGCGACCGTGACGGTGGACGAGTCCGCGAGGACCGTGGCGTTCACCCTCACCGAGACGGGAATCTCGACTCCTCCGACCGCCGCCCACATCCACCGGGGCGGGCCGGGCGTGAACGGGCAGATCGTTGTGCCCTTAAACTCCCCCTTCAACAATGGCTTCGCGACCGGCACGGTGACCGGCGTCGATGATTCGCTGATCCGGGAGATCATCGCGAATCCTTCCAACTTCTACGCGAACATCCACAACACGTCTTTTCCGGGTGGCGCGATCCGCGGACAGCTTTCCGCCTCTCCGGGAACCGCGGTGGGAACGTGCCTCGGAGATTCGACGACGCTCTGCCTGAACCAGGGCCGCTTCAAGGTGCAGGTGGCCTTCCAGACCGCCACCGCTTCGGGATTCGGCAGGGCGATTCCTCTCGCCGGGGACACCGGCGCCTTCTGGTTCTTCAGCGCGAACAACCTGGAGCTGATGGTCAAGGTCGTGGACGGACGCGCGGTCAACGGCAAGTTCTGGTTCTTCTCGGGCGCGTTGTCCGACGTGGCGTACGCGATCACCGTGACCGACCTGACGACCGGAACGGTCAAGACGTACGCGGCCCCGCAGGGGACGCAGACGGCCCTGAACGACACTTCCGCTTTCTGACGTAACCGATTTGCCGGACGAAAGGAGCCGCCGGGCAACCGGCGGCTCTTTTTTTTTCGGCTCGCCGAGGCTGTTTAGCCTGCGGAATCCTGACAATCGATTCAATGCCCTTGCTCCGGCGCCTTCGAGTCGCCGCGCTCCTGTGTCTCGCGGTCCCGCCGCTCTTCGCCGCGGACCGCCTCGAGTTCATGACCCAGAAGGACTTCACGCCCTTCTTCGAGAAGTACTACTGGGGGACCGCACTCCCCTGAGGCGCCGGTTGCGACTTGACGCGCGACGCCCGGGCCACCGCCTCGAACTTGTCTTCGAGGTCCTTCGGTTCCACCGCTTCCTGGACCGCGTCGGATTTCATTTTCAGGTCGACCCGGAACGATTTTCCGATCGCTTTCGGCGCCGAAGACTCGTCGTACTCGAGGGTGAAGATCGGGTTCTGCGCCGTCATCGCGAGCCCGCGGACGCCCGGCCCGACGTTCGAGTGCGGGTCCGGGACGCCCCCGGCGGCGTCCGCCCGGTCCGAGTGCCCGCTGCCCTGTCCCTCGCGTCCGGATTTGCTCGAAAGCCGCGATGGCGGCCCGAAGAGGATGATCACCTTTCCGCGAAGCGTCTCGGAGCCGCGCGATTTCCCGGCCGACAAGTACTTGTCGGCGACCGCGATGCGCTCGCGCAGCATCGGCTCGAACCCGTCCCCTCTTTCGGCAACGTATCTTCCGACGAACTCCCGCGCCTGGTCGTCCGTTGCCACCTTCTTCCACGCGACGCGCTCCTCGGCGGTGAGGAAGTACGCATCCGGCGACGCCGCCCACGTCTTTCGGTTCACGGGAACGTCCGCTGCGGAGAGGAGAAGGGCGGCGGAGAAGAAGGCCAGGGCGCCGATCATTTTTTTCATGCGACCTCGATCCTTTCTGAACTGGCAGAAGAATCGCAACGGGCGGCCGACGAGACGCTAAGCTCGTGACCCGGATCAGGATCTCACGGCGGACAGCGGCGGCAAGAAAGGTCTGATGCGCGTTTCTCCCAGGCTCTTCCTTCTGCTCTTTGTCGGGGCCCTGGCTGCCGGCGTGATGGACGCCCGCCCGGAGGAGGAGGTTTTCGGGCAAAAGGCGGACGCCCCGCCTCCTCGATGGGATTGGGGTTTTCAGGCCACGGCCATCAGCCAGACGGCCCCGTCTTTTCGCAGCCCGTACGAGGGGCCGCGCAGCTTCGCCAACAGCGGGTCCGCGGCCTGGTCCACGACCGTCACGGGCACCGTCTATACCGGGCTCTCGCTCTGGAACGGAGCGTGGGTGTCGATCCAGCCGGAGTTCTCCGGAGGAGGGGGGCCCGGGGGCGGGCAGGGGATCGGCGCCTACGTCAATCAGGACGCCGTGAAGGCGGGCTCCTCGGTGCGCCAGAGGCCCTACGTCGCCCGGGCCTTCTTTCACCAGGAGCTTCCGTTCGGAGAGAGCGCGCCACCCCCTCCAGCGTCGTCTGGCGAACCGAGCCGGGACCTGGAGCGTTTCGTCGCGGACTCGAACGCGCGATTTGGAACGCAGCAGGCTCGCCGGATCGAGATCACGGCGGGAAAGTTCTCAATGGCGGACTTCTTCGACACGAACGACGTCGCGGGCGACGTGCACCACCGGCTGATGAACTGGGCGCTCGTCAACGACGGTGCCTGGGACTATTCGGCGGACGCGCGCGGCTACACCTGGGGGGCGGTGCTGGGAGTGTTCCGCGATTCCCTGGCATTTCGAATCGCCGTTTCCGCGATGCCCTCGGTCGCCAACGGTATTTCGTTCGACACGGCTCTGGCGGAGGCGCATGCCGAAAATGCCGAGATCTCCTGGACATTCGATCCCGACGGCAAGGGCTCCGTGCGATTCCTCGCCTGGGAAAACCATGCGCGGATGGGCTCTTATCGCGAAGCGCTCGCAACCAGCGCTTCTTCGGAGCGGCCGGACATCACAGTGTCCCGCCGCCCGGGACGGACCAAGCGGGGGTTGGGTCTCAATCTTCAGCGGCAGTTCGGAGAATGGGGAGGCTTCTTGAGAGCCGGCTGGAGCGACGGCCGCAACGAGAGCTTCGCCTACACCGAAATCGACCGGACGTTCTCCGCCGGCGCGGCGCACGGCGCGGCCCTGATCGGGCGGCCTGACGACACACTCGTCATAGCGGGTGTCGCGAGCGCGCTTTCCGCCGAGCATCGCCAGTATCTGGAGGCGGGAGGAATCGGCTTTCAGGTCGGCGACAGCCGTCTCCGATACGGGCGCGAGCAGGTCCTCGAAGCCAACTACAACGCTCAAATCACGGGGGGAGTGTCTCTCGGCGCGGATTTCCAGCGGGTCTGGAACCCCGGGTACAACCGGGACCGCGGACCAATCTCCGTGTTCGGAATCCGACTGCACCTGCACCCGTGAGCCTGGCGCCCGGGGTCAGAACAGGAACATCCCGGCGGCCGCGGCGAACATGACCGCGGTGGTTATCCCGACGACGGCGCGGGAGAGCCCCGAACTCGGCTGCCCGCACATGATCTTCCGGTCGCAGGCGATGATCAGGATCGCGATGAGAAGAAACGGGGCGAGCAGCCCGTTCAGAATCGCGCTCCAATAAAGCGCCCGGATCGGGTTGACGTCGGCGAAATCAAGCGCGATTCCCGCGGAAGTCGAGAGAAGCACGACGCCATAGAAATATCTCGCGTTGCGGAGCTTCTGGTCTAACCCGAAGCTCCAGTCGAAGGTCTCCGCAAAAGCGTACGCGGCGGATCCGGACAGCGTCGGGATCGCGAGGAGCCCGACTCCAATCAAACCGAGGGTGTAGAGGCCGGTCGCGAACTTTCCGGCCAGGGGAGTCAGGGCTTCCGCGGCCTGCCGGGATGTTTCGATTTGGGTTATGCCGTGCCGGTGCAGCGTGCGCGCGGTGGTCAGGATGATGAAGAACATCACGAGGTTCGAGAAGAACGTTCCCACTCCGACGTCGAGGCGGCGGTCGGCGAGCTCCTTCTTCGTCGCTCCCTTTCGTTCCACGAGCATCCGCCGGCCTTTCGCGTTTTCCTCCTCCACTTCCTGAGCGGCCTGCCAGAAGAACAGATACGGGCTGATCGTCGTGCCCAGGATCGCGACGAGTCCGGCCCACGCCGCCCGGCTCGCGGGGATCGACGGCAGCAGCGCGTCGCGGCCGATGTCTGACCAGTTCACGCCGACTTTCAATGCGGTCACGATGTAAGCAAACAGGATGAGCGCGAGCCATTTCAGGATCCGTGCGATCTGGTAATAGCGGAGCCGGATCGTGGCCCAGGCAATCGCGACCCCGAAGCCCACAACGAAGAAGTGCGAGTTCCACCCCGTCAGCATCTCGGCCGCATCCGCCATCCCCGACAGATCCGCGGCGATGTTGATCGTGTTGGCCAGGAGCAGCGCGACGGAGAAGACGACCAGGAGCCACTTCGGGAATTTCTGTTTCATCGCCCCTGCGAGGCCGCACCCGGTGACCATTCCAATACGGGCGCACATCATCTGAACGGCCCCCATCAGGGGCCAGGTCACGGAAGCGGTCCACAGAAGAGACGTCCCGAGCTGCGCGCCCGTGATCGAGTAGGTGGCGACGCCGGAGGGGTCGTCGTCCGCCGCGCCGGTGACGAGCCCCGGGCCGAGCGCGGAAAAGAACCGGCGAAGCGGGCCTGGCCTTTTTCCCTCTCGTGCGGGCATCCGTGACGTTCTACCTCAGTCGGACGGTGGTCTCAGAAAAACCATGCTTCCCCGCCGGACGAGGCCGGGGGACGAGTGGTACGCTCTCGTACGGTCATGGATTCGGACGGAAACTCCCCACCTCCCGGGCCGGATGTGGTCCGGCGGCGAAGTCGCGCACAGAGGGATGACACGGTGCGCCAGGAGCGGTCGCGCGCGGACCTCGAGACGGATCGCCAGCGTTCCTCGGGGGGAGGGCCGCTCCGGGAGCGGCGGAAGTCCGGCAGGGTTCGCGAGGAGCGCGTCTCGGCCGACGCTGCGCTGGCGGACGAGCGCCGGGAATCGGACCAGCGCTCCCGCGACGACCGCGCGGTTCAGAGGGACGTCGTCGACCACATGCAGGGGCTTCTCGACACGGAATCTCAGGCGCTGTCGGATGCGATTGGCGCGCTCAGCCTGCGCGACGAGTTTCTGGCGATCGTCAGCCACGACCTGCGAAACCCGTTGAACGCGATCTCGATCAACGCGCGCCTGGTGGCCCGGCGCGCCGCAGGCGGAGGGCCTCTTGCGCGCATCGCCGCTGCGCTCGGCGAGTCCGTGGCTCAGATGGACCGGATCATCTCCGACCTCCTCGACGTCGCGAGCATCGAGGCGGGCAAGCTTTCCGTGGTCCCTGGCCCGGGAGACGCGCGAGCGCCGGTTCGGGAGGCGGTCGAGATGTTCCAGGGCGCCACATCGGAGCGGTCCGTCTCTCTCGGCGCGTCACTTCCGCTCGTTCCTCTTCCGGCGACTTTCGACGGAGGACGCGTCGTCCAGGTGCTGCAGAACCTGTTGGGCAACGCGATCCACTTCACGCCGGTGAAAGGAAACATCTCGGTCACGGCGGAGCGCTCCGGGAAGTTCGTCAACATCGGAGTCCGGGACAGCGGCCCGGGGATCCCGGATCAGGACCTGGACGGCATCTTCGAACGGTTCCGGCAGGTGGAGAAGCGGGGCAGGAAAGGGCTGGGCCTCGGCCTCTACATCTCCAGGTCGATCGTCGAGGCGCACGGCGGGCGCATATGGGCGGAGAACACCCCAGGATACGGAAGCACGTTCACGTTCACGCTTCCGGCAGCGTAGGCGACCCGCAGAAGCGGCGCACGGCGTCGATGAGGAGTCCGCAGTCGATGGGCTTGCGGAGAAACCCGTCCGGATGGAGCGACTGCTCGAGCTCGCTCGGGCGGTCCGCCGATAGAACGACGACCGGGATTCCCTTCAATCCGCCATCCGCGAGCTGAGCGGTCCGGAACTCCCATCCGCCCATCACCGGCATCGAGAGGTCGAGAAGCACGAGATCGGGCGCGGTTTGCGCATGCAGCAGGTCGAGTGCTTCGCGCCCGTTTCCGGCGGCCGCCCAGCCGAAACCTTCGAGCTCCAGGAGCGCACAGACGGCGTCCCGCTGCGCGGGGTCGTCTTCCACGACGAGAAGGCGTTTGCTGAGAGCGGGGCCGCCGAGATTTAGCACGAGCCTCTTTTCTGCGTACACCCTGGTCTCTGCAAGACGGCCGCCACAACCCGGGGCCGCCCGCTCGAGAGTTTCCGGCATTTATCGCGCAGGATTGAGGTTTCTGGCGCCACTAGACTCGCCAGCCATGCCGTCCGCGCCCGCCCCGCATCGAGACCTGGTCTGCCCCCGGTGCAAGGGGCCGTTCGCGCCCGGTGCCGAGGAGCTCTCCTGCGGCCCCTGCGGGAGGTCGTATCCCGTGTCGGATGGGATCGCCGATTTTTCCGAAGGCCGGTATTACGATCGGTTTTCCGGTCCCGAGGCTCTCTCTCCGGACAACCTCCGGGGGCTGGAAAACGAGTGCGAAGGCGCCCGGATCCAGGATTTTTACCTGCCCCTGCTCTCGAGACGTCCCCGTGGGTCCGCGCCGATCGCAAACTGCGCGTTCTGGACTCCGGATGCGGAAACGGCGAATCGGTCGATGTGTTGAATGCCGCCGGATGGGGCCACGACCTGTCGGCACTGCGCCGTTGGCAGTGGCGGTTGCGGGAGCGCCGCGACCGGTTGGTGGTCGCGGACGGAGCGTCTCTTCCGTTTCCGGACGGCTTCTTCGACGCGGTGATCGCGTCGGGGGTCCTCGAGCACATCGGCGTTGCCGAGGAACGCGCCGGCGGTTATCGCGTCCGCCGCTTTCGGACCGCGACTCCCTGAGGCAGAGTTTCCTGCGCGAGCTCGTCCGCGTCAGCTCTCCCGGCGGCCGGATCCTGCTCGACTTCCGAATGGAAACTTCCCGATCGACTTCTGGCATGGTGACAGGCCCGGCGGCGCGCGTGTCCACTCACTTCGGGAGGGATTCCTGCCGACAGCGCGCGAGGTGCGCTCGCTGTGCCGCCGGATCCATCCGGCTCTGCGCGTCCGGCCGCTCAGTCCTCTCGGGCGACTGCGCTTTCGCCAGGTGTCGGCCCACTGATACGGGAGACTGCTCCGCGGCCCGATGCACGCGCTGCAGAGGGTGATGTCGGTGCCGGGCCTTGGGTTTCTCGCCGCGAGCCCGCTGAATCCCTATCTGGTCCTCGAAGTGCGGCGACGAACGGCTCAACAGCAATGAGGCGAGGAAGGCGGTCGAGTGGAACGCGAACGAATTGCCCCACGACCGGCGTCTAGCAATCACTGTTTCGAGAGACCAGGACGTCCTGCGCCTTCAGACGATCGGACCCCGGCCAGAATCCGGGGCGGAAGGTGTCGATACGCAGCCCGTTAGCCGCCACCATTCTCGAAAAGTGAACCCTCTCGTAAACGATCGCGGCCTCCGGCCGAAACTTCAGCCGCCAGCGGATCGCGAGCCGCATCCGCGAACGGAAAGACTTTCTCGGGAGGGCTGCCCTCTTCGAAGAGAAATGCCGCGATCAGCGCTGACCGACCCCGGGTCAGGACTCTCGCGATCTCGCCGAGAGCGCAGCGCGCGTCGATTTCCTTCCAGTGAGTGAACAGAGACTTCGCGAGGACGAATCCCATGTCTTCGTCGCCGACCAACCGCGAGGAAGTTGAGACAGGGACGAATCGAATCGAGGGTCGGACGCGGCGATGTTTTTCTGCGCCCATCGGATCGAAGCCCCATCCCGATCGAGGTCAACGTGCCGTTCTTCCGTCCCGAAACATTTCGCAAGAGGTCTCACCATGACGCCGAATCCGCATCCCGCGTCCAGAACCGCGTCTCCCGGGCGGAGGACCGTGTAGTCCCGAACGAGTCGGATCGCCGCCGCCGCGGCGCTCTCGATATTGGAGATCTCTCCGTGTGACGCCGAAGCCAGAGGGGAGGGGCTTCAAGGTCCCCGGCGGTTTCAAAGGGACTCGCGATCCGTAGCCCGACGTTGCGGCATGCCCGGAGAGCGCGGATCACGATCGCGGGGGCCGTGCTCCACAGCCATGATCCCGCTTGAGGGATCGAGGGACGTCGGGTCCAGGGGAGCTCGAACGCGGGGCGAAACGAAGCGGCCGCGGCGTCCGTACCGAATCCGACGATGACCATGCCGAACGCGACATCGAGAGCAGTCGTTCGGCTCCTCTCGGCGTTCGCGGGCGCCCTCGGGGCCCTCCCTCTCGTCGCAATCGCCCGCGGAGCCGCGGAGCGGTTTTCCGGACTGCCGGCTCTGCCGGGCGCCGAGAGGCTCCTCGGAGACGTCAAGCAGGCGAGCTACGCGGAGGCGGCAGTTCTATGCGCGGCCGTGCCCGCCGCCGCGCTCTTCTTCGGAAGGATCTTCCCGGACCGGCTCGAGTCACGCGGGGTTCCCTTCGCGCGCGCGCAGGGAGCGGGAATCGCCTTCGGGGTGTCGCTCCTCCTGTGGAGAAGCGGGGTGCCTCCGAAAGCGTCTCTGCTCGCCGGACTCCTCCTCGCGGCAGCCGTCGCGTGCGGACCGTGGATCCGCCACTCGCGCGTGGCCGCCGGAGCGGCGCTCCTCGCGCTCTTCCTCGGGGGGCTGTTCGCCGCCTGGCGCCCGGACAGCCGGCTGGATCTGTTCGAGGACGGACAGATCCTCTTCGGCGCCGCGCTCCTCGCCGACGGCGCGCGGCCTTACCTCGACCACTATCCCGTGCACGGATGGGGCGCGGACGGTGGATGGGACGCGCTCTTCTTTTCCCGGCAGGGCCGCGGACTGCGCACGTTCCGCCTCGTGCGCACCGCGATGACCGCGCTCGCCCTCGCGCTTCTCGCCACCGCCGCGTGGCTCTTTTTCTCGGACGCCGCCTGGGCCGCCGCCGCGGTCGCGGCGTGCCTCGCCTTCTGTCCATTTCTCTCGGACCGTCACATGGCGGCGCTCTTCGCGGTCTGCGCGCTGATCCGTGCGGCGCGCTCCGCGTGGCCGCGCCGGTGGATGGCGGCGGGCGTTTTTTCCGGGATCGCCCTCTTCGCGACTCTGGACTTCGGCGTGATCGTCCTCGCCGCCGGCGCCTTCGCGCCTCTCGCTCTCCATGTCCTGGCGCGCGATTCGCGCAGAACTGCCCTCGAAGGGACGCTGCGATTCGGAGCCGGCGCTCTCCTCGGCGCCTCGCCGTTCGCTGCGGCGCTCGCCTCCCGTGGGGCGCTCGGGGAATTCCTCCGCGTGTCGTTTTGCGAGATCCCGGCCACGATCACCCAGGCGTGGGGTCTTCCCGCCGATCGGATCGCCGACGCCCTGCGCGACGGATCCGTGCTCGACGGGTTCCGGATCTTTACGCCTTCCGGCACGCCCTCCCTGTGCGCTCTTCTGGTCCTGCTCCTTCTCGCTGCGGTCGTGCTGACGTTTCGGTCCCGAGCCGGAGCGATGGAACCGGTGGACCGCGCCGCCACGGTCGCGCTGCTGCTCATGGTCTTCGCCCTGAGGGGCGTGCTCGGCCGCGCGGACGCCGGGCACCGGATTCTTTACGGACTCTTCGCCGGATTGCCCGCGAGCTGGCTCTTCTTCCGGCTCGTTGGCGCCTCGCCGTGGCGCTTTCGATGGGCGGTCAGGGCTGTCGCGGCCGCCGCCTTTTTTCTGGTCCTGAGGCCGGATCGCGTCGCGCTCCTGGAGCTCGCCGCCCTCTCGAACGCGAACGAGATCCGTCGGATCGAGTCGCTCGCCGCCGGTGCGCTTTCTGCAGACCGCGCGTCCACGCTTCCTCTCGAGCAGCTCGTCGACCTGGCGGCGCTCCGCGGCGAGATCGACGCCGCCGTCCCTTCCGGGAAGACGTTTTTCGACTTCGGCAACGAGCCCGGGCTCTACTTTCTTCTGAACCGAAAGCCGCCAATCCGCTACAGCTGCGTTCCGCTGTATGAGACCCGCGACAAGCAGCTGGAGGTCATCGCCGCGCTCGAGCGCCACCGCCCTCCGGTGGCGATTCTGTCGAGCGAGGCCGTTGGGGTGATGGACGGCGTTCCGAACCGGGAGCGAGCGCCTCTGGTCGCGACGTATCTCGACGCGCACTATGTCCCCTACCGGCGGGTGGGTTCGCGCACCCTCGGAGTTCTCCGCCGGGAGCGCTGACCGATCGAGGCCGGAGACTGAGAGACGGGACGCACGGTGCGCCGACGCCGGGGTTCTTCCGGCGATGCCCGAAATCCGGCATGACGCTCCGGTAGCCGCCTCATGTAGATTCAGCCGATGTTGCGGGCTTTAAGAACCTTCCCGGCCCGCAAGACCCACCGGGAGCCCCCCCGACCAAAGACGGGCAACCTGCTTCTCGAGAGCCTTCCGCGCGCGGAGTTCGCCCGACTGCTGCCGCACCTCCGGCCGTACAACACGAAGCTCGCGGAAGAGCTCCACTGCCGGTCCGATTCCGACCCGGACGTTTTCTTCCCCGTCAGTTCCGTTTCTTCGGTTCTCGTGCACGGCCTGGACGGTTCCGAAGTCGAAGTCGCGACGGTGGGCAGAGAGGGGGTCGTCGGGCTGCCCGTTTTCATCGGGAGCGAGGCCGTCGTGTTCGAGGCGATCACTCAGGTGCCCGGAGACGGCCTCCGGTTGCCGAGGAAGATCCTCGTCCGGGAGCTCCGGCGAAAGTGCATTTTCGCAGACCGGTTTGCGGAGTACACGGAGGCTCTGCTGCTCTCGGTGGGCCAGGCCTGCCTCTGCAGTCGGATGCACACTCCCGTCCAGAGGTGCGCTCGCTGGCTCCTCTCGATAGCGGACCGTTCGTCGAAAGAGGAGTTTCCACTGACCCAGCAGTTTCTCTCCTGGATGATGGGCGTCCGGCGTGCGACGGTCACCCTGGTCGCCAGGGAGCTCCAGAGGCGCAAGCTCATCGACTACCGCCGCGGGCGAGTCCGCGTCGTGGATCGCAAAGGGCTCGAAGAGGCGGCATGCGACTGCTACGCGCACGTCCGCGCGGAGTTCGAGGTGCTTTTGCGGCGATGGCGCAGGGATTCCAGGCGAACCGACTCCTCGGACTGAGCGACTCTCGACGACCCGACGCCGACGCCCGCCCCGAAACACTCCGCGCGCGAACCTCCGGGGCCGCCATTGAAACCGGGGTTGCTTGCGCGTACCCTCCGATTTGCCGCGAGAGTGGCGGAACTGGCAGACGCGCGGGACTTAGGATCCCGTGGGGTAACCCGTGAGGGTTCAAATCCCTCCTCTCGCACCAGAGAACCTCAACGAAATGGAGTTCTAAAGCTTCACGACCCAAGGTGTGCGGAAAGCTGCGCGTACCGGCCGCAATCGCTGGCGTGGGATATCAGCACCACGGCTGTGATTATTCATTCACTTCGAATGGGCTTCCGGAGAGGATGCTCCCCTCGCCGCAGGGCGATCATGCCTGCTTCCGGTGATCCCAAATTATCGCGAGGGAATTCCGGCGATTGTGCGGAACATTTTCCGCCCGTCCGCCTGCGCGGTTTTTCTCTGCACGCCGCTCGAGAGGAGAAACATTCGGCCGGAGTGGTAGCCGTGGATCCCGCTCCATGCCGACGTGATCAGGAAGTCGATCGTCCCGTCTCCGTCGACGTCTCCCATCCCGACCGCGTCGAAGCCGAACGTGTCTCCCGGCACCCGGCACGTGAAGGTCTTCATCAACCGGCCGTCTTTTCCGGAATAGAGGTACGCACGGCCGCCGGAGACCGCGGCCCCGGCGTACTGCCACGCGCCGATGATGAGGTCGGCGTGGCCGTCCCCGTCGACGTCGCCCGCCGTCGCCGGTCCGATGCCAAAGCCTTCGCCGGCGGTTTCGCCAGTCAAGGTCAGCAGCCGGGAGCCGTCCCGACCCGAGTGCACATAAACGCGCCCCGTCGAGGGCCCTTTCGCCGAGTTGGAAAAATCGGACGCGTACACGTCTGGGACGCCGTCGCCGTTCACGTCCCCGGCGACCGAAACGAACATCGCTCCCAGCGCGGCGCCCGTGTCGTCCGAGTCGATCACGAACTTCGGTTTGCTCGACAAGCCTTCGTAGACGTACGTGCGCCCGGTCTGTCGGGGTCCCGCGCTCGACGCGCCCACGATCAGAAACCTCTTCTTTCCGGCGGTCGAGCCGCCGACGGTGCTTCCGAACTCGTCACCCGGCCGCTCACCCTTCAAAGAGAGCAGAGCGCGTCCGTCCTTCCCGGAGTAGAGGTACGCGCGTCCGACCGCCTTCGCGTCGCCCTGTTTTCCGGGGGAGCCGATGAGCACGTCCGCATACCCGTCGCCATCGACGTCTCCGGCGGCCGAGACGTGCCGGCCGAAGTCGACGTCCGCGCTCTCGGCCGTGAAGGTGCGCAGCACGCGTCCGTCCCTTCCCGAGTAGAGGTATGCCTTTCCGCCCCCGGGCGCGCCGGCGATCACGTCGGGGATCCCGTCGCGATTCGTATCGCCCGCGGATTCGACGCCCGTGCCGAGCTCCTCGCCCGGGCGGCCATCCGCGGACCACAGAAGCTTTCCCGTCTTCGTCGAGTAGACGTAGATCCGGCCGGCGGACGCGGCGCCGCCGATTTCCTTGGTTGGCGCGGAGGTGACGATGTCATTGACGCCATCCCCGTCGACGTCTCCGATGTTGCGCGCAATCCATCCGAACTGGTCGTTGGCGGCCTCACCATCCCACTCGCGGAGGACCTTCACGGACTCCACGAACGGCCGTTCGAAGTCCGCCGGTGAAGGAAGGATCGAGGGGAACCGGGGATCTTTACGCAGCGTCGCCAGGTCCTCGTCGACCTGCGCGTACGTCATGTCGATCTTTCCCTTCGCGCGCGCCTTTTTGAGCCACTCGAACGCGGAGTCGGGGTTCTCTCGCCGGGCCGCGACCGCGCCGAGGTTGTACATCGCCCGGGGGGAGTCCGGCTCGATCTCGAGAGACTTGCGGAACGCTTCTTCGGCGCGGTCGAGGTTCTTCAGGCGCAGCGACGCCGTGCCGAGGCCGCGCCACGCCGGCGCGTTCCGGGGCTCGCGCGCCACGACCTCCTCCAGGATCTTCGCCGCGCCTGCCGCGTCGCCTCCCTGCAGCTTCCGCATCGCGGCCGGAACCCCGGGAGGCGCGGGCGAAGGACGGGGGTTCACCGCGGCCATGCGGGAGGACGCCGAGGCGGCCGCGATCATCAGAAGGATTCCGGTCAGGGGGCGCAGGCGCATCGGGGTTCCTCCATTTCGGGGCACGGTATGGAAAAAGCCCCCGATGCGGCTATCAGAATCTTGCGCGGCGAAAAGGGTCGAGGGTTCGGAGTGATGCGTTCGGGGCGGCGTAAATCACCGGGTTTCTCTGATCCCCGGTCTGGACCTCGACGCTAAACGCTGACCCGTTCCCTCGTTCAGCGCGTCGCCCGGAGCGCCGCCTCGAGACTCTGACGGGCTTCGACGAAATCGGGGTTGGCTCGCAGCGCAGCTTCGAAATGAGGGATCGCGGCGGAGGTCTTTCCGGCGGCAGCGAGCAGCTCGCCCAGATTCTCGTGCGCCTCCGCGTATCCCGGCCGCGCCGCGATCGCCTGCTCGTACCGCGCCTTCGCCTCGTCGGCGTGTCCCTGCGCGTCGAGCGCGGTCCCGAGCACGTACAGGGCTTCCGGCATGCCGGGGCGTACCGCGAGCGCGCGCTCCGCATGCTTTGCCGCGTCGGCAGGGAGGTTCTCTCTCAGAAACGAGACGGCGGTCTGGATCTCGCCCTCCGCGAACTCGGGATGCAGCCGCACCGCCTCCTGGAAGCGCTCGCGCGCGGCCGCCGGCTGGCCCTCGTTCAAAGCGAGCGTCCCGACCGCGTAGAGCGCGTCTTTCGAGCCCGGCGAGATCCGCAGGGCTTCGGCGAAATGGCGGCGGGCTTCTTCCGTCCGGCCACGGCGGGCCAGTTCGTTGCCGAGGTCGATCTGCATGGTCTCGTTCGGGCCCGTGACGGCGACCGCGTGCTCGTAGAGCGTCAGGGAGTCGCGCCACGTCGCGATCTGCCGCCAGGTCAAGATCGAAAGCGCGAGTGCCACCACGCCAGTCGCGACGGCCAGCGCGCGGACGGGAACGCGCCCGCGCGCGCGTTCGGCCGCCTCCCACGCGAGCGCGGCGAAGATGCCGAGCGAGGGCAGGTAGGTGTAGCGGTCGGCCGTGGACTGCCACCCGACCTGCACGAGCCCGAGCACGGGAAGGAGTGCGACCAGGTACCAGACCCAGCCGGCGAGCAGCCACGGGCGCCGGGCGCGTACACGGTACGCGGCCGCCGAGATCGCGGCGAGCACGACGACGGCGGCCGCGCTCTTCCATCCGAGCCCGGACAGAGGATGCGGATACAGGGGCGCGAGATGTGAGGGCCAGAACATCTTCCCGAGGTACGTGACGCAGGCGACCGCCGCGTTCTCGAGCCTCGCGCCGAGAGGGACCTGGAGAGTTTCCGTCGCGCCGCCGGCGCGCTGCGCGTAGAGGGTGGCGATCGAGGCGCCGACCGAGAGAAGGACAAACGGAATTTTCTCGAGGCCGAGCGCGCGCCAGCCTGGCCCCGGTTCTTCTCCGTCGTGCCGGGGCACCCGTGCGAGCGGCCAGAAGTCGAGGACCAGAAGCAGAAGCGGAAGCGTGACGAGCGTGCCCTTCGACAGGAGACTCGCGGCGAAGAGGGCGAGGCTTCCCGCGTACGCCCCGCGGTGACGGCGCGCGAGCCCGGCGCCCCACGCGCCGATCGCGGCGAGGCCGAAGAAGACGCTCAGCACGTCTTTCCTCTCCGCGACCCAGGCGACCGACTCGACGCGCAGCGGATGCAGGCCGAAGAGGAGCGCGACGGCCGCGCTGCGGCCCGCCGACCCGGTCGCGCGGCGCAGCAGGAGAAAGACGAGGAGCACGCTGCCGGCGTGAAAGAGCACGCTCGTCGCGTGATGGGCAGCCGCGCGCATGCCCCAGAGCGACACGTCGGCCATGTGGGACATCCACGTCAGGGGGTGCCAGTTCGCCGCCTCCGTCGCCGTCGCCGCCCAGGCCGCGCCCGCGGCGGAGAGCCCCGCGCGCACGTGCGGATTTTTCAGGACGTAGATCTCGTCGTCGAAGCTGACGAAGCCGTTTCGCAGCACGCCGGAGAAGACCGGCAGCGTCGCGGCGGCGAGGAACGCGCACGCGAGAAGCGGCGAGATCCCGCGGGAGACCACTCTCACGGGGCGGGGCTCGGGACCGCGGCGCGCCGGCGGCTTCCGCTTTCCGCGTTTTCGCTGCGGCGGCATGGCTCGCAAGTCTATCTTCCGCGAGCTCCGGAGCAGGCGGAGACCTGCCGCTGAAGCTGACCCGTGGAGAGGAACCGCTTAGAGCTTAGAGTTGTCCGGTGACCGGCCTCCGGATGTATCTCGCGCTGATCCTCTTTCTGGGTACGGCCGTCCGCGCGGCCGCGGCGGGCAGAGCTCCGGTCGACGAGCGGATCTTCGCCGGCAAGGCGCTCGGGGAAGAGGCGTCGTTCCTGGTGGTGCTGCGCGACGCCGCGGACCTCTCGCCGGCATTCGCGATTGCCGACCGCGCGGCTCGCCTCCGTTTCGTGTTCGGAGCGCTTTCCGCGCAGGCGGAGGTCTCTCAGGCGAGCGTCAGGGCGCGGCTCGCCGGACTCGGGGTCGCGTTCCGGCCGTTCTTCCTCGTGAACATGATCGAGGTGCGCGCGCCGCGCGATGTCGCAGACGAGCTCGCGCTCCTGCCGGAAGTCTCCAGCATCGCGCCCAATCGCGAGGCTTCGATGGCGTCCCCTCCCGACGACCGGGGCGGAGGGCCCTCACCGCTCGGCGCGCGGGAATCCGCCGCGGTCGAGCCGAACCTGACGCTGATCGGCGCGCCGCAGGTCTGGGCGAAGGGATTCACGGGCCAGGGCATCGTGGTCGGGATCGCCGATACGGGCTTCGCCTGGGAGCACCCCGCGTTGAAAGGCCACTATCGCGGCTTCCGGGAGGGCGCTGCCGCGCACGGCTACAACTGGCACGACGCCGTGCACGACGCCGGAGTGGGCAACCCGTGCGGATCGAACGCCGCGGCTCCGTGCGACGACGACGGTCACGGGACCTCGACCTCGGGACTCTCGGTTGGAGGAGAAGGGGAGAACCAGATCGGGGTGGCTCCCGGGTCCACGTTCATCGGCTGCCGGAACATGGACCGGGGAGCGGGAACGCCGGCTCGCTACACGGAATGCTTTCAATGGTTCCTCGCGCCGACGGACGCCGCCGGCGCGAACCCGCGTCCCGACCTCGCGCCTCACGTCATCAACAACTCCTGGGGCTGCCCGGTGAACGAAGGGTGCACCGACCCGAACGTCCTCCGCGCGGTCGTCGACAATGTCGCCGCGGCCGGAATTTTTCTCTCCGTATCTGCGGGGAACTCGGGTCCGGCGTGCGCGACCGCGAGCGACGTTCCCGTCTTCTACGGTTCGGTGTTCACCGTAGGCGCGACGACCCTGGCGGACGAGATCGCGGGTTTTTCGAGCCGGGGCCCCGCTGCCGCGGACGGCTCGGGAAGGTTGAAGCCGGACATCAGCGCGCCGGGTGTCTCCGTGCGCACATCCGCTCAGCCGTCGTCCTACCGGAGTTTTTCCGGCACGTCCGCGGCGGCTCCCCACGTGACCGGCGCGGTGGCGCTCCTCTGGTCCGCGTCTCCCGCTCTCGTCGGCCAGGTCGCGGCGACGGCGTCGCTCCTGGAGCGCTCCGCGGTGCCGCTCCGCTCCGCGCAGGACTGCGGCGGCTTTCCCGGCGCGAACGTGCCGAACGCGGTGTTTGGATACGGCCGGGTGGACATCGCGGCCGCGGTGGCGCTCGCCCCCGCCGCGGAGCCGCGAGCGGCCCCCGCCCCCAGTTTCCCGAGGCGGCCGGCGCCGCGCGTCGTCGGTCCGAGATCGCAGTAGATGGGGAGGGGTCAGGGGTAAGGCGTCAGGCCTCACCCTCCGAAGGGAGCAAGCGACCTCCGCGAGTGAGGCTGTCCCGGTACGCCCGGGTGCAGAAGATCAAACCCTCTTCACTCTCTCCCCGGCGTATACACTCCCGCCCCTATGCCTATGGTCGTTCTGAATGCTCACGAAGAGTCGCCAACGCGCACCAGCCTCGAGATCGAGGTGCCGGGCGAAGACGTCGAGAAAGCCTGGAGGGAAGTCACGCGCGCGTACGCGAAGCGCGCGGCGCTGCCCGGTTTCCGCAAGGGGAAGGCGCCAGAGAGCGTGGTTCAGAAGCGTTTCGCCGAGGAGATCCGGAGCGACGTGCTCGAGCACCTGCTGCCCGAAGCCCTGTCCGCCGCCGTCGAGGAGAAAAAGCTGTCCGTTCTCGGGCGGCCTCAGATCGACGCGTTGAACTGGGACCCTCCCGGTCCGATCCGTTTCACGGCGAAGCTCGACCTGAAGCCGCCGATCGAGCCCGGCGAGTACCGCGGGATTGAGGTCAACGACGTCGGCGTCGAGCCGACGGACGAGGAAGTCGAGCGCGTCCTCGAGCGCTTCCGGGAGCAGCACGCCGAGTTCCACCCGATCGAAGGGCGGCCCGCGGCGAAGGGCGACTTCGCGGTCGCGGACGTGGCGGGCACGTTCGTCGAGATCCTCGCGCCGGGACAGAACCCCCGCACGTTCCGCGACGAGAAGGTCACGCTGGAAGTCGGTCACGCCGACTCGATGGAGGAGATCAACGACGCGCTCCGGGGCGCGGCTCCCGGAGAGACGCGCCGCTTTCGCAAGAGCTTCGCCGACGATTTTCCTAACGAGGAGTTCAAGGGGAAGACGGTCGACTACGAAGTGACGCTCGCCGCCCTGAAGGAAAAAAAGCTTCCCGACCTCGATGACGAGCTCGCGAAGCAGGTGGCGGAAGGCGAGACCGCGGACGGGCTCCGGCAGAAAGTGCGGGAAGGCCTGCGCCGCGAGAAGGAAGGCGAGAAACGGCGCGTCTTCCGTAAGGCGATCCTCGATCAGCTTCTCGCGAAGACCCCCGTGCCCGCGCCGGAAGTGCTCGTCGAGTCGGAAATCACGGGCGCTCTTCGCGACTACGCCCGGTACCTCGCGAACAACGGAGTCGATCCCAAGGAAGCCGACTGGGACAAGCTCCGCGAGGATTCCCGCGAGGGCGCGGTCCGGCGCGTCCAGGAGTACCTTCTCGTGGACGAGATCGCCCGACGGGAGGGGATCGAGGTCAACGACACCGAGCTCGAAGCCGAGTTCATGCGAGCGGCGGTGCGCCGGGGTGTCGACCCCGCGGAGCTGCGCGAACAGATGGCGAAGGGGGACGGCCTGGACGCCCTGCGCGACGAGATGCGCCTCGCCCGGGCGATCGACCTCTTGATCGCGCAGGCCACGGTGCTACCCTCGGAGGAGAAGACGGTTGTGCGTTGAGGGTTGAGCGTCGTGCGCGGATTCCCGGCGGCGCTCCAGGAGACGCGGAAGGCTCGACGCGGAACGGCTCGACCGGCAGAGGGCCGGCCGGGAATCCCGGGCCTGCGAGGCGGTTATAAAGAGATGAATTTCGAAGACGACTACGAGGGAGGCGGCATGGTTCTCGTTCCGATGGTGATCGAGCAGACGAGTCGCGGCGAGCGCGCCTACGACATTTACTCGCGTCTGCTCAAGGACAACGTCATTTTTCTGGGACAGCCGGTCGACGACACGATCGCCAACCTGATCATCGCCCAGATGCTGTTTTTAGAATCCGAAAACCCCGAGAAGGACATCTCGTTCTACATCAACTCGCCGGGCGGCTCGATCACTGCCGGGCTCGCGATCTACGACACGATGCAGTACATCAAGCCGGACGTCGCGACGATCTGCATCGGGCAGGCGGCTTCGATGGCGGCGGTCCTGATGGCGGCGGGGGCGGCGGGAAAGCGTTTCGCGCTTCCCAACTCCCGGTTCCTGATCCACCAGCCGCTCGCCTACGGTCTCCAGGGCCAGACGACCGACATCGAGATCCACGCCAAAGACCTTCTGAAGGTGCGCGAGCGCCTGAACCAGATTCTGGCTCTCCACACGGGCCAGAACATCGAGCGGATTTCGAAGGACACCGACCGCGACTACATCCTCGAGTCCGAGGACGCGAAGAAGTACGGCCTCGTCGACACGATCTACCACCGCCGCGACGACGTGGCGTTGAAGGCGGCGGGTTAGGTTCACCGCGAATGGCGAAGGGCGAACGGCGGCCCTGGAGTCGTTTCTCCCCGTTTTTTCTTTCGCCTTTCGCCGTACGCCATACGCCCGGCGCCGCCCGGGGAATACCCCCCCGGCGCGGGCGTTAATCTTGCTGGTGTGCTAGATTTTGAGAAGGGGCGGGTCGAGGCGTTGACGGGCCCCCGACAGGCGCCTAGAATCGTTTCCATCCCGCCGGAGGCTGAATGTCGAAAAAAACCGGAAACGGCGACGTCCTGCGCTGCTCCTTCTGCAACAAGAGCCAGCGAGACGTCAAGAAACTCATTGCAGGTCCAACGGTTTACATCTGCGACGAGTGTGTCGATATCTGCCTCGACATCATCGCGGAAGACCGGGTCTTAGAAACTCAGGCTCCCGAGACGAAGCTCCCCAAGCCCAAGGAGATCAAAGAGTTCCTCGACGGATACGTGATCGGGCAGGACCAGGCGAAGAAGAAGCTCGCCGTCGCTGTCTATAACCACTACAAGCGGATCGACTACCTCGAGAAGAACCGGAAGCTCGACGTGGAGCTTCAGAAATCGAACATTCTCTTAATCGGCCCGACCGGGACTGGAAAGACCCTTCTTGCCCAGACCCTGGCCAAGCTCCTGTCGGTGCCGTTTACGATCGTGGACGCCACGACGCTGACCGAGGCCGGATACGTTGGCGAGGACGTCGAGAACATCATCCTGAAGCTCTACCAGGCGGCCGGCAACGACAAGGAAAAGACGGAGCGCGGCATCGTTTACATTGACGAGGTCGACAAGATCGCCCGGAAAGGCGAAAACCCGTCGATCACCCGCGACGTCTCGGGCGAGGGCGTTCAGCAGGCCTTGCTCAAGATCCTCGAGGGGACGGTCGCGAACGTGCCTCCGCAGGGCGGCCGCAAGCACCCGCACCAGGAGTTCATCCAGATCGACACGACGAACATCCTCTTCCTGTGCGGAGGGGCGTTCGTGGGGCTCGAAGACCTGATCAGCCGCCGGATGACGGAAAAGACGATGGGATTCGGGGCAAAGATCACCTCCAAGAAGGAGAAGCGCGTGAGCGCCCTTCTCGAGAAGGTGCATCCCGAGGACCTGATCAAGTTCGGCATGATCCCCGAGTTCGTCGGCCGGCTTCCGGTCGTCGCGACCCTTGCGGAGCTCGATCAGCCGGCTCTCGTCGAGATCCTCAAGGAGCCGAAGAACTCGCTCGTCAAGCAGTACCAGACGATGCTCGAGTTCGAAAACGTTCAGCTGCGCTTCACCGACGACGCCATCGAGGCGATCGCTGAGGAGGCGCTGGCCCGAAACGTGGGCGCCCGGGGACTCAAGATCATCATCGAAGACCTGATGCTCGACGTCATGTACCAGATCCCTTCGGACGACGACATCGAGGAGTGCGTCATCACCCGCGACGTGGTCAAGCACCGCACAAATCCCATCACCATCCTCCGCAAGGCCGGATAGGCACCCTTCTCGCATCGTCTGAGCCCGCGGCGGCTCGCCGCGGGCCTAAAGGACCGGAATTTCCAAAATGAAACCAGAGAACCCGACCCGGCTCCAGGAAACGCTGCCTCTCGTCCCACTCCGGGACATGGTGGTGTTTCCGCACATGATGGCCCCGTTCGTGGTCGGCCGGGAGTCGTCCATTCACGCGCTCGAGGCGGCCCTGGCGACACCGTCCAAGCGCCTCTTTCTCGCGGCCCAGAAGAACCCGCAGCTCGATGAGCCCTCGGCGAGGGACATCTACTCGGTCGGAGTGGTCGCCACCGTCGCCCAGTCCCTGAAGCTGCCGAACGGGCACATCAAGGTCATGGTCGAAGGCGTCCGGCGCGGCCGCATCCGGGCCTTTGAAGAGCTGCGCGACTACCTCGGGGTCGTCGTCGAACCGATGGTGGAGCGGCCGGCGGATGCCTCGGAGCTCAAGGAGTACATGGGTAAGGTGCTCGGGCTCTTCGAGCAGTACGCCAAGCTCTCGCACCACCTCGCGTTCGAGGGGATCGCGGCGTCGCTCAAGGTCGAAGACCCGGAGCGGTTCGCCGACACCCTGGCCGCGCACCTCGCGGTTTCGACCGCCGAGAAGCAGACTCTCCTCGAGGCGGAGTCCGTGTACGAACGGCTTCAGAAGCTGCAGGACCTGCTGGAGATCGAGGTCGAGAAGGTCAACATCGACCGCCGGATCAACAACAAGGTCAAGAAGCAGATGGAGAAGGCGCAGAAGGAGTACTACCTCAACGAGAAGATCAAGGCGATCCATCAGGAGCTCGGCCGCAAGGACGACCGCACCGACGAGGTCGACGATCTGAAGAAAAAGGTGGCCACCGCCGGGATGCCGAAGGAAGTCCGCGAGAAGGCGGAAGCCGAGCTGCGGCGCCTCGAAGCCATGCCTCCGGTGTCCGCCGAGGCGACGGTCTCGCGCAACTACATCGAATGGCTCGTTGGGGTTCCCTGGAAGAAGGCGTCCCGCGAGTCGAAGGACCTCTTCCGTGCGGAGAAGATCTTAAACGAGGACCATTTCGGGCTCGAGAAGGTCAAGGAGCGGATCCTGGAGTTTCTGGCGGTGCGTCAGCTCGTCCAGAAAACGAAGGGCTCGATCATCTGCTTCGTCGGTCCTCCCGGCGTCGGGAAGACCTCGCTCGCGAAGTCGATCGCCCGCTCCTTGAACCGCAAGTTCGTGCGGTTGTCGCTCGGCGGCGTGCGCGACGAGGCGGAGATCCGCGGCCACCGGCGCACCTACATCGGAGCGTTCCCGGGGCAGATCGTCCAGATGATGAAGAAAGCGGGCACCGTCAACCCGGTGTTCCTGCTCGACGAAGTCGACAAGATGTCGTCTGACTTCCGGGGCGACCCAGCGTCGGCGCTTCTCGAGGTTCTCGACCCGGAGCAGAACGCGACGTTCGTGGACCACTACCTCGACGTCGAGTACGACCTCTCGAAAGTCATGTTCATCGCGACGGCGAACATCGCCGATCCGATCCCGCCGGCCCTGAGAGACCGCATGGAGGTCATCCAGCTCTCGGGGTACACGCCCAACGAGAAACTGGCGATCGCGCGGCAGTTCCTGGTTCCGAAGCAGACCGACGCGAACGGCCTGAAGCCCGAGCAGGTCGAGATCTCCGACGAGGCGGTTCTCGGTGTCATCACCTCTCACACCCGGGAAGCGGGAGTGCGAAATCTCGAGCGCGAGATCGGGAGCGTCTTCCGCAAGGTGGCGCGCCGCATCGTGCAGAAGAAAGCGGAGACTCCGGTTCGGATCACTCCGGACAACCTGCGCGAGTTCCTCGGGAAAGCGAAGTTCCGGAGCCGGGTCAAGGGGGAAATCTCCGAGATCGGCGTCGCGACGGGCCTCGCCTGGACGGAGGCGGGGGGAGAGATCCTCTCGATCGAGACGAGCCTCCTGAAGGGAAAGGGCGTCTTGACGCTGACCGGATCGCTCGGAGACGTCATGCAGGAATCCGCCCGCGCGGGCGTGTCCTACGTGCGGAGCCGTGCGGAGATGTACGACGCGGACCCGAACTTCCACGAGAAATTCGATATCCACATTCACGTGCCCGAGGGCGCGATCCCGAAGGACGGTCCCTCGGCGGGTATAACCATGGCGGTCTCGCTCTTTTCCGCCGTGACCAAGATCCCGGTGCTGAAGGACGTCGCGATGACCGGCGAGATCACGCTGCGCGGAAAGGTGCTTCCGGTCGGCGGCATCAAGGACAAGATCCTGGCGGCCTACCGCGCCGGAATTCGCACGATCATTCTCTGCGCGGAAAACGACAAGGACCTGGACGACTTGCCGCCGGAGATCCGGAACGAAATGGAATTTCACCTCGTCAGCAACATGGACGAAGTGATCAAGGTCGCGATGGAAGGGGTTCCCACGACGGCGGCGACGCTGCCGCCCGACACCAAGCCTGCCGAGGGAGGCACGGTCGCGCATTGAGCCCGCAGGGCGAATCTCTTGAAAAAACTTGAGCCCACAGGGCGAGTCGCTTGAGAAAATTTGAGCCTGCGCAGGCGAATCGTTTGAAAAAAGAGGAGCTGCGGCCGGATCGCTCGAAAAAAGGGGCGCGCCGTGGCGCGTTGGTCGCGGCGGTTCACCGCCGGGAAGACTTCCCGAATGACGGTCACCCGGCCGTCGCATTAGTCGGAAGGTCGAACGTCGGCAAGTCCAGCCTGTTGAACCGGCTTCTTGGGAGCCAGAGCGCCCGGGTCGGCAAGACCCCTGGAAAGACCCGGGGAATTTACTTTTATGCGACAAAAGACGGCCATCACTTCGCGGATCTTCCCGGCGCCGGGTACGCCCGGCGTTCACGGGAGGAGCGCGAGGGCTGGGCGCGGCTCGCCGACGAGCTCTTCGGAAGCGGCCGCGTGATGCTGGCGCTGCGGCTCATCGACTCGCGGGTCACCGACTCGGCAGCCGACGTCGAGATCCGCGACTATCTGGAAAACACGGGAGTCCCGTCCCTGGCGGTGGCGACAAAGTGGGACCGTCTCGGGTCCGCGGAGCGGGTCCGGGCGCGGCGGGCGATCGAGGCCGGGCACGGGGCGGTGTGGCCCGTGTCCGCGAAGACGGGCGAAGGAATTGATGAGCTGCGGCGGGAGATCCGCCGGGCAATCTCGCGAGGCGAGGAGAGAGCACATGGCTAGAAGAAAAGGTTCGAATGGCGGGTCGGACGTGCAGACGCTCGAGCCGCCGCCGCCTCCCGAGGGTCTTCCGGACACCACGGCGGAGGAGCAGGAGCAGGAAGAGCTCGGACTGGAGCACGGCGACACGTTGGACATCCGCGCGCTGCACGAGATCAAGATCCCGCAGCTCCTGAAGATCGCGAAAGACCTGGAGGTCGAGAACGCGACCGGGATGCGCAAACAGGACCTGATCTTCAAGATCCTGCAGGCGCAGACGGAAAAGAAGGGACTCATCTTTTCGGAAGGCGTGCTCGAATGCCTTCCGGACGGGTTCGGCTTCCTCCGAGCCCCCGAATACAACTACCTGCCGGGTCCGGACGACATCTATGTGTCGCCGTCGCAGATCCGGAAGTTCGACCTTCGCACCGGGGACACGGTCTCGGGGCAGATCCGGCCGCCGAAGGAAGGGGAGCGCTACTTTGCCCTCATCAAGGTCGAAGCGGTCAACTTCGAGCACCCGGACGTCGCGCGCGAGAAGATCTTTTTCGACAATCTGACGCCGCTGTATCCGCAGGATCGCATCAAGCTCGAGGTCCCCGGGAACATGACCTCGCGGGTTCTCGACCTCGTCGCTCCGATCGGCAAGGGCCAGCGCGGGCTGATCGTCGCGGCGCCGCGCACCGGCAAGACGATGGTGCTGCAGTCGCTGGCGAACTCGATCTCGACGAACCATCCGGAAGTCACGCTCATCGTGCTTCTGATCGACGAGCGGCCCGAAGAAGTCACCGACATGCAGCGCTCGGTCAAGGGCGAGGTGATCTCCTCGACGTTCGACGAGCCGGCTTCGCGACACGTGCAGGTCGCCGAGATGGTCATCGAGAAGGCCAAGCGTCTGGTCGAGCACCGGCGCGACGTCGTCATCCTGCTCGACTCGATCACCCGTCTCGCGCGCGCCTACAACACCGTCGTTCCGCCGTCCGGCAAGGTGCTGTCGGGAGGCGTCGACTCCAACGCGCTGCAGCGGCCGAAGCGTTTCTTCGGCTCCGCGCGCAACGTGGAAGAGGGCGGCTCGCTCACGATCATCGCCACCGCTCTCATCGACACCGGCTCGCGCATGGACGACGTGATCTTCGAAGAGTTCAAGGGCACGGGCAACATGGAAGTGCACCTCGATCGCAAGCTCTCGGACAAGCGCGTCTTCCCGGCCATCGACATCAACCGCTCCGGTACGCGCAAAGAGGAGCTGCTCCTCGATCGCAACGAGCTCAATCGCATCTGGGTCCTTCGCAAGGTCTTCTCGCCGCTGTCCACCGTCGAATCGATGGAGTTGCTGGTCGAAAAGCTCGATAAGACGCGGACCAATAGCGAGTTCCTGAATTCAATGTCGTCCATGTAAACAACGGCGGGTCGCAGGTCGCGATTGGCTGGTCGGTTTTCCGACCGGCGACCAGCGACCGGCGTTCCGCGACCCATGGCCAAGCGCTCCTTCATCAAAGATTTTCTCTGGCGCCATTCCGCGGGGCTGGCCTTTGCGGCGATGGTCATCTTCGTGGCGTTCGTCGGATTCGTCGGCTACACCTACGCCGTCGTCACGCGCAAATTCGATTCGAGCCGGCGGTGGGATCTGCCGAGCCGCATCTACTCCGACGCCACGCCGATCGTGCCCGGAATGTCGTTTCCGCGCGCGCTCCTGGAGCCGAAGCTCAATCACGTCGGGTATCACGAGGTTCGCAGCAAGGTCGCGAATCCGGGCGAGTATCGCTTCACCGGCGGCAACCTCGAGATCTACCTGCAGAACTTCGAGTATCCCGACATCGAGTTCCGCGCGATTCCCGTTACGATCGATCTGAACGGCTCTTCGATCCGCGCCATTCACCGGCTCGATGACGGCGTCACCTTGCGCGGTGTTCGCATCGAGCCGGAGCTCATCACCTCGATCTTCAACAACGAGATGGAGGACCGCCTGCCGGTCGCGCTGAGCGCGGTGCCGAAAACCCTCACCAACGCGATCATCGCGACCGAAGACAAGGGCTTCTATCATCACGAGGGGATTTCGATCCGCGGCACGTTAGGCGCGCTGGTCACCGACATCCGCAGCAAGACTCTCTCGCACGGCGGCTCGACGCTCACGCAGCAGCTGGTCAAGAACCTCTACCTCAATCCCGAGCGCACCTGGCGGCGCAAAGGTGTCGAGGCGCTGATGGCGATCCTGCTGGAGGCTCGCTACACGAAGCAGGAAATCCTCGAGACCTACCTCAACGAAATCTACCTCGGCCAGAACGGTGCGGTGCAGATCATTGGCGTCGAGCAGGCTTCGCAGCTCTTCTTCGGCAAGCACGTGACCTATCTGACGTTGCCCGAGGCGGCGACGATGGCCGGGGTGATCCGGTCGCCGAACGTGCTGTCGCCGCTCAAGTATCCGGAGCGCGCGAAGCCGCGGCGCGACACCGTCCTGAAGCTCATGCTCGATCAGGAGATGATCACGAAGGAGCAGTACGACGCCGCGATCGCATCGCCGATGACGACGACGCGCTTTCCAAGGACCTCGCGCAGCGCGCCGTTCTTTGTCGATCTCGTGCTCAAGCAACTCAAGGAAACGTATCCCGAGACGCAGCTCAGGACCGAGGGGCTGCGCGTGTTCACGACACTGGACACGTCGATGCAGCGCTCGGCGGAACAGGCGCTCGACGCGGGCATCGCCGATCTCGACAAGCGCTATCCGTATCTGCGCAAGTCGCCGGTGCCGCTCGAAGGCGTGATGCTCACCATTCAGCCCGGGACCGGTTACGTGAAGGCGCTGGTCGGCGGTCGCAACTACTCGAAGACGCAGTTCAATCGTGCGATTCAGGCGCGGCGGCAGCCCGGCTCGCTGTTCAAGCCGTTCGTCTACGCCACCGCGATGGATCCGCAGCGCGGCCGGCAGGCGTTCACGGCGGCCACGGTGCTGGACGACTCGCCGATCAGCGTTCGCAGCGGCAACGCGGTGTGGCAACCGCAGAACTACGATCTCCGCTATCACGGTCACGTGAGCGTTCGCGAAGCGCTTGTGCACTCGTACAACGTCCCGGCCGTGCGCGCCGCGATCGACGCCGGCGTGCCGAATGTGATCAAGACCGCGGTGACCATCGGCATCGAGAGCCACTTGGCGCCGTATCCCTCGGTCGCGCTCGGCTCGTTCGAAGTGACGCCGCTCGAAATCGCCTTCGCCTACTCCGCCTTCGCCAACCTCGGTGTCAAAGCCGAGCCGATCTCGATTCTCGCCGTGTCGACACGCGAGGGGAAAATCCTCGAGAGCCGTGAAGTGAAGATGAAGCGCGTGGCGCCGGCGAGCGTCTGCTACGTGATGAACGAGATGCTGAAGGACGTGTTCGAATACGGCACGGCGGCGAAAGCGCGGCAGCTCGGATTCGAGCGGCCCTTTGCCGGCAAGACCGGAACGACGAGCAATTATCGGGATGCGTGGTTCATCGGCTACTCGCCGCGGATCCTGAATCTTGTGTGGATCGGATTCGATGACGGCCACAGCGTGCGGCTGGCGGGCGGCGATGCATGCGTGCCGATCTGGACGCAGCACATGAATCGTGTCGCGGGGCTGGTTCCCGATCTCGACTGGCGGCG
>JBBROA010000050.1:0-27807 GCA_038229875.1 Thermoanaerobaculia bacterium | reverse complement strand
GTCCTTCGGAATGAAATGTATGGAATCGGGTGAGCCGAGTGTAGTCCTTCTCAACAAATGGCTTTCACCGGAACTAGTATCGGCACATGCCTCCGAGGTCGGAA
Organism: Thermoanaerobaculia bacterium; assembly: GCA_038229875.1. GTDB lineage: Bacteria > Acidobacteriota > Thermoanaerobaculia > UBA5066 > Gp7-AA6 > JALYUA01. The sequence goes on along the minus strand of JBBROA010000050.1, from coordinate 27,703 downwards.
GGAGCAGCTGGCGGCTCCTCCGCCGAGTTCACGCTGCGCGCGGTTGTCATCGGCGCCGTGCTCGGGATCGTCTTCGGCGCTGCGAACGCATACCTCGGGCTGCGGGTCGGCCTGACGGTCTCCGCTTCGATCCCCGCCGCCGTGATGGCCGTGGCGATTTTTTCCCTGCTCGGCCGGCGGCGTACGATCCTCGAGGCGAACATGTCGCAGACGGTCGGTTCCGCCTCGACGGCGCTGGCGACCGGCACCATTTTTACGATCCCGGCTCTCTTCCTGTGGGGGATGGCGCCGCCTTACCTCCAGGTTGTTGCCCTCTGCTTTCTAGGCGGCGTGCTCGGTCTCTCCGCGATGATTCCTCTCCGGCGGCTGCTGATCGTCGACGCGCGGGACGAGCTACCCTATCCGGAAGGAACCGCCTGCGCGGAAGTGCTGCGAGCGACGTCTCAGCGCTCCCGCGCCGGCGTCTGGATCTTCAGGGGGATCGCCGTGGGCGCGGCGTTCAAGCTGGCGCTCGGCCTCGCGTTTCTTCTCCCGAGCGAGATCTCCGCGCGGCTGCCGGTGATTCCGAACGCGGTGCTCGCGCTGGAGCTTGCCCCGGCGCTGATCGCGGTCGGATACATCCTCGGGTACCGCCAGTCTGCCGTTCTCGTCGCGGGGTCGCTCGTCTCCTCGCTCGTGCTGATCCCTCTGATCACGTGGGTCGGATCAGGACTGACGGCGCCGCTTTTCCCCGAGGCAGCGCGTCCCATCTCCGCGATGACCGCGTCGGAGATCTGGTCCCGGTACGTTCGCTACGTGGGCGCAGGAGCCGTCGCGGTGGCGGGAATCCTGACGGTCGCCAAAAACCTGCCGACGATGGGCAGCGCGTTTGCCGGCGTGCTGCGTGGGCTGCGGCGCCACCGCGGGTCCGACGGCGGACTGCGGCCCGAGACGGACCGCGACCTGCCGGGCGCCTTCGTCGTCGGAGCCGTGCTCTTCGTCATCGCCGTCGCGGCGCTTGCCCCCGGAGTTTTCGCAGGGGGAATGAACCCTCTCCAGCGGGCGATCTGCGCGGCGGGTGTCGCGGTTTTCGGCATTCTGTTCGTGACCGTCGCCGCAAGGATCGTTGGGATCGTCGGGGTCTCCTCGCAGCCGACGTCCGGCATCACGCTCGTCACCCTTCTTGGCGTCGCCTCCGTCTTCGCGGCGTTCGGGTGGACGAATCCGGGCGCGCGCCGCGGTTCTGACGGTCGGGACCGTCGTGGCGGTGGCGGCGTCGAAGGCCGGCGACATCTCGCAGGACTTGAAGACCGGCTACCTGGTCGGCGCGACGCCCGCCCGGCAGCAACTCGGGCAGTTGATCGGGGCGGCGTTCGCCTGCTGGGCCGTTGCCGGAACCGTTCTGCTTCTCGGGCAGGCCTATACGTTCGGCTCGAAGGAGATCCCGGCGCCGCAGGCCACTCTGATGAAGACGATCGTCGAAGGGGTGCTCGCGGGGAAGCTCCCGTGGGGTCTCGTCCTGACCGGCGGAGGGCTGGCCATCGCGGCGATGCTGTGCGGCGCGTCCGGTCTCGCCTTTGCGATCGGCGTCTACCTGCCGCTCGCTTCGATGTCGCCGATTTACGTCGGCGGGTGCGTGCGCGGATGGGTCGAGCGGCGCCGGGCGAAAATGCCCCTCTCCGAATTGGAGGAGAAGGACGAGGGCAATCCCGGAATCCTCGCGGCGTCCGGCCTCGTCGCGGGAGAGGGACTCGCGGGAGTCCTCGTCGCGGGTCTCGTTGCGGCGGGGGTCGCGCCGCGATCCATGGCACCGCGTCTCGGCGGGGCCGCAGGGCAGGCCGTCCCGCTCCTCGCTCTGGCGGCGCTGTGCGCGTTCCTCGCCGCGGCCGCCGCCCGGAGACGCTCAACGCCGAACGCTGAACTCTAAACGCTCGACCTCGAGCCCTCACCGCTCCTCTCAACTTCCCCAATCATCGTCGTCTTCCGGCGCCTCCGGCCGGGGCGGCTTCGGCTCCAGCGGCTCTTGCACCGTCATCACCCCCGCGGAACCCTTCGCACGCATCGCTTCGTTGAATTCTGGAATTCGTTTTTCATAGAGCTCGTCGAAGTCGCGGCGCGTCGCGGCAAGCTGGCCGGACAACAGCTCGAACACCTCGCCCTCGGATCCCGTCGGCCCCATGTCCGCGTTGCCGGAGACGTCCCCGCCTCCCGTCCCGGATTCCGCCTGGAGCCAGATAAGCTTCAAGTACAGCCCCATCGGTCCCCGGAACGACTTCAAGTCCGCCTCCGCGAGAGTGGGCTGCATCAGCCGGTCCTGCACGGAGCGCGCGCGGCGCTCGAGCTCGTCCACCGCGCCGAGGGCGGAGGGCTCGGTCTTCGCCGCCGCGAGCATCTTGCGCGTGTCCTCGAGCTGCTTCCGCGTCCACTCGAGTTGGTTGATCATGCGAGCCGCGTCGTTGGTCATTCCGTACACGCCTCGCGAGAACTTCGCGGACGCTTCGAGGTCCGCGTCGGTCGCGGCGGAGCGCGGGTCCTTCCGGACCTCGAGCTTCGCCGACTGCTCGCGTCCTTCGATCGTGAGCTTCACTGTGTACGTGCCCGGAGGGACGAGAGGGCCCTTCTTCGGTGTGTCGGTGCCGTAGTAGTAGATCGCGCGCCGGTCCTTGCCCCGGAAGCGCTTCTCCTCCCAGAGATGCGGGTTTCCGGAGGGCGTTGTCCGGAGCCTCACCTCTTCGGAGGGCTCGTACCTCAGGTCCCAGACGGCGCGGTTCACACCGACCTTGTTGGTCGTCAGGATCGAGCGAATTTTCTGGCCGGCGGAGTCCCAGATCGTGATCTCGACGGGACGCTTCTTCGGGGCCTTCGCTGCGGACGCTTCGGACGAAGACGGATCCGTCGAGGCTGGCTCCGGCTCGCCCTCCGGCGGGCCTCCCTTGACCGGCTCCTTCAGCCAGTACTGGATCGACGCCCCGTATGGCGGGTTCTGGCCCATCGCGGTGCCGACCGGGGCGAGCGCCGGGATTGGACCGGGACGAAACCGATACGCCGCTCTCGGCGAAAAGAGGTGCGCGGCTTCGCCCCGCACTCCATCGGTCAGCTGCTCGAGCGGCGTCACGTCGTCCAGGATGAAGAAACCACGCCCGTAGGTTCCGACGACCAGATCGTGAAAATGCTCCTGAACCGTCAGCCAATAGACGGGCGCGTGGGGAAGGCGGCTCTGGAGCGGCTGCCAGTGGCCGCCGTCGTCGAACGAGACGTACAAGCCGTTTTCGGTTCCGGCGTAGAGGAGCCCTTTGCGGAACGGGTCCTCCCGGACGACGTGGACGTAGGAGAGCGGGCTCTTCGGGATGTCCGAAGCGATCGACTTCCATGTGCGTCCGTAGTCGCTGGTCTTGAAGATAAACGGGTCCCGGTTGTCCACCTGGTGCAGATCGACGGACACGTAGCAGGTGCCGCCGTCGAACCGGCCGGGGTCCACGCTGTCGACCGTCCCCCGCGGTCCCATTCCAGGGGCTTTCGGACTCACGTTCGACCAGGTCTTGCCGCCGTCGCGCGTCACCTGCACGTTGCCGTCGTTGGTGCCGGCCCAGATCACGCCTTTCTCGACGGGGCTCTCCGCGATGGAATAGACAACGCCGGCGTATTCGACCGAGAGGTTGTCGACCGTCAGGCCGCCCGAGTCTCCCATCATGGTTTTTTCGCTCAGCGTGAGATCCGGGCTGATCGCCTTCCACGTCTGTCCGCCGTCGGACGTCGCGTGAACGAACTGACTCCCGACGTAAACCGTGTTGTGATCATGCGGCGAGACCGCGATGGGGAACGTCCAGTTCATGCGCAGCTTGATCTCTCCCGCGTTCGCGCCCATGGTCCGCTCGGGCCACACGCTCACCGTCCGCGACATCCCGGTGCGCGCGTCGAAGCGCTCGACGACTCCCGCGTAGCAGCCGCCCCAGACGATGTTCGGGTCGACGGGATCGGGGGTCGTCCAGCCCGTCTCGCATCCCGCCGTCGTCGTCCACATCGCCGGATGAATCCCGCCGGAGCCGGGGAGCTGGCTCGGACCGCGCATCGAGCCGTCGTCCTGCATCTGCCCGTAAACCGAGTATGGGATCCGGTTGTCGGTCGCGACGTGGTAGATCTGGCCGATCGGCAGGCGGATGTTCGACCACTGCTTTCCGCGAGTGGTCGAGATGAGAACGCCGAGGTCGTTGCCGATCATGATGCGGCTCGGGTTCTTCGGGTCCGACCACATGTCGTGGTTGTCTCCGCCCCAGCGGATCTGATCGGCCGTCTCCCCGCCGTCGTAGGTCACTCCCATCATGTTCGAGGGGAAATACACCTCGTTCGCGTTGTCCGGCATCACGAGCATGCGCGTGTAGTAGTGCGGCCGTTCGTTCAAGAGCCGGCTGTGATTGACGAGCTTCCAGTTGTCGCCGCCGTCATCCGAGCGCCAGAGCGAACCGCGCTGTCCCGTTTCGATCAACGCGTACATTCGCAGCGGGTCGGAGGGCGCGATCGCCACCGCGATCTTCCCGATCGGCGGCTCCGGAAGGCCGTGGCGCGTCAGCCGCTTCCAGGTCGTGCCGCCGTCCTTCGAGAGGAAGAGCCCGCTGCCGGAGCCGCCGCTCTTGCGGCCCCACGTCTTAATGTCGATCTGCCAGGCGCCCGCGAGCAGCACGCGGGGATTGGAAGGATCCATGGCGAGATCCGAGATTCCCGTGTTCTCGTCCACGAAGAGGACGCGATCCCAAGTCTTGCCGGCGTCCGTCGTCCGATAGACCCCGCGCTCCTGCTGCGGTCCGTACCCGGTCCCGATCGCAGCGGCGAACGCCACGTCGGGATTTCGCGGGTCGACGATCATGCGGCCGATCCGGCCGGTCTTCTCGAGTCCCAGATGCTTCCACGTCTTTCCGGCATCGGTCGACCGGTACACACCGTTGCCGAGCGAGACGTTGCTCCGGATGAACGACTCCCCGGTCCCGACCCAGATCACGTTCGGGTCCGAGGGCGCGATCGCGATCGAGCCGATCGACTGCGCCGTCTGTTCATCGAAGACGGGCTTCCAGTGGATCCCCGCGTCGGTCGATTTCCAGACCCCTCCCGAAGCGGCGCCGGCGTAATACGTGTTCATGTCGCCGGGAACTCCGACGACCGCTGCGACGCGGTTGCCGGGAGGTCCCACGAAGCGATACTTCATCTCGTCGAAAGGCCCCGGCGACTTCGGAGCCGTCGGGGTCGGCGGGGGCGCCGGCTTCGCGTTCTCTTTCCGCTCCTGGGCCCGAGACACCCCTGTCGAGGCGAGGAGGATCGTCAGCGTCAAAGTGATCACTCGAAGACGCGCTCTTTTACAGTTATTCATCGCGGATCTCTCCTTCCGACAGCGCGCGGTGCGCGTCACGGTTCAGCGTCGGTCAGTTTTTCGGGATGATATCCAAGGCCGGCTGGTCCGGCGACAGCTCAGTGCTTCGGGACTTCCGCCGTCCAGTGAATCGCCACCGTCGCGGGCTGAGCGTTGCCTGCGGATTCTTCGATGATGGCCAGGATGCGGCCGTCCGGCGTTACGTCGAATTCCCGCCACTCCTCGTTTCCTGGAATCCGGAAAAGCGCGACCGGCTGGCCGACTTCGATGGTCGGCGTGGTCCGGACCGGCGCCGCCATCAGCTGTCTGTCGGAACCGAGATAGAGGAGCTCCCTTCCATCTCGACTCCAGCAAAGAGACTCGGCGCCCTCGACCGACACGCGGGTCCGTTCCGCGTCGATTCCGAATGGAGCGACGTATGCCTCGGGCCTCCCGGCTTCGTACGATACAAACGCAATCGCCTTTCCATCGGGCGAAAACCGTGCTCGCTGGGCGTTCTCCGCCCGCGGCGAGAACTTCCTCGGCGGGACTCTCCGTGAAAGGGGCATCGTGAAGAGCTCGAAGCCGTGTCCTGTTTCTCTCTCGGAGAAAATGATCGTCTGACCGTCCGGCGAGACGTCGAGCGCTTGCTGAAATCCGCGCGATGGCAGCAGCGCCGCCTCTCTGCCGGTCGCAAGATCGTGCCGGAAGAGCTGCGGGTTCGCCTCGGTCACGTGCGAGTAGAGAATGGATTTCCCGTCGGGCAGCCAGACGCCCGCGAACTCGCTGTCCGGATCGGTCGTGACCGCCGTCTCGACGTTTCGGTCGAGGTCGAGCAGCCAGAGGTCGTATGTCCCGATAGCCTTACGGGCGCGAGAGAAGAGAACCCGCTTCGCGTCCGGCGAGAAGGTGAGTCCCTCGTAGCTCCCGGGAGCGCCGATCACCCCGAGCCGCCGTCCGCTTCGGTCGAACCAGACGAGCCGATCGAGATCCTCCGACGCACGAAACGCGAGCTCTCCGCGGCGCCCCGTGGCAAACGCCGCGCCCCCCGTGGACGCGAAATAGGAGACCTCCGGCGCGAGCGGGAAAGGGGTGCCCGTGAGGCTTCCCGCGGAAACATCCAGCCGCTGGGCGAGCAGGGCGCCGTCACGGACGTAAACCAGAAATCCGGGGTCCACGTATTGAGCTATCGAACGCACATCGACCAGCGGCCGCGATGTCTTACCGGGCTCGAACAGCATGACGGCACCCTGCCCGTTCCGGCGCCTCACCATGTAGAGGAATCGAGAGCCGTCGGGCAGAAACCAGGGCCAGACGACCCTGGTCTCGGATCGTTTCGGGTCCGGCCGGATGAGCGGCTCGGGCCGGCCCCCGGCGGAAGCCACCCGATAAATCGCGTCTCCCTGAACGTCCGCGAAAAGAATTTCTCCGCTCGGGCTCCAGGTCCCCGATCGCCCGGCTCTTCTGCCTGTGAGTCCTCGAGAGAGATCACAGACCGTCACAGGAGTGCCTCCTGAAAGGTCCAGACGTTTCAGCTTCTCGTCCGCGAAGAATCCGATCGACCGCCCGTCGGGAGACCAGAACACGGATCGGGCGCCCTCCGTCCCCGGGATCGGGTGCGGCTCCGTATCGGAAACGCTTCGTAGCCAGATGCGTGAGGGACCGCCGCCGACGAACACGACCGCGAGGCGCGTCCCATCCGGCGAAAAGGCCATCGGGGTCGATTCGCCAAAGTCCGCGAAGGCGGTCCCTTCGGGAGGAGCGAATCGGAAGCGGATGGCCGATGGATTCGACTCGGGCGAGGGTCGCGCCCGGACGAAGAAAAGAACGATGAGCGCGATCGCCAATGCCGCGGCCGCCCATTTCCAGGCGGCGGATCCGCCGGCACCTCTCGAGGCCGGCAGAGATTCCGGAGCCGTCCCAATCGCGGCGAGCTGCAGGGCGACGTCGCGCGCGCTCTGCCATCTCTTCTCGGGATCCTTCGCGAGAGCGGTCGCGATCACACGATCGAGCGCCGCCGGCGCGTTCGTTCCGGCCGAGGATGCCGCCGCCGGCTCGCTCTGAAGGATCGCAGCCATGAGGCTCGCGCGACTCGAGCCGGAGAACGCTTTCTTCCCCGTTGTCATCTCGTAGAGGACGGTGCCGAGCGCAAAGATGTCCGTGCGCGCGTCGGCTTCCTTCCCCTCGAGCTGCTCCGGCGCCATGTACTGCACGGTCCCGACGATGATCCCTTCGCGCGTCAGGTCCTTCTGCGCGCTTTCCGCGGACGTGACGCTTTCGGACGAGCCTGTCGACGAGAACGCCTTCGCGAGACCGAAATCGAGCAGCTTGACCCCGTCCTTCGTGATCATCACGTTGGCGGGCTTCAGGTCCCGGTGCACGATGCCGCTCCGGTGGGCGCAGTCGAGAGCGTCCGAAATCTCGGAGGCGTAACGGACCGCCAGCGATGTCGGAATCGGTCCGCGTGCAAGACGGTCCGCGAGGGTCTCGCCTTCCAGGTACTCCATGACGAGATAATCGGCGGCGTCCTGCCGCCCCACGTCGTGCACGGCGCAGATGTGCGGATGGGAGAGGCGCGAAACCGTTTTCGCCTCTCTCTCGAAGCGCAGCCGCATTTCGTCGTCCTTCCAGAGGCGCTCCGGAAGGACCTTGATCGCCACCGTGCGGTCGAGGCGGGTGTCGCGCCCGCGGTAGACCTCACCCATTCCGCCCGCGCCGATCGGCGCGAGGATCTCGTAGGGACCGAGGCGGCTTCCGGTCGAGAGCGGCAAGGGTGAGAGGGTACAACGGCGGGATGACGAGCCGTCAGCGCTCAGCTTGCCAGCCGGATGGGCCTTGTTCTAGCGGGCGGGGAGCGCCGCGGTCCAGTTCTGCACGATGCGGATCGAGTCGGCGACGTCAGGAGCGGCGAGGGAATTGATGAGGAGCCGCTCGCCGTCCGGGAAGACCGCGTACTGCGGGATCAGGGTCCGGCGCATGCGCTGCACTTTCAGGCTGACAGCGCCTGATGCGAGAGGTGATCTCCCTCACCCTCTCGCCCAGGGGAAGAATCCCGACGCGACGGCCGCGGCCAGCAGCCCGCCGAGAACGGCGCCGAGGATGATCAGGGTCAGAGGCGCCAGCGGCAGAAGCGGCACCACCGGCGGACCCGCCAGGACGAAGAGTCCGAGCACTCCGCTGTCGAACACCTTGTCGTACGAGACGAATCCTTCGATGGTCCCGCCGATCTCCATGATCCCGGCGCCGAGGAGACCGGCCAGCCGGGCCGCCGAGACACGTTCTGCGGCGCGAACCGGAAGCTCCCTCGTCCGCGCGGCCGCCCAGCAGCCGCACGCGATCGCCGGAAAACCCGCGAAGTACCAGAACTTCTGGATGAGGACGAGGACGACGAGCCCCAACGATTGCGGGTTGCGCGCCCGCCCGCCAGGTCATCTCCAATGCTCCGCGGGGTCGGCGGGGAAGCCCAAGTCAGATAGCGCCGCGCAACGGCCGCTCACTCCGGCTGCCACGACGGAACGCGGCCCGGCGTCCACGGGGCGCCCGAAGTTTCCATCGTGTCCTCGACCTTCTTCAAATCGACGTTGACGAGCTTCCGCAGCTTCTCGAGCTCGCCGGCGAATTCCGCGGCCGCGAACGCATACGCCTGCTCGCTCGTCGCTGTCGGCGCCGAGGTTGCGTTCCACTGCGTGCCGACGACGGACTCGACGCGATCGGTGATCGACGGCGCCGTGGGCTCGTTGTGCGCGGCTAGAGCCGAGTCGCCCTTCAGCGCGACTTCGATGTCCGCGAGCCGCACGTCCATCGAGCGGATCTCGGTCCCGAGCGCGGCCGTGTTCCCGGGGGTGTCGAGAAGTGACTGCTTGATGTGAGTGATGCGGTTCCGGGCTTCCGTCGCGGACTCGACCGCGCCGGTGACCGCGCGCTGCAGCTTCGCGACCTTCCGTTCGAACTGGAGCAGCTTCGAGCGATCCGCCGCCGGGATCTCGTGCGCGCCGCGGGCCTCGAAGGGCTGCGGCTCCGAAAGCGGGGTGGCGCGGCCCTGCACCCATTTCTCCATCGTCACGGTGTAGCGGCCGGGGGCGACCATCGGACCGGAGGGCGGGTCGTTGAAAGGATCCGACACCGGTGGCTTCAGCGAGGTCGGCGTCGCGGGGGGATAGCGGAGGTCCCAGGCGATCCGGTGCATGCCCGCCGTGACCGGCGCTTTCAGCCGCCGGATCACCTGGCCCTCGGGATCCGAGATCGTGAGGACGATGGTCGGATCCTCTTCCCGGGCTTCGGCGCGGAAATCCTGCGCGGTCGGGTAGTCCGGGTCCTTGCCCTGCTTGACGAGGTCTTTCTCCCTGTCCTGGCGGGTCTTGCGAAGGGTCTTCCACTCGTCCTTCAGGTAATACGTGAAGACGGCGCCGAACGGCGGATTCGGAGCGGTGAACCAGGACTCGCCCTGAAACGCCTTGCCCCGGATTCCGAGCGGCGCGGAGGGCATGAGCACGAGAGGCCGCCGCACGGGGAAGAGGACCGCGTCCCTTTCGAGCGCGTCCGCGGTCGAGAGGCGCAGGGGGGTGAGGTCGTCGAGGATGTAGAACCCGCGCCCGAAGGTCGCCACCGCGAGATCCCCTTCCCGCCTCTGAACCGCGAGATCCCGGACCGCCACGTTCGGCAGGCCTCCCGTCAGCTTGATCCAGCGGCGTCCCTGGTCGCGCGTGAAGTAGAGGCCGAACTCGGTCCCGGTGAAGAGCAGATCGTGCTGCGCGGGATCCTCGAGGACGGTCCAGACCGTTCCGCGCGCGGGGAGATCGCCGGCGATAGAGCTCCACGTGCGGCCGCGATCCGTGCTCCTGAAGACGTAAGGCTTGAAATCGGCGTTCTTGTGGTTGTCGAAGGAGGCATAGACCGTCCCCTTCTCGTGCGACGAGGCCGCGACGCGGCTGACGTACGCGGACTCGGGCACGCCCGGCACGGCGGACGTCTTTCTCCACGTTCCGCCTCCATCCTCGGTGATCTGGATCAACCCGTCGTCGGTGGCGGCATACAACAGCCCCTCCTGGAGGGACGACTCGGAGAGCGACACGATGTTGCCGTAGAACGACGTAGAGGAGTTTTTCGCGACGGCGTCCGCCGGCCACACGCGACCCATCACCTTCAATCTGTTGCGGTCGATCTGGCGGGTGAGGTCCGGGCTGACCGGCTTCCACGTGTTGCCACGGTCGTCGCTGCGAAAAATCCGCTGCGCGGCGAAGTAGAGCCGCGTGTGGCTGTGCGGGCTGATGATGATCGGAGAATCCCAGTTCCAGCGAAGAGGCGGCTCGCCCGGTCGCGCCTGCGGCTGGATGACGAGACTCTCTCCCGTCTTCCGGTCAAAGCGCGTCAGGACGCCGTACTGCGCCTCGGCGTAGACGGTGTTCGGGTCCTCCGGGTCGATCTGGCTCTGAAACCCATCGCCGCCTTCGGTGACGAACCAGTCCGCGTTGGAGACGCCGTGGATGTTGGACGTGCGCGAAGGCCCACCGAGGCTGAAGTTGTCCTGCGTTCCGCCGAAGAGGTTGTAGATCGGGGCGGCGTTGTCGACGCTCACCCGGTAGAACTGCGTGACAGGGAGGTTCGCGAAGAACCGCCAGGTCGCCGCGCGGTCGAACGTCTCGTAAATTCCGCCGTCGCATCCCACCACCAGGTGGTCGGTCAGGTCCGGGTCGATCCACATCGCGTGGTTGTCGGGATGCTTCGACGGCTCGCCCAGCTTGTGGAACGTTTTTCCGCCGTCCTCCGTCACCTGGATCCACACGTCCATCGAGTACACGCGCTCCGGGTTCTTCGGGTCCGCGAAGATCTCGTTGTAGTACTGCGGGCCGCCCGGGACGTATTCGCTGCGTTTCTCCCAGGTCTCTCCGCGGTTGCCCGACCGGAAGAAACCTCCCGCTTTGTTCGCCGCTTCGATCACGGCGTAGACGACGTCGGGAGCCGCGGGAGAGATCGCGAGACCGATTCGTCCCATCTCTTCTTTCGGCAGGCCGGTCGTCACCTTTTTCCAGCTTCCGCCCGCGTTGACCGATTTGTAGATCGCCGACTCGGGGCCGCCGTCGATGAGCGTGTAAACGTGGCGCCGGCGCTGATAGGCCGCCGCAAAGAGGACGTCCGGATCGCGCGGGTCCATCACGATGTCGGTGGCTCCCGTGTTCTCGCTGATCGCGAGCGAGGACTTCCACGTCTTGCCGCCGTCGGTCGTCTTGTACACGCCGCGTTCCCCGCCGGGGCCCCAAAGCGGTCCCTGGGCGGCCACGTACACGACGTTCGAATCGCGCGGGTCGACGACGATCTTTCCGATGTGCTCCGACGTCTTCAGGCCCATGTTCTTCCAGGAGGCGCCGCCGTCCTCGGAGCGATAGACGCCGTCGCCGTAGCCCACGACCCTCTGGCTGTTGTTCTCGCCCGAGCCGACCCAGACGACGAAAGGATCCTTCGGGTCGATCGCCACGCAGCCGATCGAGTGCGAAGCTTCCGCGTCGAACACCGGCGTGAACGTCACCCCGCTGTTCACCGTCCGCCAGACTCCGCCGTCGGCGGACGCCACGAACCAGCGGTGCGTGTTCTTCGGATCGACGGCGATGTCCACGATCCGTCCGGATGTCAGAGCGGGTCCGACGGAGCGCAGCTCCAGTCCCGCGAAGGTTTCGGATCGGAATCCGCCCTTCTTCGGCGCTTCCTTTTCGGCGTTGGCGCCCTTTCCGGTCTTGTCCCTGGCCTTCTCTTCGCGGCTCGGCTCCTTGCGGGACCGGATCACCGGATCGGAGCCTTCCCCGCGCTCCCTCGCGGACGCCGCCGGGGTCGGGCCGGGGCCTGGTGCGGGAGTCGGCTCCTGGCCGGCGGCCAGGCGGGAGCAGGCGAGGGCGAAGAGCAGGGCGAAGCCCCGTCGGAAAGTCGATTTCACGGATCCTCCCTTTCAAGCGCGGTCGGAAGAACTCTACGGCAACCGGCGCGAAGGGTTTGAATCGGCTCGGAACCGGGCAAAAAAAACCCCGCCCGAAGGCGGGGGATTTGAGAGACGAAAGAAGATCGTCTCAGCGCGAGGGTCCGGGCGTGACCGTGGTCATCGCACCGGGAGTCCGCGCCCGCGTCGTGCCTGTGCCAGTCCCGGTTCCCGAGGTGCCGGTGCCGCTGCCAGACGTTCCGGAGCCGGAGCCGGATCCCATGGACCCGGAACCGCTTCCGGACGGCGTCGCGCCGTACATGGAGCCGGACGTGCCCGAGCCCGCGCCGGGCGTCGCGATGTAGGTCGAGCCCGAGCCCGTCGAGCCGGTGCCCATCGATCCCGAACCGCTCGATCCCATTGTTCCCGAGCCGCTCCCGGAACCGCTCGATCCGGTGCCCGTCGAACCCATGGATCCGGAGCCGGACATGGAACCCGCCGCGCCATTCGGGTGCTGCTTCACCCACGTCTCACAACGCTTCTGACTCTTGAACTTCGGGGTCGAGTATTTCTTCCACCCGCCTTTGCCGCAATCCGTGGCCGCCGTCGGCCCGTTCGCGCTGGCGCTCATGGAGTCCATCGTGCCCGAGGTCCCCGTGCCGGTCTGACCCATCGTGGACGAACCGGAACCCGTGGAGCCATACGTTGAACCCGAACCAGTCGAGCCCGAGCCCGTCGAACCGTAGCTCGAGCCGGACCCGGTCGTTCCGGTGCCGGTCGATCCGGATCCCGAACCGCTGGACCCGTAAGACGACCCGGAACCCGTCGTACCCGTGCCCGTCCCCGGGGTCGTCTGGGCGCCCGGTGTCCGGCTCATCGTGGAGCCCTGGGTCGAAGACCCCGACGTCGAGGATTGAGCGAACAGGGAGGGCGAAAGTGCCAGCGCGACCCCGGCGCCGAGGACGCTAAACAGCCATTTCTTCATGAGGCCTGTCTCCTTTCGGCGGCGCCTATCGCCGCGCGAAAGGTGGCTATTGCAAGGCGAGTACCGCATGAACGTCGCCTCCGCTGACTGCGGGAGCTGCCTTCGCCGTGCGCGGCGAAGGCACCGGCCGGCGGCTCGGCCGGATGCGGCCTCGACCGCCGGCCTGCTCCCTACGTTCGCTTCGGCTCCCGCCCCGAGAGGCTCCTCCTTCCCTTCGGTCAGGAGACTCCTCTCGGGGCGAGCGTATTCGCCACTGAGGTCAAGCGCGCCACGTTATCTTTCCCCACGCTCGTTTTTCCCCACGCTCGGGGAGGGGCGCGCTCAGGCGAAAGCTGCACCTCACGCCGCCGGGCGGCAGTCTTCACACGGGAGAAAGCCTGCCGCGAGTGCCTGGCTTGCCGAGCGGAACGGCACCCGATTGGACCGGCGAAGGGACTCGAATCCGCCGCAGGTCGGCAGGCAGAAGTACCGGCCCGATTCACTTCCGAGAAAGCGAACTCCTGACGAACCGAGCTTCTCCAGCGCGTCCGGTTGCGCCCCTTCCGACTTCAGGAGCGTGCGCTTCGCGCTGCTGCCGAAAATGTAGTCGCCGACCCGGCCGTCGGTCCTCACCACGCGGTGACACGGAATCAGCAGCGGTAGAGGATTCTTCGCGAGCGCGCTTCCCGCGGCGCGGACCGCCTCGGGGCGGCCGATCTCCTTCGCGATCCAGCCGTACGGGCGCACCTGGCCCGCCGGAATCTCGAGCGCCTTCCGAAGCACCGCGCTCTCGAAATCGGTCAGCCCGCGCAGGTCGAAGCGAAGCTCCCGCGCGGACTTTCCGGCGACCGCGCGGCGCACAGCGGCCGGGGCCGGACGCACCGCCGGGTAAACGGGACGGCCGAGGCGCTTCCGGAACTCCCGTTCGAAGGTGCTCGAGCCGCCCGCTCGGGCGCGGCGGACCAGGGAAATCCCCGCCGGGCCCTGCGCGACATAGAGGGCGCCGAGCGGCGATGCGATCTGCCAGTAAGTGTCCGCGAGTCCCGCGCGCCGGAGGACGGAGGGCGCGAGCGTCGTCGGCGCCCGGACGGAACCGATGCGGCGCAGCGCGCGCGTCACGGCGAGGGCGTCGCTGATGGCAAGGGGAGCCTTCATCGGTTGACCTCCTGGGGCCGTCGGGTGCTTCTGGAACGCGAGAGGGAAACGCGCAGCGCGTTGACACCGCGGTGCAGGTTCGACTTGGCCGTGCCGACCGGCTGCTTCAACACCGCGGCGACCTCCTCGACCGGGAGGCCCTCCACGTATCGGAGAACCAGGGGCGCGCGGAAGCGCTCGGGGAGCGCGCGAACCAGTGTCGCGAGGTCCGAGCGCTCGCGTCTCTTCTCGAGGCGGCGGTCGGGGCGAAGCTCCGGATCGTCGGCCGGATCCATCTTCGTCGAGTCGATGGCGCCTGCCGTTTCCAGGGACACGAAGCGGTGACGCTTGCGGCGGAATCGATTCCGCGCGACGTTCAACGCGATCTGGTAGAGCCACGCGCGGAGAGCGAGGCCCCGGATCCTCTCCGGCGGATAGCCTTTCAACGCGCGGTAGGCTCGGACGAAAGCATCCTGCGCGATTTCCTCCGCATCCTCGCGGCTCGCGCAGAGCCGGAAGGCGAAACCGAAGAGCCGGTCCTGATAGTCGAGAACGAGCCGCTCGAACGTGCCGTCGAGATCGGCCGCGAGCGCGTGCTCCAGGTTTTCGATTGCGGGTCGCCGCATGAGATCCGCCTCTTCGCTCTTTGCCGGACCTGCCTCCACGAGCCGGAGCCATCTGCCGCCCGGAAACGCGGACCGGTCCGGCTTCTTCCGCGTGGAGATGTGCCGGGTCGGGGTATCGGATCGTCGCATGCTTGCTCCTGGCCTTCCCCCTTGAACACGGGTTCCGCGGCGGAGGTTGCAGGTTTCGGAGGAGAGCTTCAGCGGATCGAGAGAAAAACGCGGGCGCCGTCGCCGGCGAGCTCGACGCGGTTCTCGGTGATGGAGAGGATCGTCATGCTTCCGACCACACCTCCCACCGGGAGGACGCGGCCGTTGATGAGCGCGACCGGGTTCGTCTCGGA
Organism: Thermoanaerobaculia bacterium; assembly: GCA_038229875.1. Lineage (GTDB taxonomy): Bacteria > Acidobacteriota > Thermoanaerobaculia > UBA5066 > Gp7-AA6 > JALYUA01. The sequence continues at coordinate 12,417 of JBBROA010000050.1, read as the reverse complement.
ATAGACGATGCCGCCGAGTTCGATGCGGGTTCCGTCCGGCGCGACGAAAGTCCCGCTGTGCGCTTTCGCGGCTACAGAACCGCGGTCCGGCGCCGGGGCTTCTCCCGGCAGGATCGTCCGCGAACGATTCCCGGACGCGGCGCGCGGGGATCCTGACGCGGCCCCCGCGGAGAAAACGACGGGCGGCGGCGCTCCTCCGGCCGTCCGCAGATCGCGTTCGCGTGTTTGCCCGACGTTCGACGCGGCGCCCCCGGCGGAGGCAGGAGCGCCCGTGCCGCCGGCGCTCTCGGGGACCGCCGCCCTGCCGGGAAAAGGCGCGGATTCGGCGACGCGCGGCGCGAGATCGCGCGCGGGGGTCGGAACGGTCTGCGCCGGGGCCGGACCTGCAGAAGGGGCTGTGATCTGCGGACGGGCCGGCCGCAGGAAAAACCAGGCGGCTCCGGCGAGGAGGAGGAGGCCCCCGGCGACAGCCGCTGCGCCGCGGACCGGCACGCGCAGCGGCGTGCGATCCGGCAGCGGCGCGTAGGACCAGGGATCGTCCTGCCGCGCGGTCGGGGGAGCCGCCGCCGGATCGGGCGGAATGGCGGTCTGCTCCCGGGCGCGCTTCAACGCGTCGTCGATCAGGCTCATGACGCCTCGCCTTCGAGCTCCCGGATCGCCTGGCGGATCCCGCGCGGAGTCAAAACGTCGACCCCGTTGACGAATCCGTAGAGGAGCGCCTTGTCACAGACCGCGTTCACGAGGCGCGGAATGCCGCGCGCGTACCCGAGCACCGCGCGCACCGCGCCGGGAGTGAAGTCGGGCCTTCCGTTCGCGCCGGCCACCACCAGGCGGTGCGCCATGTACCGCTCCGTGTCCTCGAGTGAGAGAGGGCGGAGGTGATACCGCACCGTGATCCGCTGTCGCAATTGCCGCAGCCGCGGATCATTCATCTTGTCGCGCAGCTCCGGCTGACCCAGGAGGACGATTTGAAGCAGTTTGCGCTCGTAGGTCTCGATGTTCGACAGCAGACGGATTTCCTCGAGAAGACCCAGATCAAGATCCTGGGCCTCGTCGATGAAGAGAACGACGTCGTTGCCGGTGGACACCTGCGCAAACAGAAAGGCGTTCAGGAGGTCCTGGTATTCCACGCGGTCGAGCTTGCCGGGCGTCAACCCGAGCTCCGTCAGGACGGACCGGAGAAGCTGCTCGATGGTCATGATCGGATTGAGGATGAGAGCCGTTTTCACGTCCGGGCCGAGCTGCTCGAGGACGGCGCGGCAGACCGTCGTCTTCCCCGCCCCGACCTCGCCGGTCACCTGGATGAACCCCTTCCGCTCCCGGATCCCGAACAGGATGTGGTGGAACGCCTCCCGGTGCTGGTCGCTGAAGAAGAGAAATCGCGGGTCCGGCGTGATGTGGAAAGGCGGCTCGCGAAGACCGTAGAAGCCCGTGTACATCGGGAGGACGTTAGCACCGGCCGGGGAGGATCGTTCGCCTGGCGCGGCGATTACGAGTCCCGCGGGCGAGGCGCGCCGGGCGTCTTTTCGGAGGCTTCCCATGGCGGCATTGATGCACTGATTGTGTACGGATCGCTCTGGTGCGGAGACACGACCCGGTCCCGCGAGCACCTGGTCTGATGACGGTCCCCTACGAATTCATCGACGTGGACCAGGACGACCAGGCAGCCGAGCTCGTCGAGGAGTGGAACGGCGGGACCCGGCGCGCCCTAACCCTCTGGCGCGCGCTGACGCGACCGCGCGAGTTCGCGGACTAGAAGCCCCAGAGCGCGAGCTCGTTCAACAGGTTCGACACGTCGGGATGCTCGGCGAGCTCGCGATAGAGCCAGCCGTGCCGCTCGCGCACGTCGGTGAGCCCTGTTCGGAGCCCTTCGGCGTTGCGGGACGATGCCGCGGACCGCAGCTCCTCGACGGAGCGCCGCGAATTCTCATCGAGCCGCGGGCCGACGTGGCGGTCGAGCGAGTCAAACGCGTCGCGCACCCGTTTGTCGTGATCGTCGGAAGGGGAGTCGGGCATGAGTCCTCCGGGCGCATTATCCGTCGCCTCCGCTCACTCCGGGACGTGCCTTCGCCGCGGCGGCGGCGAAGGCACCGGCCGGCGGCTCGGCCGGATGCGGCCTTCGACCGCCGGCCTCGTCTCTCCGTTCGCTGCGGCTCCCGCATCGAGAGGCTCCTCCCTCCCTCTGGTCGGGAGACTCCTCTCGATGCGAGTTCAGTCACCATCGTGGCGAAGCTCTCCCTCCCCCCGCGGAGAGGATTGGGGTGAGGGGCGCGGGAGCACGGGCCTGTGCCTATTAATGCTGAGTCGGACGCCCTAACGCGGAATCCTCCTGACCATCGGCGACCCTGCCCGCGCCGCCGATGGCGTCACTCCAAAGTGCCGGCGGAACGACGACGAGAAGTGGCTGTGGCTCGAGTAGCCGAGGTCGAGCGCGATGCCGGTCAGGTCCTGGCCTGACTCCCGCAGCCGCTCGAGCGCGGCGGCGAGCCTCAGGCGCTCGCGGAAGGCCTGCAGTGTCGTGCCGGTCTCGCGGCGGAAGATCCGGCAGAGCTCGAAGGGCGACACGCGGAGAGTCCGCGCGAGCGTCGAGATTCCGCCCGCTGCGCGAAACGAGCGTCCGAGCTCGACGCGGGCCTCCTGAGCGACGGCGCGCGAGCGGCGCCGCGCGGCCTCTCCGTGCGGCGCATCCTTCGAGACGCGCTCCCGGTACCGCGCCGCGATGAGCCGATCGAGCACCCGGAGCATCGTCTCCTCCACCTCCCACGCGTCGGCGGCGGAAGCAGTGAGCGCGTCGACGACCCTCCGCTGCCGGAAGTAGGACTCGACGTCGCTCGGGCCGGACGAAAACGAAAAGAGGGAGTCCGCCCGGTCGGCCGCCGCCGGATCGTGCGGGCGGAGAGCGTCCAAAAGCGCTTCGGGCGAGAACGAGAACCATTCGCAGCGGTCCGGAAGGCCGTGGACGCTCTCGCGCCGGTAGATCTGCCCCCGGTTGTAATACGTGACGAGGTCGGGCCCCGCGACGAAGGGCTCCCGGCCCTCGTGCGCGATCCGAACGAGAGTCCTCGGAAAGACGACGAGAAACCCGCGCGTCGGGCCGGAATCGGAAAAGCCCGGCTGACGAGGATGGGCGCGGAACTTTCCAATCGAGACGATCTTGCTTTCGAAGAGAACCCTGTCGAACGAGGTGTTTGCGTCAGCGGTCCGGGTCATTTCCTGGCGAGGTACGGAACGCCGGGAAAGAAGTTGCGGCGGGCCGCGCGGCGCCGTCCGATCCCGCCGCGATCGCGTCCGCGATCATCGCGGCGTGATGGCGGCTGTTTTCGATGAAGATGCGGCCGATCTCCGCTCCGCCGAGGAGAGCGCCGGCGAGATAGATGCCCGGAACGTTCGACTCGAGCGTCGAGGGGTCGTGGGCGGGCGCGCGGCAGGGGCCTTCGAGCCGGATGCCGCACCGGTCGAAGAACGCGAAGTCGGGCTCGTACCCGATCAGCGGGAATACCGCGTCGGTCGGGACCGTCCGCTCGCCCGCCGGGGTCTCGAGGCGCACCGCGTGCGACTCGATCTCGACGACTCGGCTGTCGAACCACGCGGCGATGCTTCCCGCCTTGATCCGATTCTCGAGGTCGGGCTTGATCCAGTACTTCACCCGATCGGAGATCGCCGCCCCGCGGACGACGAGCGTGACGCGGGCGCCGTGGCGGTAGAGGTCGAGCGCGGCTTCCGACGCCGAGTTCTTTCCGCCTACGACCACCACGTCGCGAGCGTGAAACGGATATCCGGAGACGTATCGCCGGTGGACCATGGGAAGGTCCTCGCCGGGGACGCCGAGACGTTTCGGGTTCCCGAAAAACCCGCTCGCGACGATCCCCGCCGACGCTTCGAATTCGGACGTCTGCCCGTCGCGGGAGGCGGAGGCGGACACACGCACGCCGCCTCCTTCCCGGGGAAGTATCGAGAGGATCTCCGTCTGCGGGACGACCTGGACGTCGAACGCCTCCGCGACGGAGCGGTAGTACGCGAGCGTGTCGAGCCGCGTGGGATGGGGCTCCGGTCCGGCGAAGGGGACTCCCGCGATCGCGAGAAGCTCGCGGGTGGAGAACCAGCGCATTTCTTCCGGCATCCGGGAGAGCGTGTCGAGAATGCCGCCGCGCTCGTAGCAGACGGCCGGGATTCCGCGCCTCGAAAGCTCGACCGCGCAGGCAATCCCCGTGGGACCGGCGCCGACAACGGCGACCGGAACGTCCGTGTTCACGGACGGATTCTGCCAAAAGTCAGCGCCTCGTGCCGAGCGTTCCCGGTCCCGGGCCAGACCCTGAAAATCCCCCTCGCGCGTGGCGCTACGATCCCGCCGTGGAAAGAGTGGTCCTGGGACACGCGGAGCAGTGGATCTCGGTCCGGGGGAATCTCCGGAAAATCCTCTTCTCCTTTTCGTGCACGGCGGCCCCGGGTCCGCGATGAGGCCCGAAAAGTTCGAGGGGCTGCTCTGGCGGATCGCGGGGCGCTGAGTTTAAAGAGCCAGGATGTGAACGGATCCGCCGCTCGTTCGGAGCCGCAGCGTCTCGCCGCCGGGCCCCAGGGTTCCCTTCAGGTGCCGGCGGGAGATTTCTCCGCGCACCGTGATCGGGACGTCCGCCTGGACAGAGTTGCCGGAGGCGTCGATTGCGAGGCCCACCGACGGGTCGACGGAGACCGTGACTCCGCCGCCGGAGGACTCGATCGAGCCGCCCCGCGCATTCGAGCGCGCGAACTCCACCTGGACGGAGCCGCCCGAGGTGTCCGCTTCGACACGTCCTCCCGCTTCCCGGATGTGGATTCCGCCGCCCGAGGAGTGTGCGTGGATGTCGCCGGTGATTCCATCGAACCGGATCGAGCCGCCGCTCGTCTCGCCGTCCACCGCGCCGTCGATCGCCTCGGCCGTTATCCCGCCTCCCGAAGTCTCGACACGGCACCGGCCGCGGACGTGCGACAGCGTGATTCCGCCGCCCGACGTGTTGGCCGCCACCTCGCCGGTGTGGTCCCGGACTTCGATCCCGCCCCCGGAGGTCTCGAGCTTCGTGTCGCCGCGGAGCGACGCCAGCTTGATTCCGCCGCCGGACGTGTCGACAGTGACGCGGGTCTCGGCGGGCACCTCGATCTCGAAGCGCACGGAGCGACCCGGACTTCCGAAGAAAGTCGACACCGGATGGCGCTTGCGGGCGACCACGGAGGCCGAGCCGGCCCGCTCCTCGTACTGAAAGGTCATGAGCTCGTTCAGGTCGTCGCGGGTCGAGGTGACCACGAGGCGAACCCCGGCGCGGTCGGTCCCGATGACGCGAACGCCGCCGAGCTCCGTGCGGACCGAGAAGGTCCCGCCGGGCGCGAGTGTCAGGGTCTTCTCGACGCGCGAATCGGCCTGCGCGACCCAGGCGGCGGCCGCGAGCGCCGCGCCCAGGGCGATAGTTTTCATGGGATGCATGGGTCCTCCTTCGGGTTTGCAGCCTCCGGCCCGGGTTCCTCGAGGGTTCAGACGTGCGCCGGGGGCGAAATGTTCTGTCGTCAGCTCGAAATTCGCGCGAGAAAGGCGTCGAGCTCCCGGTCGAAAGCGTCCGGCTGATCCATCATGAGCCAGTGGCTCGCCGACTCGACGCGCCGAGCGGGAACGCCGGCGACCGTCTTGTGGACCGCGATGGGGTTCTCGAAAAGCATCGAGGCGATCGACAGGCGGGGCCCGGCGTAGCGGGCCAGAGCCGAGTCCAGGTCGAACCGGTACAGCGCCTCGGTAGCACCGACGAAGACCTCCGGGCGTGTGTGCGACAGAGCGTTCAGGACGGTGACCCGGGTCTCGGGCCGGGCGCCCGCGAGGATGCTTTCGAACCACTTCCGGGTGAAGTCCGGATAGCTATCGCGCAGCCCGCGCCGCATCGGCTCCAGGCTCTCGGGCGTCGTGCGGTGAAGGTCGCCCGCGCAATCCGCGAACACGAGGCCCGCCAGACGCTCGGGGTGGCTCCCGGCGTACGCGGCCACCACGGCGCCCCCGTAGCTGTGCCCGACCAGGACGAACCGACGGTAACCGAGCGCGTCGGCGACCGCCGCCACGTCGGCGGCGAAACCCGACCGAGATCTCCGACCCCGGCGCGAGCGCGGAGTCGCCCATCCCGGAGAGGTCGAACGCCGCGGCCGGCCGCGTGGCTTTGAGGTGCGCGAGCGTCGCTGCCCACGACGTTCGATTGCCGCCGTTGCCGTGGACGAGGAGCACGGGAACGCCGCGACCGGACCCACCCGCATCGACGCGCAGGAGGCCGTGAGGGCCGGCGACCCATTCCGGAGCGGGCCGCGCATCCCTTCCGGTCGCGCAGGCGAAAGCCATGAAAGAAGTGAGGGTCGCGGCAAGGAACGAGGCGACGCGCATGCCCGATGATAGATGCCGGCACGGGCGCGCTGTCTCCGCGTCCTCGCCGGGCCTGGGAAGACCTTGGGGCTGTTCTGTTCTCCGGACTTCTGTCCGCATGCATGCCCGGACACTCGTCCGTTCCGGACACGTATGTTGGCGTGTTTGGCCTGTTTTCGCGTTTTTTCGCGAAAAATTGCTGGCAGCCGCATTGCTCTTCCGCGGGCAGTGATCGACAACCTTTCCGCCATGGACAAAGTCGTCGAGAAGCCCCGCGGCGTCTCGCGGCGGGCGATTTTCCTCGGCGTCGGCGCCGCCGTCTTTCTCATTCTCACCGTTCTCCTGCTTCCGACCATCCGCCGCTGGTCCCGGGCCGATCGCTCGGTGGACGCTTCCCGGATCCGCATCGCCGCGGTCTCGCGGGGAGACCTCGTCCGCGACGCCTCGGCCGAAGGCCGGATCGTCGCCGCGCTCCATCCGACCCTTTTCGCCCCGACCCAGGGGATCGTCTCTTTGACGATCAAGGCGGGCGCCTCCGTCCACAAGGGCGAGGTCCTCGCGCGCATCGAGAGCCCGGAGCTCAAGAGCCGCCTCCTCCAGGAGCGCGCCACGCTCCAGTCCCTGCAGTCCGCATGGGAGCGGCAGAAGATCGACGCCCGTCAGGACTCCATCAAGAACGCGCATGCGATCGATCTGCTCGAGGTCCGTTTCACCGCGTCGAAGCGGCTCCTGGAACGCGCGCAGTCCGCGTTCGACCAGGGCATCCTGAACAAGACGGACTACGAAAAAGCGAAGGACGACGTCCGGATTGCGGAGCTCGAGTTGAAGAACCTGCAGGAGACCGCGAAGCTCCAGATCGAGACCGCCGATTTCGACATCCAGAGCCGCAAGTCGCTCGCGGAGCGGCAGGCGTCAGCGGTCGGCGAGCTTCAGCGCCAGGTCGATCTCCTGACAATCACCGCGCCGTTCGACGGTCTGGTCGCCTCCGTCGCGGTGCAGGATCGGGACGCGGTCGCGGCGAACGCACCCGTTCTGACGGTCGTGAATCTCTCCGCCTTCGAGATCGAGATCAATCTCCCCGAGAACTATTCGGCGGACGTGATTCCCGGCACCGAAGCGCAGATCCTTTACGAAGGCCGCGAGTACCAGGGCCACGTCACCGCGATGTCTCCCGAGATCAAGGAAAGCCAGGTCCGCGGCACGGTGGTCTTTGAGGGCGCGCCGCCCGCGGGGCTGCGGCAGAGCCAGCGCGTCAGTGTGCGGATGGTCATGGAGACGAAGAAGAACGTCCTGAAGGTGCCGCGCGGTCCATTCCTGGAAAGCGGCGGCGGACGCCAAATCTACGTGGTCGAGAACGGGGTCGCGGTGAAGCGCGACATCCAGGTGGGAGCGGTGAGCGTCTCCGAAGTCGAGATCAAGAGCGGACTCTCGGAGGGCGACAAGGTGATTCTGTCCGACACGTCGGAATTCGCGGGCGCGAAAAACGTGCTCATTCGTAGTTGATCCGAGGAGAAGCGCCATGCTTTCGATGAAGAAGATTCAAAAGGTCTATCGCACCGACATGATCGAGACCCACGCCCTGCACGACTTTTCGATCGACGTGACGACGGGCGAGTTCGTCGCCGTGATGGGCAGGTCGGGATCGGGGAAGACGACTTTCCTGAACGTCGCCGGGCTGCTCGACACGTTCGACGAAGGCACGTATCACTTAGACGGCCAGGACGTGAGCCGCCTCTCCGACAACGAGATGTCGAAGATCCGCAATCAGAAGATCGGCTTCATCTTCCAGAGCTTCAACCTCATTCCCGATCTGGACGTCTTCGACAACATCGATGTCCCGCTGCGCTACCGAAGACTCCCCGCGGCGGACCGCCGGGAGCGGATCGAGAAGGCCGTCCGCACGGTCGGTCTCCTCTCGCGCAACCATCATCTCCCCTCGCAGCTCTCGGGAGGACAGCAGCAGCGCGTCGCGATCGCGCGCGTGCTCGCCGGCGATCCGAAGTTCATCCTTGCCGACGAGCCGACCGGAAACCTCGACACGATGATGTCCCGCGAGGTCATGGACCTGCTCGAGAAGATCAACGACTCCGGCACGACGATCGTCATGGTGACGCACACGCCCGAGTGCGCTTCGAGAGCGTCCCGGCAGATTCACCTGCTGGACGGAGAGGTCGTCGACCTGAACTCGCTTCCGCCGGAGAACGCGGATCGCTCGTCCGCCAGCCTCGCTTCGACGCTTCAGTAGGGAGGCCACGATGCTGCTGCACAACCTCCGCATCGCCTGGAAGAGCCTCCGCCGGAACGTCACTCTCTCGGTGCTGATCGTGAGCGGAATCGCGCTCGGCATCGCGGTGTCCACCACGTTCGCCGCGTTCCGCCACGCGTTTTCGAAAGACCCCATCCCTCAGAAGAGCGACGTGCTGCGCTACGTGCGGCTCGACAGCTGGGACCCGCTGAAGCCGTACCCGGGGGACGATCCCTCGCGGCCGCCCACCCAGATCACCTATCGGGACATGCAGGGCCTCATGAAATCGACGATCCCGGTCCGGCAGGGCGGGATGTTCGTCTCGAACTTTTACGTTTATCCGGACCCGAAGGTCGGGCGGCCTTTCCGGGAGCTGACCCGGCTCTGTTTCTCCGACTTCTTTCCGATGTTCGACGTGCCGTTCCAGTACGGGTCGGGATGGGACCGGAAAGCCGACGCGGGGCCGGACCCGGTCGTCGTGCTCTCGCAGGAGATGAACCACAAGCTCTTCGGCGGCGCGAACAGCGTGGGCCGCACCGTGCGCCTCGCCGACCGCGACTTCCGGGTCGTCGGCGTTCTTGCCGGCTGGCGGCCGAACGTCCGCTTCTATGACCTCACGCAGAACCAGATCGCGACCCCCGAAAACATCTACATCCCGTTCAACCTCCTCCGCCCGATGCAGATCCGCACCAACGGGAACACGGATGGATGGGGCACTAGCGGCGCTTCCGGCTTCGAAGGCTTTCTCCAGTCGGAGGTCTGCTGGATCCAGTACTGGGTGGAGCTGCCGAACGAAAAATCCGCCGGCGCGTACCTCGATTTCTTAAACGCCTATGTCCTCGAGCAGAAGAAAACCGGCCGGTTCCAACGGCCTCTGAACAACCGCCTCTCGACCGTTTCCGAGTGGATGACCGACGCGGGGGTCGTGCCGAAGCAGGCGACCGCGATGCTGATCGTTTCGCTGCTCTTCCTCGCGGTCTGCGCGGTGAATCTGGTCGGCCTTCTTCTCGGGAAGTTCCTCGCCCGCGGCGGGGAGGTCGGCGTGAGGCGCGCTCTCGGCGCCAGCCGCGCGGACATCTTCCTGCAGCACATCGTGGAGTGCGAGCTGATCGCGGTCCTCGGCGGGGCGATCGGGATCCTGCTCTCGCTCGGCGCACTCGCGGCGATGAACGCGTGGTTGAAAACGATCGCGGCGCGCGGCGGATTCTTCCGCCTGGATCTCTCGATGATCCTGCTCTCCGTCGGCTTGTCCCTGGCCGCGGGACTGGTCGCGGGGATCTATCCCGCGTGGCGGACCTGCCGGCTCGCCCCGGCGATGCATCTGAAAGTCTGAGGAGGCTGCCATGGAATTCGGCCCGATCCTTCGGTCGATGGCTCGCAACAAGGTCCGCTACGGGTTGATCGTCGCGGAGGTCGCGTTGACCCTCGCGATCGTCGTCAACTGCGTGAACATGATCGGAGACGCGCGGCGCGAGATGGCGCGCAGCTCCGGGTTCGACGACGACAACATTCTTTCCGTCCGAAGCACCCCGTTCGTTCCCGCCTTCAAGGAAGACGGCTACCTGGACGCCGCCGTGCGCAAGGACCTCGACGCCGTGAAGGCGATCCCCGGCGTCGTGGCGGTCTCGAACACCCGCTTTCTCCCCTGGCAGGGGGGCGGAAGCTCCACCACCACGCGGGTCCTGGGATCGAAAGGCGAGTTTCTGCGCAACCAGGTCTACAACGCCGACGAGTCGACGCTCGAGACGCTCGGGTCGCGACTCGTGGAAGGCCGGAACTTCACGCGCCAGGAAGTGGAGTCGGACACGAGACGGCTTCGCGAGGTCACGACGTCGAACCGGCCGCCCGGCGCCGACGGAAAGCCGCTCGAAAAGATCAGCCAGGACATCATCGTCAGCCGGGCGTTCGGCGAGCTGTTGTTCAAGGACGGCAAGTCGCTCGGCAAGGGCCTCGAGGACGAGGACGGCGACCAGTACCGGATCGTGGGAGTGATCGACCATTTCTACAATCCGTATGGGTGGCCGATCCATGAGTACGTGATGTTCTTCCCCGGGTACGCGCGGAGCTTCCAGGGCGGATCGGCGTATCTGGTGCGGGTCGCGCCGGAGAAGATGAAGGCGGTGCGTCCCCAGGTCGAGAAGGTCCTGCTCGCGGCGAACACCGGGCGCAACGTCCAGTTGAGGGAGCTGACCGAGATCAAGGAGCGATTTCAGTCGCAGTCGGCGCTCCTCGTGCGCATCCTGTCGCTCGTCATCTTCCTCCTCCTGTTCGTCACGTCGCTCGGCATCGTCGGGCTGACGGTGTTCTCGGTCGCGGAGCGCACCCGCCAGATCGGAACGAGGCGGGCGCTCGGCGCCCGGAAGCTCGACATCCTGAGCTACTTCCTGCTAGAGAACTGGCTCGTCACGTCGATGGGTCTCGTTCTGGGGGTTGCGCTCGCATACGCCCTGAACGTGGCGCTCGTGACGCGCCTGAACGGGACGCGCATGGACGCGGGTCTCGTGATCGTCGGTGTCGGGCTCCTTAGGCTCTTCGGGCTGGCGGCGACGTACTTTCCGGCGAGGAAGGGCGCGGCGGTTGCGCCGGCGGTGGCGACGCGGAATGTGTGAAACCGAGGTCGTCAGACGTTAGGGGTCAGGGGGCAGCCGTCGGGGTCAGGCGGGACCTCGTCCCCCTGACCCTTTAACGTCCTCACCCCTGACGGCTCCCGGCTTTACCGACCTCCAGGCTGAATCGCCTCCTCCGGTAACCTTGCGCATGCCCCGTCGTCTCCCGGGCGTATGCCCTCTCGAGCGCTTCGGCGCGTCTCTCCGGCCGGCGCGGCCGGCGCACTGATGTCCCGCGTTTTGATCGTCGAGGACCAGATCGCGGTCGCGCGGGCACTCGGCGTGTTGTTCGAAGTGCACGACATTCCGTACGTGACCGCGCGCGGCCCGTCCGAGGCCCTGTCGGCGATCGCCGGGAAAACGGTCGGAGTCGTGATCCAGGACATGAATTTTTCTCCCGGCGCCACGTCGGGTGAGGAGGGGGCGGCTCTCTTTCGCGCGCTCCGTCGTCTCGACCCGACGGTGCCGGTGCTTCTGATGACCGCGTGGACCTCTCTCGAGAGCGCGGTCGCCCTGGTGCGGGAAGGGGCGAACGACTACCTCGCAAAGCCGTGGGACGACGAGAAGCTCCTCGCCTCTGTGCGGACGCTCCTGCGTCTGCGGGCACTCGAGGCCGAGAACGCCCGGCTCCGCTCGACGCGGGCGCGCCCGCGGGAGGAGCTCGCCGGCCGTTACGACCTCTGCGGGATCGTTTACGAGAGCGACGCCATGCACCGGGTCGTCTCGCTCGCGGTGCAGGTCGCAGGCTCCGATGTCCCGGTGCTGATCACCGGGCCGAACGGCGCGGGAAAGGAAAAGCTCGCCGAGATCGTGCAGGCGAATTCGTCGCGGCGAGCGAAGCCCTTCATCCGGGTGAACGCGGGCGGGCTCCCCGACGAGCTTCTCGAGAGCGAGCTCTTCGGCGCTGAGGCGGGCGCGTACACGGGATCGCGCCGCCTCCGGATCGGGCGCTTCGAAGCGGCCGATGGGGGCACCCTTTTTCTCGACGAGATCGGGAATCTTTCGGCCGCCGGACAGATGAAGCTGCTCCGCGTCCTGCAGAATTCGGAGTTCGAGAGGCTGGGCTCGAGTGAAACGCGGAAGGTGGACGTTCGGGTCCTCTGCGCGACCAATGCGCACCTGCCCTCCGCGATCGCCGCCGGCCGCTTCCGCGAGGACCTCTACTTCCGGCTAAACGTGATCGAGCTCGCGGTGCCGGG
>JBBROA010000049.1:0-28423 GCA_038229875.1 Thermoanaerobaculia bacterium | reverse complement strand
TCCGCGCCGCGTGGGAACTGATCCTGCTCCTGTGCGAGGCCGTCGGCTACGGCGACCGGAACTGGAAGCCGGACGATCTTCTGCGAATGATCGAAGCCGAAGTCCCCGACTACGGCGGCGTGAGGTCAGACGAGCTCGCGGGCGGCGGATTCCTGAAGAAGGGCCTCTTCGTTTCGACGGGGGCGCTCTGAGCTCGACCGCAATCGACTGGCTCTTACTCGCCGCGCGGATCTTCATCCCGCTCGCCGCGATCCTGACTTTCGTCCCCCTCCTGCTCTGGGTCGAGCGACGGGGCGCCGGGCTCATCCAGGACCGGCCCGGCCCCAACCGCGTCGGACCCTTCGGCCTGCTCCAGTCTCTCGCGGACGTCATCAAGTTCTTCTTCAAGGAGGACCTGATCCCTGGCAACGTCGACCGCGGGCTTTACGTGCTCGCCCCGGCCCTCGCCGTCTTCGCCGCGCTGACGACCTTCGCGGTCGTCCCGTACGGCGCAACGCTGCCGCTCGGCGGAAGAAGCGTCCCTCTGATCGGCGCGGACGTCTCGATCGGGCTTCTCTACATTTTCGCGATCACGTCCCTGTCGGTTTACGGGATCGTGCTCGCCGGCTGGGCGTCGAACAACAAGTTCTCGCTGATGGGGGGCATCCGCTCGAGCGCGCAGATCATCTCGTATGAGCTCGCGATGACGACCGCGGGTGCGGGCGTGATCTTGAACGCGGGGTCGTTCCGGCTGACCGACGTGATCACCTCGCAGAGCGGCACGTGGCTCGGCTTCATTCCCCGCTGGAACGTCATCCCGCAGTTCATCGGTTTCATCGTTTTCTACGTCGCCGCGTTCGCCGAGACGAACCGGACGCCCTTCGACCTTCCGGAGGCGGACGCCGAGCTCGTCGCGGGGTACCACACCGAATATTCGTCCATGAAGTTCGCGATGTTCTTCATGGCCGAGTACATCAACATGATCGTCGCGTCGGCGATCACGGTGACGCTCTTTTTCGGGGGATGGACGTTTCCGGGCTTCACGCCCCACGGCGTCATCGGGGCGCTCCTCTCGATCGTGATCTTCACGGTCAAGACCCTCTTCTTCGTCTGGGTTTTCGTCTGGGTCCGGTGGACGCTCCCCCGCTTCCGTTATGACCAGCTGATGAACCTGGGCTGGAAGGTGCTTCTGCCGCTCGCACTCGTGAACCTGTTCTGGACCGCGGGCCTCATCGCGGCGCAGAGGCTCTGATGGCCGGTTTCCCGATCGACCGCATCGTGTTCGATCTCGCGACCGCCGTTGCCGTGCTTTTTGCGGGCGTGATGGTCGTGCACCACCACCCCGTTAAAAGCGTGCTGGCCCTCGTCGTCGGCTTCTTCGCGCTCGCCGTCTGCTACGTGATGCTCTGGGCGCCGTTCATCGCCGCGATCCAGGTGATCGTCTATGGCGGCGCGATCCTCGTCCTCTTCCTTTTCGTCCTGATGCTGTTGAATGTCGGGAGCGAGACCCGATCCGCGGGCAGCCGCCGCCCGGTCCAGACGTTGCTCTCGGGGGCGGCGCTCCTCCTGTTCGCCGGGCTCCTGCTCGGCCTTCTCCGGCATGGCGGGTCGGCGATCGCAAACGGCAGCCAGGGCCCGGCGGCGGCGGAGATCGCTCCGCTCGCGCGCCTCCTGTACTCCGACTACCTGCTCCCCTTTGAGGCTCTGTCGGTCCTTCTCCTCGCCGCGCTCGTGGGCGCGTTCGTCCTCGCGAGACGGGAGGCGGGTCCATGATCGGCGGGATCCCGTTGAACGACGTCCTGCTGGCGTCCGCCGCGCTCTTCACGATCGGGGTCGCGGGTGCGCTCCTGCGCCGCAGCGCCATCACGATCTTCCTCTCGATCGAAGTGATGATGAACGCCGCGAATCTGGCCCTCGTCGGCTACGGGGCGGCGCTCGGCACACGAGAGGGCCAGATCATCGTCTTCTTCGTGATTGCGATCGCGGCGGCGGAGGCTTCCGTCGGCCTGGCGATCTTCGTGGCGCTCTTCCGGCATACAGAAACGATCGACGTCAACGAGATCCACCTGCTGAAATGGTGAACGATTGAGCGCGATCCCGCTGTGGGTGATCCCTGCTCTGCCGCTCGCGGGGTTCCTCCTGTGCCTGCTCCTCGGCCGGCGCCTCGGCAAGGGATTCGTCTCCGCTGCCGGCGCAGGCTCCGTTGCGCTCGCGGCGATGGCGGCCTACGCCCGCCTGATCCCGTTCGTGCGAGGCGACCACGCTCCCGTCATCGAACGGATCTCCGACTGGATCACCGCCGGCCCGTTCTCGGTGGACCTCGCGCTGCGCCTCGATCCGCTTTCGGCGCTGATGGTCTCGTTCGTGACGTTCGTCGGGTTCCTGATCCACCTGTACTCGATCGGCTACATGTCACACGACGAGACCGACGCCGGATACGCCCGCTACTTCGCATATCTCAATCTCTTCATGTTTTCGATGCTCGTGCTCGTGCTCGCCAGCAACTTCCTGTTGATGTTCGTGGGCTGGGAGGGAGTCGGGCTCTGCTCGTATCTCCTCGTCGGCTATTACTACGACCGCGAGTATGCGGCGAACGCAGGGCGCAAGGCGTTCGTCGTCAACCGGATCGGCGACTTCGGCTTCCTGCTCGGGATGTTCGGCATCTTCGGGCTCTTCGGGAGCCTCGACTTCGGGACGGTCTTCGGGGCGGCCGCCTCTGATCCGGCCCGCTTCGCTCCCTACCTGACCGCGGTCTGCCTGTGCCTGTTCGTCGGCGCGATGGGGAAGAGCGCGCAGGTGCCCCTGTATGTCTGGCTGCCGGATGCGATGGCGGGCCCGACACCCGTGTCGGCTCTCATCCACGCCGCGACGATGGTGACGGCGGGCGTCTACATGGTCGCGCGGTGCAACGTCCTCTTCCGTCTCGCGCCCGACGCCATGCTCGCGGTCGCGATCGTCGGCGGCATGACCGCGATCTTCGCCGCCGTGATCGCGCTGGCACAGAACGACATCAAGAAAGTCCTCGCCTACTCGACGGTCTCGCAGCTCGGGTACATGTTCCTGGCCTGCGGCGTGGGCGCGTACGTCGCCGGCATGTTCCACGTCATGACGCACGCGTTCTTCAAAGCCTGCCTGTTCCTCGGGTCCGGATCGGTGATCCACGCGATGGGCGGCGAGCAGGACATGCGGAAGATGGGCGGCCTCCGGTCGAAGATGCCGGTGACGTTCTGGACTTTCCTGATCGCGACCCTCGCGCTCTCGGGAATTCCGCCTTTCGCGGGCTTCTTCTCGAAGGACGCGATCCTCGCGGGAGTGTTCGAAGACGGGCGCTACGTTCTCTTTGGTGTCGGCGTGCTGACGGCGGGACTGACGGCTTTTTACATGTTCCGTCTCGTCTCGCTGACGTTCGCTGGACGCTTCCGCGGAACGGCGGAGCAGGAGCACCACCTGCACGAGTCCCCGACGACGATGACGATTCCGCTGATCGTTCTGGCGGTTCTCTCCGTCGTCGGCGGGTGGGTCGGGCTCCCCCGGGTGTTCTCCGAGACCGGCGACCGCTTCGGGGCCTTTCTGGCGCCCGTCTTCCCGGCGCTTCCGGGGCGGCGAGAGGGCGGACTTGCCCACGGCACCGAATGGCTGCTGATCGCGCTTTCGACCGCCGTGGCGGCCGGAGGGCTTCTGCTCGCCTGGAAGTGGTACACCAGGGACGCGGGGCGCGAGCCCGAGGCCATCGCACGCGCGCTCCCGGGTCCGTACGCGCTCGTCCGCGACAAGTTCCGCGTCGACGAGATCTATGACGCCGTGATCGTCCGGCCTTTTCGCCTCCTCGCGCGAGGGCTCTGGAAGGTCGTCGACGTGTTGATCATCGACGGGATCCTGAACGCCGGGGCCTTTTTGGTCGAGCTCGGGGGCGATCTGCTTCGTTTCCTGCAGACCGGGAACGTCCGCAACTACGCGTTGAGCTTCTTTCTCGGCGTCGTGGCCCTGATGCTCTTCGTGATCGGAGCGTTCTGATGACGGCGCTGCTCGGCCGGCACCTGCTGTCGGTGCTGATCTTCCTCCCGCTCGCCGGCGGCGCGCTGCTCCTTCTCTTTCCGAAGTCCGCTGCCGGCGCCGCGAAGGCCTTCGCGCTCGCCCTGTCGGTGCTGGAGCTCGCGCTGTCTCTCCCCCTCTGGATGCGGTTTGACCCTCACATGCCGGGGTTCCAGTTCGCCGAGCGCCTCGACTGGGTCCCCTCGCTCGGAATCTCCTACTCGCTCGGGATCGACGGCATTTCGCTCGTCCTGATCCTGCTGACGACGGTCCTGACCCCGGTTTCGCTTCTGTTCTCGCTCTCTCACGTCTCGAAGAGCGTCCGGGCGTTCTCATTCGCGTTCCTCGCGCTCGAGACCGGCGTCATCGGCACACTCTGCGCACTCGACGTCGCGCTCTTCTACGTCTTCTGGGAAGTGATGCTCGTCCCGATGTACTTCATCATCGGCATCTGGGGCGGCTCGCGGCGGATCTACGCGGCGATGAAGTTCTTCCTGTTCACGATGTCCGGCAGCCTGCTGATGTTCCTGGCGATCCTCTACGTCGCCGGCCGGCACCGGGCGCTCACGGGCGAATGGTCCTTCCTCTTGTCGGATCTCCTGCGGGTGAGCTTCGCGCCCGAAGTGCAGACCGTGCTCTTCCTCGCGTTCGCCCTCGCCTTCGCGATCAAGGTGCCGGTCTTCCCCCTCCACACCTGGCTGCCCGACGCGCACACCGAGGCGCCGACGGCGGGCTCGATCCTGCTGGCGGGCGTGCTCTTAAAGCTCGGGGTGTACGGGTACCTGCGCTTTGCCCTGCCGCTCTTTCCGGATGCCGCGATGCGATACGCGCCCTGGGTGGGCCTCCTCGGCGTGATCGGCGTCGTCTACGGCGCTCTGGTCGCCTTTCCGCAGAAGGACATGAAGAGGCTCGTCGCCTACTCGTCCGTCTCTCACCTCGGGCTGGTCGTCGTCGGGATCGCCGCCTGGACGTCAACGGCTCTTGCCGGCTCCGTCCTGCAGATGGTCAACCACGGGCTTTCGACGGGAGCTCTGTTCCTGCTCGTCGGCGTCCTGTACGAGCGGCGGCACACCCGCGAGATCGGAGCGTACGGAGGGATCGCCGGCATCGTGCCGGTGACGACGGGTCTCTTTCTCGTCGCGACGTTTTCCTCGATCGGGTTGCCGGGCTTGAATGGCTTCGTCGGGGAGTTCCTGATCCTTCTCGGCACGTGGACGTCGTCTCATCGGTGGTGGTCCGTCGTCGCGGCCACGGGAGTCATCCTGTCTGCCGTGTACATGCTCACGATGGTCCAGCGGGTGTTCTGGAATCCGCTCGTCCACGAAGAGAACCGGTCGCTCCCCGAAATTCGCCCGAGCGAGCTCATCGCGGCGGCGGTGCTGGTCGTGCTGATGGTCTGGATCGGCGTGCGGCCGAATGACGTGCTGGAGCGCATCCGGCCCTCTGTCGACGCTCTCCAGGCGTCGGTGAACGCGCGTCGCGTGCAGGCGCACGCCGCAGTGCTGCCGGAGCCGGCGGGGCGGCGGCGATGACGTCCGGGCTCCTGCAGTTCGGCCCCGAAGAGCTCGCGGCGATCACGCCCGAGATCATCCTGTCCGCCGCCGGCTGCCTGCTCATTCTCCTGGAAGCCTTCGCGCCGCGCTCCCGGAGCTGGTTCGCGACCATCTCGCTCGCGGCGGTGGCGGGGTCGCTCATGATGCTCCTGAAGGCGCCGGCCGGCGCCTCCTTCGGAGGACGGCTCGAGACGTCCACGCTCACGTCGCTCATGGGGATGTTCATCGGAGGGACCGCCGCAATCGCAATCCTGGTGGCGAAGAACTACCTGCGGCGCACCGGAGAAGAGCGCGGGGAGTTCTACGCCCTTCTGCTGTGGGGACACGTCGGCGTGTCGCTCCTGACGCGCGGCCTCGATCTCCTCGTCATTTTCGTCGGACTGGAGCTCCTCTCGCTCTCGTTCTATGTGCTCGCGGGCATCTTCCGAACGATTCCGGCTTCGTCCGAAGCGGGGCTCAAATACTTCCTGACGGGAGCGTTCGGCTCCGCGTTCACGCTCTACGGCATCGTGTTCCTGTTCGCGAAGAGCGGCAGCGTGCGCCTGTCCGCGCTCTCGCAGGTCGGTCTCGCGCACGACCCTCTCGTCATCTTCGGCCTCCTGCTCCTCTTAGTCGGCTTCGGGTTCAAGATGTCGGTCGCCCCGTTTCACGCCTGGGCGCCGGACGTGTACCAGGGAATGCCGACGCCGGCGGTAACGTATCTCTCGGTCGCTCCGAAGGGCGCCAGCATCCTCGTGCTCTACCGCGTCTTCACGGCGGTCTTCCAGGGCGGCCTGCCCGACCGCTTCCGGCTCGCCGTCGTCGCGCTCGCCATCCTCTCGATGACGCTCGGCAACGTCGTCGCACTCGCGCAGAGGGACATCAAAAGGCTTCTGGCCTACTCGGGCATCGCCCAGATGGGATACGTGCTCATCGCGCTCGCGGCCTTCGGGCGCGACGCGCTGGCGGCCGTCGTGGTGTTCTTCTTCGCGTATCTCGCTTCGAATGCCGGCGCGTTCGCGGCGGTGGCGGCACTCTTCCGGGACGAGACGAAGCCGCATCCCATCGGACTTCTGGCGGGCGAAGGGCGGCGCTCCCCGTTTGCGGCGGGTGTTCTCGCGCTGTGTCTGTTTTCGCTAGCCGGGATCCCCGCGACCGCGGGGTTTATCGGAAAGTTCTTCCTCTTCAAGGCCGCCGTCGATCGCGGGCTGTACGCGCTGGCGATCATCGGCGTTGTGAACAGCCTCGTCTCGATCGGGTACTACCTGAAGATCGTCTACATCATGTACATGCGCGACCCGATCGACGACGAGCGGCCGCCGCGCCTGCCCCTGTCCGACGGGCTCGCGCTGGGGCTCTGCGGAATCCTGATCTTCGCGCTCGGAATCTTCCCTTCGAAGCTGTGGGAGCTCGCGCGGGGCGCGGCCGACAGCTTCCCTTTCTTCGGCCCCTGACCCGGGCGGAGCCACCGAAGCCGCATGACCCTCGACCGCCGGTCCGTGTCCGAGTCCACGGCGGCCAGGCTCTCCCTCTACCTCCGCTCGCTCGAGGTCCTGGAGGGAGAAGGGGTCCGACACGTCTCGTCGGACTCCTTCGCGCGGCGTTTCGAGCTCAATTCCTCGCAGATCCGGAAGGACCTCGCGACCTTCGGGGAGTTCGGCGTGCGGGGCGTGGGCTACGAGGTCGCGTCCCTGCGCCGTCACCTGGTCGGCCTCCTGGGCCTCGACCGCACGCGCCGGATTGCGATCGTGGGGGCGGGCAGACTCGGGACGGCGCTGGCCGACTACCCGGGATTTCGCTCCGGCGGATTTGCCGTCGCGGCCGTGTTCGACACGGACCCGGCGCGGATAGGAGCGCGCACGCGCGCCGGCCTGACGATCTCGCCGCTCGACGACCTTCCGGAGATGGCGGCGGACCTCGCAATCGAGGTCGCCGTTCTGACCGTGCCCGAGGAGGCCGCGGCGGCGGCGGCTCGCCTGTGCTGGGAATCGGGCATCTCGGGAATCTTGAACTTCACCCCCGCCCGGTTGACGCCTCCTTCCGATGTTCACGTCAAGAACGTCGACCTGAAGATCCAGCTCGAGACCCTGTCGTTTTACATCGGGGCCGGCCCCACCGGCCTCTCAAGAGAAAAGGAGCAACCATGGCGGCGAACCCGAAGCCGGTCGTTACCGCGGAGAACTTAAATCCCTACGAGTTCGCGCTGCGCCAGTTCAGCCGCGCCGCCGACGTGCTCGAGTTGAATCCGGGGATGCGGGAAGTTCTCCGAAATCCGAAGCGCCAGTTGACCGTGTCCATCCCGGTGAAGATGGATGACGGATCGATCCGCGTCTTCCCGGGACATCGCGTGCAGCATTCGATCGCGCGGGGGCCCTCCAAGGGAGGAATCCGGTACCACCCCGGCGTCACGATCGACGAGGTGAAGGCCCTCGCGATGTGGATGACGTGGAAGTGCGCGGTCGTCAACATCCCGTTCGGCGGCGCGAAGGGCGGCGTCACAGTCGACCCGAAGGCGCTTTCCGCGGGCGAGAACGAGCGGCTCACCCGGCGCTTCACGTCGGAGATCGCCATCATCCTGGGACCCGACCGCGACATCCCGGCTCCGGACGTTTACACGAACTCTCAGACGATGGCCTGGATGATGGATACCTACGCGATGACGTCAGGGCACTCGAGCCTCGGGGTCGTCACCGGAAAGCCGCTGTCGCTCGGAGGCTCGGTCGGGCGCAATGAAGCGACCGCCGAAGGCTGTTTCGTCGCGATCGAAGAGGCCTCGCGGCGCCAGAGCCTCAATCTGAAGGGGGCGACGGCCGCCGTGCAGGGATTCGGCAACGCCGGCTCGTTCGTCGCGAAGTTTCTGGCGGAAGCGGGCGTGCGGGTGGTGGCGGTCTCTGACTCCGGAGGCGCTCTCTACAACGAAAAGGGGATCGGCCTCGACGCGGTCGCGGAGGTCAAGGGGCGAAAGGGAAGCGTCTCGGCGGGCAAGGGCGACAGGATCACGAACGAGGAGCTGCTCGAGCTTCCC
This sequence comes from Thermoanaerobaculia bacterium, assembly GCA_038229875.1. Taxonomy (GTDB): domain Bacteria; phylum Acidobacteriota; class Thermoanaerobaculia; order UBA5066; family Gp7-AA6; genus JALYUA01. The sequence continues at coordinate 19,855 of JBBROA010000049.1, read as the reverse complement.
GTCGACGTGCTCGTCCCCGCGGCGCTCGAGGGCGTCATCACGCGGAAGAACGCCGCCAGGATCAAGGCGAGGATCGTCGCGGAAGCGGCGAACGGGCCGACCACGCCCGACGCGGACGACATCCTGCGCGGCAAGGGCATTGTCGTGATTCCCGACATCCTGGCAAACGCGGGAGGTGTGACCGTTTCGTACTTCGAGTGGGTCCAGAACCTCTACTCGTTCTTCTGGGACGCGGACATGGTCCGAACGCACCTCCAGAAAACGATCCGACGCGCCTACGAGGACGTCGAGTCCACCGCTCGGCGGCACGACACCGACCTGCGCACGGGCGCTCTCGTGCTGGCGATCGCCCGCGTCGAAGAGGCCACGAGGATCCGCGGGATCTTCCCGTAGAGCGAGCCACCCCGGTCTGAGAGAATCCCGGCTGCCCTCACATGCCTCACATGCCGGCTTCGGAAAAGGAGCGTCTTTCGTTGGCTACCTCTACGCGCAGACTGTCCGCCCCGTTGTTCGCCGCCGCCTGGCTTCTCTGCGGCGTTCTCGCCGGCCTCGACCGCGCCCCGGGGCGCGATCCGGCGCAGCCGCTCGACGAGGAGTACACGAAGAAGATCCGGGAGTACACGACGGAGACGTTCTTCCTCTCGCCGCTCGTCGATTACCTCCCGGCATCCGCCTCCGTTCCGACTCCCCGGTCGGTTCTCGGCGACGTCGCGGGCGCGCCCGGAAGGCTTCCCTACTCCGAGGAGATTTACCGGTATTTCCGGATGCTCGAAAAGGCGAGCCCGCGCGTCCGGGTGAGGACGATCGGCCGCACGGAGGAGGGCCGCGAAATGATCGCGGTGACGGTCGCGTCCGAGAAGCTCATCGCCGAGATGGACCAGAACCGGTCCCGGCTGACGCGGCTGGCGGACCCTCGGCTGATCCGGATGAACGACTCGGAAGCGGACGCACTCGTGGCGGCGTCAACGCCCGTATACTACATCACCGGGACGATCCACTCGCCCGAGACCGGATCGCCGACCGCGCTCATGGAGCTCGCCTACCGGCTCGCGGTCGACGAGAGCCCGTACGTCCGCGACATCCGTGACCACGTGCTGACGGTGATCACGCCCGTCGTCGAAGTGGACGGGCGCGACCGGCAGGTGGACGTGTATCGCTGGCACGTCGCGCACCCGAAGGACAACTGGCCTCCCCTCGTTTACTGGGGCAAGTACGTCGCGCACGACAACAACCGGGATGCGATGGGCCTGACCCTTGCGCTGACCCGGAACGTGCTGAACGAGTTCCTGTACGAAAAGGCGACCGTCCTCCACGACCTGCACGAATCGGTGCCCTACCTGTACGACAACACCGTGGGCGACGGCCCGTACAACGCGTGGCTCGATCCGATCCTGACCAACGAATGGCAGATGCTCGGCTGGAACAACGTTGCCGAGATGACGCGGCTCGGGATGCCCGGAGTCTTCACGCACGGCACCTTCGACACGTGGACGCCCGGCTACCTGATGTTCATCGCCGCGACCCACAACGGGATCAGCCGGCTCTACGAAACGTTCGGGAACGCCGGCGCCGACACCGTGGAGCGGACCCTCTCTCCGCAGGAATACTCGCGGAACTGGTACCGGCAGAACCCTCCGCTGCCCCGCACGAAGTGGTCGCAGCGCAACAACAACAACTACCAGCAGACCGGGCTGCTGGTGTCCCTGCACTACTTCGCCGATCACGGACAGGAGTTCCTCCGGAATTTTTACCGCAAGGCGAAACGGTCGATCGAAAAGCCCGCGGCCGAGGGGCCCGCCGCTTACGTTTTTCCCGCGGACGATCCCCGGCCGGGCGCACGAGCGGAGCTCCTCCGCATCCTGCAGATGCAGGGGTGCGAGGTCTCCCGCGCGACCGCGGCGTTCAAGGCGACCATCGAGGTCCGGAGCAAGTCGCGGAAGGACGACGACGCGCCCGAGGCCGAGGCGCCTCGCGACAGGGAGTCCGCCAAAGAGGCCGCGAAAGAGGTGGACCGCAGCAAGGACACGGCCGAAACGGCGATGACCGCTCCCCGCCCGAGTGCGACGCGGAAGCGCGGCGCTGCGGGGACCGATGCGGACGTTCCGGCGAAGAAACGCAAGACGTGGGTGAAGGAGTCGAGGACATTTCCGGCGGGCAGTTACGTCGTCCGCATGGACCAGCCGTACAGCCGGATCGCCGACATGCTGCTCGATTACCAGTACTGGAGCCCCGAGGACCCGCAGAAGAGCCCATACGACGACACGGGGTGGACGTTCGGGGAACTTTTCGGAGTCCAGGTTCGCCGCGTCATCGATCCCTCGGTCCTGGCCGCGCCGATGGCCCCGGTTTCAGCGCCTCTCGCATCATCGGGCGGCGTCCAGGGGTCCGGCTCCGTTGTCGCGATACCGCACAACGCCGACTCAGGGCTCGCGACGCTTCGCTTCCGCTTTCCGAAGGCGGACCTCCAGGCGGCCGAGGAACCTTTCGAGTCCGGCGGCCGGCGATTTCCTCGGGGGACGTTTCTCGTCCGCGGCGTCGCGGCCGGGGAGCTCTCGCGCGCCCTCCAGGAGCTCGGCCTCTCGGGAATCGCTCTCTCCTCCGCACCGAAGGTCGGGACACACCCGCTGCGCGCGCCCCGGATCGCGATGGTCCATACATGGCTCTCGACCCAGGACGAAGGCTGGTGGCGCCTCGCCTTCGACGAGCTCGCGATCCCGTACGTTTCGATCAGCACGCAGACGATCGCGGCGACGCCGGACCTCACCGCGCGATTCGACGTGCTCCTCTTTCCCCCGGTCGGCCGCGGCGCCCAGGCGATCGTTTCCGGGATGCCTCTGTGGGGAAATCCGCTCCCGTGGAAGAAAACCCCCGAGACGCCGAATCTCGCTTCCGTGGACTCGACCGACGACATGCGCCCGGGCCTCGGGTTCGAAGGGCTCGAGCATCTCCGGTCGTTCGTCGCCCGCGGCGGGCTGCTCGTGTCCGTGATGGACACGGCCGAGCTGGCCGTGAACTTCGGACTCACGCCCGGAGTTTCCGTCGCGCGCGCGAACACGCTGAAGCTCACGGGGAGCGTCGTGCGGTCGAAGCTCGTCGACAGGACGAGCCCGATCGCGTACGGATACTTGGAATCCCCCGCGATCTACTCGTTCGACGGGCCCATCTTCAACCTGAGCCACATGGCGGGCGGGCGCGGGGGACGCCGCCGTCCCCGCGACGAGCGCGAACGCGCCACCGGACGAGGGACGGCGGAGGACCCGGACCGTCCGACCGGCCGCGCTTACGCGGAGCCTCCCGAGGAGCCGGAGGCGGAGCCCTGGGAAGCCCTGCCTCTGACCGACGAGCAGAAGCGAAACGGGATCTTCGTCATCCCCGAAAGTGCGCGGCCCCGGGTCGTGCTTCGCTACGGCGACAGCAAGGACCTCCTCATCTCGGGCCTCCTCGAGGGAGGCAAGGAGATCGCGCAGCATCCGGCGGTGATCGACGTGCCGGTCGAGCGCGGGCACGTCGTCCTGTTCTCGAACAACCCGATCTGGCGGGGAGAAACGCGGGGAAGCTACGCCCTCGTGTGGAACGCGATCCTGAACTGGGATTCACTGGGGGTGGGAAGGTGAGGGAGAGGAGGACTTTCAGACTCGACTTCAGCGTTGAGCGTCCATTCGGGAGTTCCGCCCGGCTTTTTTGAAAGTGTCGCTCTCGACTCTCAATTCTCAACTTTTCTTGACCAGCACGGCCCGCACGGGCGCCGCGTCGAGATCCGTCAATCTCAGAGGCAACGCGATCAGTGTGTAGTCGCCGGGCTCGACCGACGAGAGGTCGAGGTTCTCCAGAAGCAACACGCCCCGCTCGAGAAGGGCCCGGTGCACCGGCAGATCCTCCGCGTCGTCGGGATCGACCGACGCGGCGTCCGTGCCGACGAGCCTCGCGCCGCGTTCGGCCAGCCGCACCGCGGCGAGCGGTGAGAGAAACGAGAGCCCGCCAGTCCGGAAGAGAATCCGCCCGGCGCCCAGAGCGCGGGCGGGCAGAGCGTCGGCGCCGATCTCCCCGCGGCCCGGCAAATCCACCACCCGGGCCGGGCCGAGAAAGCGCTCGAGTCGCAGGCTTCCTGCCCCCGCTCCGCCCTCGATCACGTGAGACGGAGCGTCCGCATGCGTCCCGAGATGCGAGCTCATCGTGAACGAGCTGGATTCGTAGTGAGAGCCCTCGGCGAGACTCGCGGTCGTCCGCCAGGAGAAGGGGACGTCGCCCGGCCACGCCGGCGTGCGCTCGTTCAAAGGGCGCGAGATGTCGAAGATCGTCAGCGCATCCGGCGCAGCGTCTTCGTCTCGGCGTCCCGCTCCGCGACGTGGGGATCGTACCCGCGGTGGCGCGGATTCGGCGGGATGTCGCGGTACTCGGCGTCGCATCGGTAGCAGATCGTAACCGGACGGATGCGCGCCGCCACGATCCAATCGACGACCACCGTCGCGAGCAGAACGGGGGTGAACCAGATCCAGCCGAAACGCGCTCCGACGGCCAGAGCAACGGCCAGCGAGATCCCCATGAAGAGGCAGCCGAGCCGCTGGTCGAAATCCTTCTGGAGGAAAAACGCCCGCTTGCCGCAGAAGGCGCACCTTTCGACGCCCTCCGCTCCCGCGACTCCGTCGAAGTCCACGGCGTAGGGCTTCTGGCATTTCCCGCAGGCGAACTCCCCCGCTTCCGTTCCGGTGAACTCCCGGTGGGTGAGACAGTCGCCGCAGTAGCGTCGGACGCGCATTCGAGGAGCGCCTCCGGGCGAATCGGTCGAGGTGGTCAATGTCAATGGCATCTCATTCCGGCGTCACGCGGGGAACCCGGTCGCAACCGTCAGGTAGGAGGACAGAAGTTCCCCGATCAGCACGAAGACGAGCGCGACGTAGAGAAGGCCGGTCGCGGCCTGGTTCGACTTCATGTCGGCCGTTTTCCAGATGAACCACGAGAGCGCGAGCGGCCCGACGATCCCCCACATCACCCGAAAGAGAAAGAAGAGGGCGTCCCGCTCGAGTGACAGCAGCGCGGACAGGCCTTCTCCGCGGTCGAGAAGAATCGCCGCACCGAGGAGGAGCGTCCGAGCGCCGGCGAGGATCGCGAAGAGGAGAGCCCCTCGTGCCAGCAGCCGGAATGGAAGCGACCGGGAGACGAGATACCAGTGTCCCAGATTCATCACGAGCAGGACCGCCCCGAAGAACAGGCCGCCGAGCGCCGCCCCGGCAAGGACCCACGCGTCTCCCGCGCCGCGTGGCGCGACGGAGGCCACGCGCCCGAGCGCCCAGGCCGCCGATCCGCCTCCGATGGCCAGAAGCGGCAGACCGAGCGCGGCCCTGCCGGCGTGCGCCGCGAGCGCGTACGCGGCGAGACAGGCGGCGGAGACCGCCGTGACGGCGACGGGCAGGCCGGCCGGCCGCACAAGGGCCGCGAGACCCACGAAAGCGAAGGCGATCGCCGCATGGAGCGAGAAGAACCCCTTTCCGAGGGTCTTGACCGGAAAGCAGAGCAGAAGGAGCGCGGTTCCCGCCGCTCCTTCCAGAAAGAAGAGTCCGAGGCCGCCGAGCGCCATGGTGAGCGACGGATCTTATGGGAGTCGGTGATGGGGCGTGAGGGGCCAGGGTTAGGGATCAGGACGGGAGCCGAGCGACCACCGGGAGGGAGTCTCGCCCTTCGCCTACCGCGCCGTGGCCGGCACCCCGGCTGCGCTCGCGATCTCCTCGGCGATTCTCCCGACGTGCGCCACCAGGCCGTGGTCTCCGCCGGCGATTGCGACCAGTCGTGACCCGGCCGGGAGATGGCCCGAGGATTCCCATCGCTTCCAGACCGCGGCCACGCCGGCGTAGGGCACGCTCTCGTCGGCGGTTCCCATCACGACGACGGTCGGGATGCGGGGGGGATCCGTCTCGACGTCTACCCTCTCGATCTGCTCGAAGAACCGGCGGTGAATCGGGACCACACGCGACTCGCCGAAGTGGAACATCGGGACGAGTTCGCCCTCGGGAAGCTTCTCCGTCCAGCGCTGGCCGAACCCGAGCGCGGGCGCAATCAAGACGGCGGCCGGAATCGGCGCGGTACGGGCGAGCTCCAGGGCCACGACGGCTCCGAGCGAGCTTCCGACCACCACGGCCGGCATGTGCTTCTTGGCTTCCCAGAACGCAACGCGCGCCATCGCCTTGAACTCGAGCTTCTGGAACGAGGGAATGTTCAGGTCCGGCGCGATGACTCTCAAGCCGCGCGGCTCGAGAAGACCCCGCAGCAGCTCGATCTTCCGCCCCGCGGGCGACGACGCGAAACCGTGGAGGTAGAGAACGTTCTTCAGGCTGTCCCCCGGCGCGAGAGTACAACGCGAGGCGGCGCGCCGGAATGTTTCTTGCGGCCCGGGAGACGGGAAACAGGAGGAGACGATGGAACAGGTAGACCTGCGGAGGTTCGCGGCGGAGCTCGTCGTCGGGAGCGAAGTCGAAAACGTTGGCCCGCGAAACCGAAGACCGCCAGCCGCGCGCAGGGAGCGAGAAAAGCGAGAGATTCCTGTCGCGAATGGTCACCGTCGCCGCCGGAAGGGAAGAAGAGCGGGAGCAGGCCACGTCCGGATGCGATCGCAAGAAGTTCGAGGCGGCGGCTGAGCGATCGAACGAACGCAAGGAGATCGTGGATCAGATCTCCGCGCGCAGAAGCTCTTCGGAGATGAACGCCTGAAAGAGCTCGGCGCGGAATTGATGGACCTGAAGGAGGAGCTGCAGGCGGGAAACGAAAAGGAGGCGTAGGCAACGCGTCTTCCGACCTGATCCTCCCCGGCAAGTCTCTTCAACGACCTGCGGCCCTTGACCCCTCCCCTTTCCCCGGGCGCGGGGAGAGGGAGGTGGCGCGCTTGCGCCGCCGTGCGGGAGCGACGGTATATCTTCGTCCCACCGACTCTCAGGAGGACCGCGGATGGCGATCTCGCTTCGATGCTCGCTTCGATCTGCCGCTGCCGCCTTCCTGGCCTTCTCCGCTGCCGGGGCGCTTCGGGCCGCCGGCCCCATCCGCCTGGAGGTGGACGCCAGCGAGGCTCCCCGTAAGCTGTTTCACGCCCGGCTCTGGATTCCTGCGACTCCCGGTCCGCTGACGCTCCTCTATCCGAAGTGGCTCCCGGGGGAGCACGGCCCCACGGGTCCGATCGCGGATGTCGCCGGTCTCCGGATCACAGCCGGGGGCCGGGCAATTGCATGGACGCGCGACCCGGTCGAGATGTACGCGTTCGTCTGCGAGGTCCCGGGGGGCGCGTCGGAAATCGAGGTCTCGCTCGACCTTCTTTCGCCGGCCTCGGCAGGCCAGTTCTCTTCGGGGGCCTCAGCCACCTCGACGCTGGCCATAGTGAACTGGAACCAGTTCCTCGTCTACCCTAAGGGCGCCGACGCGGACGCGCTCCTCTATGCCGCCACGCTGAAGCTCCCGGCCGGGTGGTCGCACGGAGCCGCGCTTGCCGAAGAAAACGGAGGCACCGCGGTCGGCGATACGGTTCGATTCTCGCCGGTGTCCCTGACCACGCTCGTCGACTCTCCCGTCCTCGCCGGACGTTTCTTCCGCACGGTCACGCTGTCCGACATCACCCCCGTTCATCGGATCGACATGGCCGCCGACAGCGCCGCCGCTCTCGAGATGAACGCGGACATTCTCCGCTCTCTCAAGAACCTCGTCGCCGAGACGGGAGCCCTGTTCGGCGCCCGGCACTATCGCCATTACGACTTCCTGCTGACGCTGTCGGATGCGGTCACGCACTTCGGCCTCGAGCACCACGAGTCGAGCGATGACCGCGTCGCCGAGCGATCGCTCATCGACGAGGACAAGCGAAAGGCGAACCTCGCAGACCTCCTGCCGCACGAGATGGTCCACTCCTGGAACGGGAAGTACCGGCGCCCGGCGGGCCTCATGCCGGGACACTTCGACGAGCCGATGCGCGGCGAGCTCCTCTGGGTGTACGAAGGGCTCACGCAGTACCTGGGGGAGGTCCTCTCCGCGCGCACGGGCAACCTCACGAACGAGCAGTACCGCCAGAGCCTGGCGATCACCGCCGCCGACATGGGAGCGACCAAGGGACGGGCATGGCGGCCGCTCGCGGACACCGCCATCGCGGCCCAGATCCTGTACGGCGCGCGGCCGGACTGGGCGTCCTGGCGCCGCGGGGTGGACTTCTACCCGGAGAGCAATCTTCTCTGGCTCGAGGCGGATACGCTGATCCGGCGGGAGACGCGCGGCAAGAAGAGCCTGGACGATTTCTGCCGTCTCTTCTACGGAAGTAAGAGCGGCACGCCCTCAGTCGTCCCGTACACCGCCGACGACGTCTTCGCCGCGTTGAACCAGATCGCTCCTCACGACTGGAAGCGTTTCTGGAACGACCGCCTCCAGTCCACGTCGCCCGAGGCGCCCGTGAACGGGATCCTGGCGAGCGGTTGGAGGATCGCGTGGGCCGACACCCCGTCGGAAATGCAGCGAGCCCGCGAAGAGTCCGCAAAGGTGACCGATGTCCGGCACTCCATCGGGTTCGCCGTCGCGGAGGACGGAGAGATTCCCGATGTGGTGCCCGACTCGCCCGCCGCTCGGGCCGGGATCGGGCCCGGGATGCGGCTTATCGCGGTCAACGGCCGCCGGTGGAGCCGCGAGACGCTGCGCGAAGCGATCCGTGGATCGCGCTCGCAACCCGTCGAATTGCTCGTGGAGAACGGCGACTTCTATCGCACGTTCCGCCTGGAATACTCGGGCGGCGAACGCTACCCGCGGCTCGAGCGCGACGCGAGCCAGCCCGACGTGCTGACCTCGATCATCAAACCGCTCGCCTCTTCGGCTCCCCCGAAATAGGAGTGCGCCGAACCGGAACGGGCGGGCCCGCACGCAAGGTCCTCGCCGCCGCCGCCCTACTCGGGCTCCTGGCGGTCGCGGGTCTGACCGCTCTCGTTCTGTCGACCTTTCCCGCCCGAAGCGGCCGGTTCCGCGTGGCCGGGCTATCGGCGCCGATTCGCATCGCGACCGATCCGCGAGGCGTCCCCACGGTCCGGGCGGACTCCTTCGAAGACGCGCTCTTCGGCCTGGGATGGGCCCATGCGAGGGACCGGCTCTGGCAGATGGAGCTGCAGCGGCGGGTCGGTTCCGGCCGGCTCGCCGAGGCGCTCGGAGCGAAACTTCTTCCGACCGATCGCTTCCTCCGAACGATCGGCTTCCGGAGAGCCGCGGAGGCCGCGCTCCGCGCTCTCTCTCCGGTCGCCCGCCGGCAGCTTTCCACCTACCGGTCGGGGGTGAACGCGTACCTCGCTTCGAGCATGGCGCGGCCGATCGAGACGACGCTGCTCCGGATTTCCGTCGCGCCTTTCGACGATGCGGACTGCCTCGTCTGGTCGAAGCTCATGGCCTGGGACCTCGCCGGGAATGCCACGGCGGAACTGAGGCGCGCGCGGCTGATCGCGCGCGTCGGCCCGGATCGCGCCGATCAGCTTCTGGCTCCGGCGCCCGCCGTTCCCACGATCCTGCGCGACGAGGAATGGCAGCCGTCCGCCGCGCCCGCCGCCGCCTCTCCGGCCCGTCCGCGTTCGCGCGCGCGGCGCGCCGGATCCCGGGCGGCGTGGCAGGCCCTCGAGGACGCGTTCGCTCTGTCTGCGAACCTCGGCTTCGGCGGAGAAGCTGTGGGCAGCAACAACTGGGTGGTCGCCGGCTCGCGCACCCGGTCCGGGAAGCCCCTCCTCGCCAACGATCCGCATCTCGGCCTGCGCGCTCCCTCGATCTGGTATCTCGCCCGTCTCGAAGTTCCGGGCCTCGCCGTAGAAGGCGCAACCCTACCCGGCCTGCCCGGCATCGTGATCGGGCACAACGATCGGATCGCCTGGGGTCTCACGAACCTCGAACCGGACGTCCAGGACCTGTACGTCGAGCGCATCGATCCGAAAGACCCGGCGCGGTATCTCTGGAAGGGTCAATCACTCGCGTTCGAGACGCGGATAGAGGTCCTTCGCGTCCGGGGGGGAGCCGACGTCCAACTGCCTGTCCGCACGTCCGTCCACGGCCCGATCGTCACCGACGTGATCTCCGGAGCGGAGCGGCTGCGCGCGCCGGTGGCGCTGCGCTGGACGGGGCTCGACCCCGACGACACGACCGGAGAGGCGTTCCTGACGATCGACGCGGCGAAGGACTGGAAGAGCTTTCTCGCCGGGGTCGCCCTTCTGCACGCTCCCGGTCAGAACTTCGTGTACGCGGACGTCGACGGCCACATCGGTTACACGGCGTCCGGCGCGATCCCGATCCGCCCCCGAGCCGACGGTCTCCTGCCGACGCCCGGAGACGGAGATGACGACTGGACCGGCTTCATCCCGTTCGACCGGCTGCCGCGCGTCCTCGATCCGCCGCGCGGCTACATCGTGACCGCAAACAACCGCGTCGTCTCGGATGCGTACCCATGGCCGCTCGCGCGCGACTGGCCGGAGCCCTATCGCGCCCGACGGATCGAAGATCGGATCCTCGCGAGTCCCAGACTGACGCGGGAAGACATGCGCGCGATTCAGATCGATCGCGTCTCTTACCAGGCGCGCGAGGTGCTTCCCCTTCTCCTCGACACAGTTCCGGCGGACAAACCGAGCGGCGCCGCCCTCGCGCGGCTCCGCGGGTGGAAAGGAGATTTCTCCCCCGACTCCGTTCCGGCGGCGATCTATGCCGCGTGGTACGCCGCGCTCTCGGCGATGCCGGAGGACGAGCTCGGGGAGCCCGCCGCCCCGGGCGTCCGATCGCGATTTCTCATCCAGGCGCTCGCCTCGGGATCTTCCTGGTGTGACGACGTGCGCACTCCCCGGCGCGAAACGTGCGCGGAGTTCAAGAGCGCCACGCTCGCGCGCGCGGTGACGCTGCTTCGCACGCGCCTCGGGACCGATCCGCGGAAATGGTCGTGGGAACGGCTCCATCGCGCCCGATTCCCGCATGCCGCCTTCGACGGAGTACCCGTGCTGTCGAAGCTCTTCAGCCTCGAGACCGGACAGGGCGGGGACGCCTCGACAGTGAACGTCGGCGCATATCGGCGGGACGGGAGCTTTCGGATGACGGACGGGCCGAGCTTCCGGGAGATCATCGACCTGGCCGATCTCCCGGCGTCTCAGTATGTGCATACGACCGGACAGTCGGGAAATCCCTTCTCCTCCGGCTACCGGAACTTCCTGCCGCTCTGGAAGGCGGGCCGCTATTTCACTATGGGGAAGGACCCCGGCGAGAAGACGTTGGAGCTCGCGCCGAAATAGGGAGGCCGTGGAATAAACGCACGAGCGAACGCCTACGGCTCGAAAGCCGGCGCGCTCAGGTATTGATCGCGACGGCCGGGTCGTTCGGCGTGTCTTCCCGGACTTTGCCGTCGCGCAGGCGGACGATGCGCCGAGCGTGCGCGGCGATGTCTTCCTCGTGCGTGACGAGGACGATCGTGTTGCCGCGCCGGTTGAGATCCTCGAAGAGAGCCATGATCTCGTTGCCGGTTTGCGAGTCGAGGTTTCCGGTCGGCTCGTCGGCGAGGAGGATCGACGGGTTGTTGATCAGCGCTCGCGCCACCGCGACCCGCTGCCGCTGACCTCCCGACAGTTCGTTCGGCTGGTGGGTCATCCGGTCGGCGAGACCGACGGACTCGAGCGACTTGAGCGCCCGCTCCCGGCGTTCCTTGCGCGGCAGCCCGGAGTACACGAGAGGGAGCTCCACCTGCTGGAGCGCGCTCGTGCGGGGCAGCAGGTTGAAAGTCTGGAACACGAAGCCGATCTCCTGGTTCCGGATCGCCGCGAGCTCGTCGTCGGTCATCTGCGCGACCTCGCGGCCGTTCAAAACGTAGGATCCCGACGTGGGTGTGTCGAGGCATCCGATCAAGTTCATCAGGGTGGACTTGCCCGAGCCGGAGGGTCCCATGATGGCGACGTACTCCCCCCGTTCGACACCGACGGTGACGCCGGACAGGGCGTGCACCTGCTCCTGTCCCATCTGGTAGACCTTCGTGATGTCCCGGATGTCGATCAGCATGGCGATGTCGTGTCCTTCTTCGCGATCATACGAATTCAGGGCCGCAGGGTTGTGCCAATCGGGCTCACGAGAACAGGGCGGCGAGGCCCGCCTTGCCGAGGACGTACAGCGCCCAGAGGGCCACGACCACTCCGCCGGCCGCCTTCCGGGACACCCGCGCCGCCGAGGCGTAGCCGATCGTCAGGAGAATCATGGACCAGATCGCAAAGAGGTCGAGCGAGCCGAGCAACGAGTGCACGGCCGGAGCGGACTTCCGCTCGATCAAGAAACCCAGGTTCGACCGCAGCAGATCGCTCATGTTCTGCGGGTCGATCAGGTCCTTCGACGCGAGGACCGGGAGCAGGATGAGCGCCCCCAGCACTCCCGGGAGAAACGCATGTGCCGTGACCCCCACTCCCTCAAGAAAGGTGAAGTCCCACCCGAACGCCTTGAACGCCGCCCAGTAGACGAGGGTGACCAGAAGCGTGATCAGGATGGGAGCGAGCGCCCCGATCGCGAGCGTGATCTTGGGGGCGATCCGCTTCTGCATCGCGACCTGCGCCTGGATGCGGTCTTCGGAAAGCGTCTGCCCGCTCTTCTCGAGCCGGGAACGGGTCATCCCCTCATAGTCCATCCGCGGCAGCATGAAGGCGCTGACTAAGAGAGAGGCGGCGATCCAGAGCGCGAGCGGCAGGATGTATCCCGGCCGCGCCGCGATCGACTGAAAGGTCCGAACTGGCGAGAAGAACGTCCCGACGATCCGCTGGAACGCGGAGACCGGGGTCGCAGGCGTCGCGCCCGGTCCCGCTGCGGGCGAATTGCTCACCGGCTGCCGGGCCTCACGTCCGCCGCGGGCGGCGGCGGCGAGTCGGGCAGGCCCTCGACGGCGATGCCCTTCCAGTCCAGGTTGTCCGCGATCGCGTAGTGGTACTGCGAGAGCGCCTTGCGATAGATCGCGAGCGCCTGCTGCTCGTTGGTCCGGGCGGCCGACAGATCGCGCTGGATCTGGTTGACCTGGAACGTGGTGCTCATCCCGTTGTCGAATTTCTTCTTCTCGGCGTCCAGGTTGCGCTCGGCGAGCTCACGGCCTTTTCTCGCGGCGAGGATCGAGCGTCGCGCGGTGTCGATCGAGCGCGCGGCGCCGCGAACCTCGACGACAACGTTCTGAACGATCGTCGCGTAGCGCGCCCTGTCGGACTCATAGGTGTACCTGGCGACACCTCGCGCGCCCCGGGCGCTGCGGTTCAAGATCGGATACGAGAAGTTCAATCCGATCGACCAGTTCTTGTTCCGGCGGTTGAAAACGTCCTGGTAGGTCTGTGAGAAGTTGGTGTCAGTGACCGCGCCCGTCACGGGATCGACCGCCATGCCGGCGAGACCGCGGGAGCCGTAGCTTCCGACCAGGTTCAACCCGGGCAGGGTCTGGTGGGTGTAGTAGTCGAGGCGGACCTCGTCGGAGGCGAGCAGATAGCCGGTCGAGAGGATCTCCGGACGCCGCTTCAGCGCCAGAGCGGTGCCCTCCTCGACCTGGATCGACACGTCTTCGGTCGAGAGCTGATCGGTCGGAACGATCGGAATGGTGACCTGGTTCGGGCCGACGAAATTCAGCTGCCTCTTGAGGCGGTCCTGCGCGTCTCCGATCAACCCTTCCGCCGTGATGATGTCCTGCTCGGCGGTCGCGATGCCGACCTCGGTTTGCGTGATGTCGATCGGGGCGAGGGAGCCGACGTCGATCTTGATCCGGGTGATGCGGTTCAGGTCCCGCGCGATTCGAAGCGATTCCCGCTTCACCTCGAGGTTCTGAAGGGAGTAAACGAGGTCCCAGTACGCCTGCTCGACGGAGTTCACCGTCGCCTGTACGTTGCGGAGCAGGTCCTGGTACGCGGAGTCGCGTGTGTATTTGGCGATCCGGATCAACCACCGCGTCTGGTTCAGGCCGAATCCGCGGAGGAGGGGCTGGTTCATAGACAGAATCAGTCCGCCGGCGTAGGAGGGGTTCACCTGCGCGAACTGGTTGTTCGTCGTCTCGCGGGTGCCGTTGAATCCGAGTTGGAAGACTCCGCCAAGAGGCGTGAGCTGACTCACGTTCCCGGAGAAGGTCGTGTCATCGAAGACGCCGGAGGTGAGCGTCGACGCCGCGGGAAGCTCGGCATGCGACCGATTGACGCTGGCGCTCAACAGCGGGTCGAAGACCCCCTGGTTCTGCAGGATCGAGTACTCGAAGGATTGCGCCGCGTTGAGCGAGACGTTCAGGTCTTCGTTGTTCGAGACCGCGAGGGCCACTGCCGATGACAGCGAGAGGGGGATCCCCTGCGCGGTCGGGGCAGGGAGAGCCACCGAATGGCGTTCGCCGGGGCGCGCCGAAAGGACCGTGTGATCCTGACCGAACGCCGGAAAGGCGCAGATCGGGCCGAGCAAAACAGCGACGGCGCAAGCCGTCCAGGACCTGGGGAACCTCTTCATTCCGTTACTCCTTCGTCACCCCTTCTACGCAGTTAGGGGTCCGAATGTTTCGCGCGCAGCGACGCCTTGTCACAGCCTGGGAATCACCTGGGGGAACCGGGGGGCCATCATAAACCACAGGCAGGACCGTGGCCGAGGACGCGATCTCAGAAGGACGGGCCGGGGAGCTCCCCCGGGTAAAAGCAGGCCGCCCGGACCCCGGGGAGGACTTCCGCGAGCGGCGGGGTCTCCTCGCGGCACCTGGGCCTCGCAATCGGGCACCGCGGCTCGAATCGGCAGCCCGGGGTCTCCCTCCCCTCCGCGGCCGTCTCTCCGGCGAGCGCGATCCTCGCCGCGGGAGCCCCGAGCGTCTCGCCGGGAACGGAAGACAGCAGCGCGGCAGTGTACGGGTGTTGCGGCCGGGCGATGACCGCGGCGGCCGGACCCTCTTCCACGATTTTCCCGAGATAAAGAACCGCCACGCGATCCGCGATCCGGGACACGACGGGAAGGTCGTGCGAAATGAAGATGTACGCGAGGCCGAGGCTTCGCTGCAGGTCGACGAGAAGGTTGACGATCTGCGCCGCGATCGACGCGTCCAAGGCGGACACAGGCTCGTCGCAGACGAGCAGGCGCGGCCGGGTGGCAAGAGCGCGCGCGATCGCAATCCGTTGACGCTGCCCGCCCGAGAACTCCGACGGAAACCGGGATGAGGCGGCCGCTTCGAGTCCGACCTCCTGGAAGAGTGCGGTGACGCGCGCGGCCACGTCGCGGCGGCGGACCAGGCGCTGGACACGCAGCGGTTCGGCCACCTGGTCTCCGACGCGCATCCGGGGATTCAAAGAGGTCTGCGGATCCTGAAAGACGACCTGGACGTCGCGGCGCTTGCGGCGCAGCTCCTCCCCCGCGAGCGCGAGCCAGTCCTCGCCGTCGAACCGCACGGTTCCGGAGTCCGCGGCCTCGAGGCGGGCGACGAGACGCCCGATCGTGGTCTTGCCGCTGCCCGACTCTCCGACGAGAGCCACGGTCTCACCGGAGCGGACCGAAAACGAAACGCCGTCGACCGCCGCGACAGGCTTCCCGGTCCCGCGCGCGCGGTAGGTCTTCCGCAGATCGCGCGCGTCGAGAAGCGCGCCTGAAGCCTCGGCCGGGACCGGAGCGGCGCTCACGCGGCGGGTCCCGGTCCGCGAAACGTCGGTCCCGCGGAGTTCGATGCCGGGTCGAACAGGAAGCACCGAGCGAGCGACGACCCCGTCGGGTAAAGGAGCGGTTCCCCGCGGTCGCAGGGAGCGAATCGGTCCGGACACCGCGACACGAACGCGCAGACCCCGCGCGGCCGGAAGGCGAGGTCCGGTACCGAACCGGGAATCGCCGGAAGGCGCCGGCGAGGCAGCGCCGCGTCCGACAGCCGAGGGACGCAGGCGAGGAGAGCGCGGGTGTAAGGGTGGCGCGGCATCGACAGCACGGTCCGCGCGGCGCCTTCCTCGGCGACCTTTCCCGCGTACAGAACGAGGACCCGGTCCGCGCGCAGGGCGGCCGACGCAAGGTCGTGAGTGATCAGCAGCAACGCGAGCCCTCTCTGCCGCCGCAGCCGGTCGAGCAGATCGAGCACCTCCGCGGCTACGGTCGCGTCGAGTGAAGCGGTGGGCTCGTCAGCAATCAGAAGGGACGGATCGCCCGCGAGCGCGATCGCGAGGAATGCGCGTTGCCTCTGCCCGCCCGAGAGACGGTGCGCGAATTCCGAGAGTCCGCGTTCAGGATCCGGGAACGCCACTTCCTCGAGCAGCTTCGCGGCGCGCCGGCGGCGGCCGGAAGACCCGCCCGGACCGTCGCCGCGGAGCGCCTCGTCGATCTGTGCGCCGATCGTTCGCACCGGATCGAGCGCAGCGCCCGGCTCCTGGAAGACGAGGGCGATGCGGCGGCCCCGAATGCCGGACCAGCGCTTCTCCGTCATCGCTCCGAGATCCTGCCCGTCGAA
Organism: Thermoanaerobaculia bacterium; assembly: GCA_038229875.1. GTDB lineage: Bacteria > Acidobacteriota > Thermoanaerobaculia > UBA5066 > Gp7-AA6 > JALYUA01. Next base: position 3,444 of record JBBROA010000049.1, on the reverse strand, counting down.
GCGGACCGACCCGGAGCGGCGGGCGCCCTCCGGAAGGAGGTCGAGCAGGGCGCGGCCCAGCATCGTCTTGCCGGATCCGCTCTCGCCGACGACCGCGAGGCATTCGCCGCGCTCGATGTCGAGCGAGACCCCGTCGACGGCCGGACGCAGAACCCCATCTACCGGAACCTCGACGCGGAGGTCGATCGCGCGGAGGAGGGGGACCGCGCCGGGCTCCGCCAGCGGCACGTCGGGAATCAAGAGCCGGCGGCGACCGCCCGGGCCGGGCTCACGTCCCTTTGACCGCTTCGAGCTCTCTGACGCGATGCACGACGTCGCGGTAATTCGTGTTGAGCCCGTAAACTTCCAGAAACGTCCGGTAGGCGAGATCCGTTTCCCCGGTGTCCTGGTACACGCATCCGAGATCGTAGAGAAGGCCGACCGTTTCCATCTCTTCGATGTCGCCCGCCTCGAGCCCCTTTCGGTACCACTTCACGGCGAGCTGCGGCATCCCCTTCTCCAGGAAGCAGAGCCCGAGCATGCTGCAGCATTCCACCGCCCTCGCCGGGTCCTTGCTCGCCAGCTGAAACTCCCCGATGGCTTCGTCGACGAGACCCATCTCCTTGTACGCGATGCCCAGGTTGAAATGCGTCTCGTAGTCCTCGGCGGAGAGCTGCTGCTCGACGCCCTTCTTGAACTCGCGAAAGATCTCCTCGAGCGAGGCCTCGCCTTCCGAGCCGGCCATCGCGGGCGCGGACGACGCAGGAGCGTCCTCCGCGAGCTCCTTCTCGAGCTCCTCCGCGAGATTGAAGAACTGCTGTTCGTCGGCGAACAGGTTGTGGTCTTCCACTGACGCGGGCGGGGGGGCCGGCGCCGCCGCGGGGGTCTCACCCGCCTTGTGCATCTCGTCGCCGAGAAGCGACCCGAGCTCCTCGTAGGACACGAAGTCCGAGTCCACGGGCGGCACCGACTCGAGGGGCGCGATCCGCCGCGAGGCCGCCGGGGAGGGTTCGGCCGCAGGCGGGACTTCGATGCCGAGGTCGGTGGCGGAGAATCGAATGGTTTCGGAGCCGAAATCGTCGACGAAGTCCGGTGCCGCTTCGACGGGTGACGGAGTCAGGTTGAATTCGTCAAACGGCACCTCGATCGAGGCCGTCGTGGCGGAGCGGACGGCGGATTCATCGACGGACGCGGCGACCAACCCGAGCCGGCCGAGCAGAGCCTCGGCGTCGGGCGCCCGGCCGAGATCCCGGTACACCGCGGCGAGACCCTCCGCCTCCTGGGACAGCGCCGGGTTCGAAGACTCCTGCATCAGCGCGACGAGCCGCTCCCGCGCGGGAAGGAGATCCGGCCGTCTCCGCACGAGGACCCGAAGCCGTTCGACCGCCTTGTCAGTCAGGCCGTATTTCGCGAAGACCTCGGCTTCCACGACGAGTGTCTCGATCTCCTGGTCCTCCTGCGAGCGCACCGGCGCGAGCTCCGGGACGACGGAGGCGGGAGTGGGGGCGGGAGCGGGAGCGGGACCGGCCGCCGTCTGGGGGACGTCCGGGTCGGGCAGGATCTCGATTTCGGGCAGCGAACTCTCGTCGATGTCGACGATGAGCTCCTGCGAGTCGCGCGTGGCGAAAGTCTCGGATGGCGCGAGCTCCCGCAGCCGCGCGAGCGCGTCCTCCTGGTCCGGGATCGCGGCGAGGACGCGGCGATAGTTGTCCGTGGCCGCGGCGGTCTCTCCGCGCCGCTCCTCCTCCTGAGCCAGGGCGAGCCGAAGCTTTCCGGCGTCCGCCAGGTTGCCTTCGGCTTCCCTCAGTGCGGCGAACTTCTCGAGAGTTCCCTTGTGGGTGGGCTCGGCGGTGTAGATCGGGGCGAGCGCCGCGGCGGCGCGCGGAAAGTCGCGCGAATCGACGGCGGCCTCGACCAAGGGAATGACCGCCGCGAGGGCCGAGTCGTACGAGCTCTCCGCGATTCGCACGCGGGAGAGAAGCATGCGTCCCGCCTCGTGCCGCGCGTCGAGCGCGATCGCCTGTTCCGCCGTCTTCGCCGCGTCTCCACGCTGCCCCATCTCGAGCTGCGCCTCGGCGAGAAGCGAGAGGCTGTCCGCGGTGCGGGGAGCCGCCTTCAGAATTGCGATGGCCGCGGAAGGATTCTTCTGCGCGAGAAGAGACCGGACGAGGTTCTTCTGGATCCCGGCATCGGAGGGAGACAGCTCGAGCGCCTTCTGGAAGACGGCGGCCGCTTCGTCGTGGGCCCCACGGCGCAGCAGCATCGAACCGATCAGTCCGTACTGCATCACCGCCTGGTCCACCTGGTTCGTGGAACGGTAGAGGTCCGCCAGCTTGACCTGGATCCGGAGGTCGTTCGGGTCGACCGACGCCATCTTCTTGAACGCGGCGACAGCTTCGTCGGTCTTCCCGTTCTTGAGGTAATGGTCGGCGAGGACCTGGTACTGGCTGCGGGCGTCCTGGGTGAGCCCCTGCTTGTGGTACAGGTCCGCGAGCCGGTCGTAGACCTCGAGGCGGGCGGGGTCGATCTTGTTGATTTTCTTGTAGATCGCGATGGCCTTCAAAAAGAAGCCGTCGCGCGAATAGAAGTCAGCAATCCGAGTGAAAAAAGGGATCGACTCCGCCGCCCGGTTCATCCGGACGTAGAGGTCGCCCACCCGATTCAGCGTGGCGATGTCCTTCGGGTTGTCATCCAACACCCGGAGGTATTCCTTCAACGCCTGCTCGAGCTTCCCCTTCCCGACATACTTCTCCGCCGACTGGAGAAGCTGATCCCGGCTTGTGGCCATTTCCTAAAGTTTAGCCCGGATTATCGGATCACGGCGCGCGAGACGCGGCCGCGCGGCGGGCCGGAGCTGCGCGCGACCCCCGCGTCGAGATCCTCGTCGATCCAGGAACGGTCGAGAACGACCCCGCGATAGCTCAGGCGGTGCTCCGGACACGGTCCGTACCGGCGCAGCGCCTGCCAGTGCTCGGGCGTGCCGTAGCCCTTGTGGTTCTCGAATCCGTAGACCGGGTAGTCGCGCGAGAGCTCGTCTAAAAGTCGGTCCCGATACACCTTCGCGACGACGGACGCCGCGGCGATCGAGGAACACAGCGCGTCGCCGTGCACGACCGGCAGCTGCGGACGGCGGATCCCCGGCACCGAGACTGCGTCGCACAACAGGACCTCGGCCTCCGGAACGAGCGCGAGCACCGCCGAGCGCATCGCCGCGAGGCTGGCTCGAAGGATGTTGCGAATGTCGATCTCGCGCGCCTCGATGACTCCGACGCCGACCGCGATCGCGCGGCGCCGGACCTCGAGATCCAGGCGCTCGCGGGTGGGCGCGTCCAGCTTCTTGGAGTCGTCGAGGGCCGGCAGGACGCAGGAAGCCGGAAGGATGACCGCGGCGGCCACGACCGGCCCGGCCAGAGAGCCGCGGCCAGCCTCGTCGACCCCGGCGATGAACTGATACCCGCGCCTGCG
>JBBROA010000048.1:0-28752 GCA_038229875.1 Thermoanaerobaculia bacterium | reverse complement strand
GGTAAGACCCGAGCGCAACGAAGCCGCTGCTAGGCGAGGTGGCGCGTTCTCGCCACCGTGGCGAATACGCTCGCCCCGAGAGGAGTCTCCCGACCAGAGGGAGGGAGGAGCCTCTCGGGGCGGGAGCCGAAGCGAACGGAGGGAGCAGGCGAACGGTCGAGCCGACAGGCGAGCCGTCCGCCGGTGCCTTCGCCGCGCACGGCGAAGGCAGCTCCCGCAGTGAGCGGAGGCGACGGTAGGCATGAGCTTTGCTCTCTTTTTCACGCCGCTCACCGCGGTCTATTCGATAAACACTAAAGAAAGAGGAGATCTCCATGGACCCGATTGCGCTTCTGAAAAAGGACCACCGTGAGGTCGAACAACTTTTCAAGGAATACGAGAAGGCGGGCGATAACGCGCACGCCAAGAAGCAGGGTCTTTTCGAGGAGATCCGCGCGGCCTTGACCGTCCACATGGACATCGAGGAATCGATCTTTTATCCCGCGGTCAAGAAGATCCGCGACGAGGAAATCAAGGACGAGGTGCGCGAAGCCGACGAAGAGCATCACGTCGTCAAGATGCTTTTCGCCGAGCTGTCGAAGATGAAGCCGCAGGACGAGCAGTTCGACGCGAAGATGACGGTGCTCCAGGAAAACATCGAGCACCACGTGAAGGAGGAGGAAGGCGATCTTTTTCCCGATGCGAAAAAGAACCTCTCGTCCGAAAAGCTCGAGGACCTCGGCACCCGCATGGAACAAAAAAAGGCAACTCTTCAGTCCTCCACCGGCACGAAGAAGGCCTGATCGCCGCGTTTTCTCGGGGCGCCCCGCCGACGCGGGGTGCCCGTTTTCACCGCCTCGTCCGGTGGCCGCGATCGGGTGAGCAGCTTGTAGCAAGTCGTAAATTTAAAGTGCCGGCTCAGCCGGGGATCGACGTTGACCGTCTCCCGGCCCCCAGCGTTCGCTTCTGGAAACAGAGACCGCTCTCAACTTCCACCGGCGCGTTCTCGCTGCCCCCGGCGCGACACTTTCCCGTCGTTGGACGATCGACCGCGGTTGAAGACATCGCCTCGCCTGCAGGGTGGCGTAACCCTTTGAAACACCTGATCTCCGGACCTTGGTTCGCGGATTGCTAGGCAGCACTCGGAGGTCTCGAATGGTCCCGAGAACGCAGGGTCGAACACTCGCGATCGCGGCCGTCGTCGTCGCGGCGGCCCTGGCTCGGAACGCCGGCGCGCAGCCTCGCAGTCCCCTTTCGCCCCTTTCGGAACGCGCCTACGAAGAGCTCCGCGGAATGGCGCAGGAGCTCGACGCCCGCGCGCGGCGGGCCAATGATCCCGCGAGGCACCGTCAGGAGTCGGCATACCGGGACCGCGGCTTCACGCGCCAGGTGTCCACCTTCTCGCGCCGCGCGACCGAGTTCAACAGGCGGCTGGCGGAGTACCGCCTCCGTCCCTTCAACCTCGACACCGACCTGCGCGCTCTGGCGCAGGACGCCGAAACGGTCCAGACGACGCTCGAGCGTTCGCGAAGGGCGAGCGATCGCTCTCTTGCCGACTGGGGCGTCACGTCGGACCTCATCGGACGGATGGCCTCGCTGCTCAGGACGGACGAGCGCCGCTCCTCCGGCGACCGGCGCGGAGACGGCCGGGACGGTTACGGACACGACGACGGCTCCGGCCGGGGCGCACGTGAGCACGAGCGCGACCGCGACGCCCCCGGCGCCGGAGACGAGCGCGGACGCTCGAGTCGCGACGATTCCGGAAGATACGGACGCTCCGGTGGCTTTACGGATCTGGCGCGCGATCTGGCCGACCGCTCCGCCCGTCTGGCGGAGTCCGCGCGGCAACTCTCCGGCCCGATTCCTGCCGACGCGCGGCAGCGGTCGACCTGGCAGGCGATGGCCAGGTTCGCGGAGCAGGCTCGCGCCCTGTCTCAGAAGGCGGAGCAGGGGGCGGACCCGCGGCAGCTCAAGACGAGCCTCGACGCGGTCGATCAGGCCCGGCGCGAGTCCGACGCTCAGCTGAAGCAGTCGAACGTTTTCCCCGAGTTGCGCCGCGACTGGGCGGCCGCGACACAGACACTCGAGAAGCTGCGTTCCGCTTCAGGCTCCTGAACAATCCCAAATCCTGAACCCTGAATCCTGAATCCTGAACCGGGCGCGATTTACAAAGGAGACGAGGACATGAAGAAACGAGTCGGTTACTGGCTTTCCGGTCTCGCAGCCTTGGTTGTCGTCAGCAGCGGCTGTACGGCAACGGTTTCGGGGCCCTACGACGATCAGGGCGCCTATGGCCATCCTTACTACCCGCCTCGCGCGCGTGACTACGGATACGCGCGGGAGCAGTTCGCCCGGCTGGCGCACGAGCTCGACGACAGGGCGGACCGCGCCCACCGCATGGCGGAACGACGCTCCGCGAGCTACAGCCCCGGCGAGCAGGAGTTCTTCGGTCGCATTCACCATTTCAGCGACCAGGCGCGCGAGTTCCCCGATCGCTCCGCGCAGGGCGACATTCAGACTCGCCAGGACCTCCGGGCCGCCATGAACGAGCTCATCCGGGACGCCCGGGCGACGGACCGCGCGATGAGAGACGCGAACGTCTTTCCGGAAGTCTGGAATGAGTGGACCGGCGTGATCGCCGTGTTGCAGCGGATGGTCGAGATGGTGGCTTGAGGTTGAAACTTCGAGGTTAGGGGTCAGGGGTGAGGGCGGAGGACGAAGGGGCTGCCGAAGAAATTGATCATCGGTCCGCCCTCACCCCTCACCCTCACAGCCCCGATAGCTCAAACCGCTTCCCAGCGCCGGGCGATCCGGCGGGCGAGGGCGAAAAAAACCACCGAGATCGCGGAGAGCACCAGGACCTGCGGCCACAAATGCGTCAGTGGCTCTTCGCGCCAGAAGACCTTCTGAAAGCCGTCGATCGCCCAGGCGTTCAACGTGAGCAGGCCGATCTTCTGCATGAATTCGGGCATCATAAAACGCGGGAACATGCTCCCTCCGACGACCGACATCGCGAGCACGGTCAGATTCGAAAGCGCCACGAGCTGCATCCGTGACCGGCTGACCGCCGCCAGAAGAAGGCCGAATGTCGAGGCCGCGAGCGCGGTAACCACGGTCATGATGAAAAACCCGATCCAGTGGCCTCGCATGGAAAGGCCGAAGACGAGAGAGCCCCAGAGGAACATCACCGTCAACTGCGCCGCGGCGATCCCCGCGAGGTAAACGAGTTTCCCGGCGAGGAGGCGGGACATGGTGACCTGTGTCGACAGGATCCGGTCGAGCGTGCCGCTTTCCGCTTCTTCGATCAACGCGCCGCCGGCACCCGCCGCCGAGAACAGGAGGAACATGACTCCGAGTCCTGCCGCGTAGAACGCGACCATCGGATTGCCCTTCTTCTGCCCGAGGACGTCGCGGAGAGCCACGTCAATCAGGCCGCCGGAGCCATCCCCCGCGCTCCCGGCCGGCGCGTTGGGAAGCCGCGCCACATTCTCCTCGAGGACCCGGCGCTGCTCCTGCGTCAGGTTTCCTCCCCAGCGGTCCAGCGCGTCGATCCCGCTGCGGGCCAACGCGTCCGGCATCGCGGTCATCGCCACTTTCTGGATCAACCCGGCGAGCACCTGCGGCGCGATCGGGTCGCTGGGGTCGGAGAGCAGCAGGATTTTCGCGCGGTCGCTCGCGGGGCCGAAGCGAATCGCGCCCTGCGCAAATCCCTTCGGAATGACCAGGGCGATCGGCATCTCTCCGGCGCGAACCGCCGCTTCCGCCGCCGCCTCCGTGTAGACAGCCGGCTTGCCGGAGCCGGCGTCCGGGCCCTCCTGTGCTTTCATCGCGCTCTCGGCTTTCAAGGCCGCCACGAACCGGCGGGAGGCCGGGCTATGGTCCTCGTCCACGACGGCCACACGAATCCGCGGCGTCGCCGATCGGCCCGAGCCACGCCCGAAGATCGACGCAAAGATCGAAAAAAAGACGATCGGCAGAATGAACGCGAGCACGAACGCGGCCCGGTCATGCCGCAGGTTCCACAGGCGGCTCTTCGCGACGGCGAAAATCATTCGCGCAGCTCCCGCCCGGTCAAGTGCAGAAACACTTCCTCCAGGCTCGCCTGTTTGAGAGAGAGATCGGCAATGGCCGTCTTCTCCGCATGAAACCCCTCGAGCAGATCGCGGATCTGGCGCGGGGGGTCCGCCGCCAGCAGGAGAACTCCTTGTCCGTCCACCCTCGCCCCCATCCGTTCGAGCTTTTCCCGGAGCGTCGGGCCGATCGGCCCTTCGGCTTCGATCCGCACCGTCTGGTTTACCCCGAGCGTCGAACGGACGAGCGCGTCGCGCGTTCCCGCCGCGATGATGCGGCCATGGTCGATGATCGCGATCCGGTCGCAGAGACGCTCGGCCTCTTCCATGTAGTGGGTCGTGTAGACGATCGACACCGACTGCGCCTTCAGCTCCGCGATCATCGTGTAAATGCGCTCGCGCGACTGGGGATCGACGCCGACGGTGGGCTCGTCTAAGAGCAGCAACTTCGGCGAATGGATCGTGCCGGCCGCCATGTTGAGCCTTCGGCGCATCCCGCCGGACAGGTTGGACGTGCGGTCCTTTGACCTGTCCGCGAGGCCGCTCCACTCGAGGCTGCGGTCGATAGCCCGGTCGAGGTCCGCGCCCGAAAGCCCCTGGTAGCGGCCGAAGGTCCAGAGGTTCTCCCACGGAGTCAGCAGCGGATAGAGCGAGATTTCCTGAGGGACCCATCCGCGCGACGCCGTCGCCGCGGGATCGCTCGGCGGGTGGCCGAAGACCCGGAGGGTTCCGGAGTCGGGCGTGACCCGCCCGACGACGCTTCGCACGAGGGTCGTCTTACCCGCGCCGTTCGGTCCGAGCAGGCCGAGGATCTCGCCGGGCGGCATCTCCAGGGAAACCCCGTCGAGAGCCGTGATTTCGCCGAACGATTTCCTGAGATTCAGGGCTTCGAGAGGTGGCGCGGACATCCCGGGGATCATATTCGCTGAAAAGCGGCGGCGGGGAAGGGGAGGGCAAAATCCAGGATTGACATTACTTAGCCATCTTGCTAAATAAAGCGCTGGAGGTACGCGATGCCGAAAGAGTCCGTCGCCATGCTCTGCACGTATCGAATCAAGAAGGGAAAAGAGAAGGACTTCCTGGGGTATCTCGAAAAACACTGGCCCACCCTCGATCGCGCCGGCCTCGTCTCTCCCGAGCGCCCGCGCGTCTGGAAAGGGGTCGAAAAGTCGGGAACCGTCACCTTCATCGAGACTTTCGAGTGGAAAAACGCCCGCGCTCCCGAGGTCGCCCACCAGACCCCGGAGATCATGGCGATCTGGGAGCCGATGGGAGGCCTCGCGGAGGAGATGCACTTCCTCGAGATCGAGCCGGTGCACTGACCGCGTGCCCAGGCTCGACGCCGCGGCGCGCCTCGAGCAGCTCTCCGCCGCGTTTTCGGCGCTCGCGCACCCCACCCGGCGTCAGATCCTGCTCGTCATCCGCTTCCGGGGAGGAGCGATGACGGCGGGCGACATCGCCGGCCGGTTTCATTACAAGTGGCCGACGGTCAGCCGGCATCTCCGCGTCCTCGAGACGACCGGGTTGCTGGTGCGCGAGCGCTCCGGCCGTCAGCACATCTACCGCTTGTCGCTTCACAGCCTGGCGCTGATCAAGGAATGGATCCGCTGGCTGGAGGTCCCGAAGAAGGGTTAGAGCGGGAGCCGAGCGACCAACGGGAGCGAGACGGCCGCGGTACTCCCTGGTCAACTAGATCGGGAATCGAAGCAAACTGCGGCTGACCCCTCAACACTTCTCACCCGCGGCGCGATGGAACCCGGTGTGGCGCAGCGGGGTGGATCCTGCCCCCCTTTTTATCGCTTCTCGGCAATCTCCTCAAACCGGCGCAGGGCCTCGCGAGCGGCTTCGCGCCGTTTCTCGAACGCCGCCAGCGCGTCCGGGGTCGGCGCCGCGTCGGCGCTTTCGACGGCGTCCTGCAGCCGGAGAAGCGCCGTTGCGGCCCTCTGGAGCGTGGTGGGTCGCTCGGTGGCGGGCTGGCCCTCCTCCAACGCCGGATCCACGGTGCCGACGACAGCGTCGAAGGCGGGCGAGGACGGCGCTCCGGCGGGGAGCGCGGTCCGCATCTTCTCGGCCCGCGCGAGAGCGCGCGCAACCGCGACCCGCTCGGTCTCGATGTTCCTCGCGAGCTCCAGCTGACGTTCGAGGTCCGCGTCCGTGGCCTTGATCCGCCGGTCTCGCACGACCGTCAGCGGAACGGTCAGGGCGCGGCCCGACGCCGTCAGCCGCACGCTGTACCGGCCCGGAGCCGCAAGCACGCCCTGCGAGCGATGCCTGGCGTCGAGGTCCTGCGGCGCCGCGTATCGGAGGTCCCACACGAACCGGTGCATCCCGGGTGACGCGTCCGGAACGGCCGACTCCGCGACCCACTCGGGAGTCGAGGTGATCTTCGAGAGATCGGCCGCGGGGCGGGGCTCGTCGCTCGCCCAGTGGCGCACGAGGTTCCCGCGCGCATCCAGGATGTCGACGGAAATCGGCGCGGGAGCCCGCGGCTTCAACCGGTAGTCGATCGTCGCTCCCATCGGGGGATTTTCGCCCGCCGGCTCGTCTCTCGGTTCGGGGGTCCCCTGAAACGGAGCCGGATGAAGGCGCAGCGCCTCACGCGGCGAAAAGAGCCAGGCCTCCGCCGCGACGGGCGCCGCGTCCATCTGCTGCAGCGGCGACAAATCGTCCAGGATCCAGAACGAGCGCCCGTGGGTGGCGGCCACCAGGTCATTCCGGCGGATCGCGATGTCACGGATCGAGCAGCTCGGAAGGTTCAGCTGGAGCGGCTGCCAGCTCCCGCCGTCGTCGAACGAGACGAAGACCCCCGTCTCGGTGCCGGCGTAAAGGAGACCGCGCTTCACCGGGTCCTCGCGCACGACGTTGACGAAGCTGCCGTCGGGGATCCCGCCTGCGATCAGCGACCAGTTTCGGCCGCCGTCACGCGTCCTGTAGATCCAGGGCCGCAGGTCGTCCAGCCGGTGGCGGTCCACCGCCGCGTACGCAGTCTCAGGATCGAAATGGGAAGCTTCGAGGATCCCGATTTTCGACCATGGAGTCAGCGCGGCCGGCGTGACGTCGTTCCAGTGCGCGCCCTCGTCGCGTGTGACCCAGACGAGTCCGTCGTCCGTGCCACACCAGATCAGTCCGTCCTGGAGGGGCGAGGGCGCAATCGTGTAGACGACGCCTCGACGCGAGCCGGGAGAGCTGCTGTTCGCCGCGTCGGCCGGCACCAGGCTGGCGGGAGTCCCGGGATTCTCGCGCGTCAGGTCGGGGCTGATCTTTTCCCAGCGCCCGCCGCCGTCGGAGGTCCGGAAGACGAACTGATTCCCGAAGTAGAGGGCGCGCGGATTGCGGGGAGAGAACGTGAGCGGCAGCGTCCACTCGCTCCGGTACTCCCCGGGATAGGCGAGCACGGGGTTCACGTCCTGCTCCTGCAGCGTGGTCTGGTCGAATCGGCCCACCGTCCCGCCGTAGAGCACGTTCGGGTCCGCCGGGTCGGGAGCGATGGCGCCGCTCTCTCCCCCGCCCGCGATCGGGCGCCAGTCGCGCTGCATGATGCTCGGGAAATCGGTGCGCGAGGGAACGGCGACCGCGCCGCTGTCCTGCTGCGCTCCGTAGAGCCAGTACGGAAACCGATCGTCCGTGACTACGTGGTAAAGCTGCGCGGTCGGCTGGTTGTACCAGGAGCTCCAGGTTGCGCCTCCGTCCACGCTGACGACCGTGCCCTGGTCGCTGGCGGTGATCATGCGGCGCGGGTCGGACGGGTCGATCCACAGCTCGTGGAAATCGTCGCCCGTCGGATCTCCCTTCAACGGGACGAACGTGGTTCCGCCGTTGCTCGAGCGATAGAGGGTCGTGTTGCAGACGTAGACCGTCTCGGCATTGCGGGGATCCACGGTAACGCCGCCGAAATACCAGCCGCGTCCCCAGATCCGAGCGTCGGCGGACGTCCGCTTCCACGTCACGCCCCCGTCGCGGGAAGCGTAGAGGCCCCCCTCCTTTGCGTCGACAACCGCATACAGCCGCGAACGGTCGGACGGCGCGAAGGCGAGCCCGATGCGGCCGAGGGCCTCTGAGGGAAAGCCCTTTCCGCGGACCGGCTTCCAGGTGTCCCCGCCGTCGTCGGACCGGTACAGCCCGCTTCCGGGACCGTTCGACGGCGGGTACACGTTCCAGGGCGGCCGCCGCGTCTGCCACAGCGCCGCGAAGATCGTCTTCGAGCCGCCGGGCGCAAACGCCAGATCGATCGCTCCCGTGTGCTGGTCCCGGAACAGCACCCTCGACCACGTCCGGCCGCCGTCCCGCGAACGGAACACGCCGCGTTCGGAGTTCGGCCCGTAGGCGTGCCCGAGCGCGGCCACGAAGACCAGGTTTGGGTCACGCGGGTCGACGAGGATCTTCCCGATCTGGCGCGTGTCGGAGAGGCCGGCATGCGACCACGTACGACCGCCGTCGACCGATTTGTACACGCCGTTGCCGTACGAGATATCGGAACGCATGTCGGCCTCACCCGATCCGACGTAGAGGGTCTTCGGCGCCGACGGCGCGACCGCCACGGCCCCGATCGAGGCGATCGGCTGGGAGTCGAAGATCGGCGTCCAGGTGCGTCCCGCGTTCTTCGTCTCCCAGACGCCTCCGCCGACGGAGCCGAAATAGAAGTGGTCCGGTTCGCCCGGAACTCCCGCCGCGGAAAGAGCGCGCCCGCCGCGGAACGGCCCGACGAGCCGCCAGCGCATTCCGGACCTCGCCGAAACATCGAGCGGCTCGGCGGCCGCCGAAGCGGCCGACGCGGCCAGAGCGGTGAAGGCACAGAGCAGGGCGAGAAAACGCACGGACACCTCCGCGCGCGGATTATGTCTCGCACGACAGGCGGGGGGAATCGGGAGCCGAGCGACCGACGCGAGCGAGACGGGCGCGGTACTCCGCGGTCCACTAGATCGGGAATCGAACGGCTACGGCCGGTCGAGCGGTCCCCGCCCGTTTCCTGCGGCGGTCAGCCATTCCTCGAGCGCCCGCACCATTTCGGTAAAGCTCGACGCGACGAAGAGCACCTTCTGATAGTCCGTCGGGTCGTACGGGGTGGATGCCATCGTTTCCAGGTCGAAGGGCACGAGAGTGGCGCGGGCGCCGAGGTCCCCGAGCTCGCCGTACGAAGAGAGCAGACCCGCGCCGTAGGCCTTGACGTCTCCGCCCTCGAGCGCGACGCCGAACTCGAGCGTGTACCAGTAAACCCGTTCGATCCGCTGCAGGGTTCGGGGGTCGGCGCGGAGGGCCGCCTCTCCGAACGATCGCGAGAGCCGCACGATCTCCGGCGCGAGGAAGCTGGTGGCGTGGCCGACGAGCTCGTGGATCACATCGGGCTCCGGCGTGTACAGCGGCATGCTGTGGTGCCGCATGTACTGCGTCGAGCGGAAGACTCCGCGGCCCAGAGCGGACAGAAATCCGTGCGCCGAGATCAGCCCGGCTACCGGAAGCATTTCGATCCCCGGGTGGCGCGTGAGCTCATTGACCTCGGCGAGCTGGGGCACCCATTTTCTGTCGAGCTGCAGCCTGGCGGCCGCGTCGCGCCACTCGGCCACCGCGCGGCCGGCATGCAGCGGGGTCAGGTGCTCCCAGACGCTCCGCCAGACCTCGTGCTCCTGGTCCGTGTACGCCACGGGTGGCGGCGGCGTTCCTTCGCGGTGATCGAGCGCGAGCTGCGCGATCGCATTGCGCCGCGCCCGGTACACCGGATCCCGAAACCCGGGGTGGTCCGGATTCAGGATGACGAGCCGGTCCTCGTCGTCTGCGGGGGGCGCCTCCGTCAACGGAACGCCGGAAGAGAAGAGATCCGGGCCATCACCGACTCCACCATGCGGTCGCATCGTGCGCCCATGAAGGAGAAGATTCCGGGCAAACCCGGGCCCGCCCGGCCGAGGAGGTCCTGCCGCAGCATCGCGCGCGCGCGATGGAGCCGCGTCTTGACCACGTCTTCGGATACCTCCAGGCTTTCGGCGGCCTCGCGGGTCGAAAGCTCTTCGACGTCGCGCAGAACGAAGACGGCGCGGTAGGACGCCGGGAGAGCCTCGACCGCCGCTTCGATGTGAGCGCCGATCTGACGGTCGGAAGCTTCTCGTTCGGGATCGGGGGCCGGCGTTCGTGTCATCGCGTTTTCCTCGGGGGCCGCGGCCCGTCGTTTCGAGAGCCGGGATCTCATCAGGGCTTCGTGGAATGCGATGCGGGTGATCCACGTCGAGAAGAGCGCCCGCCCCTCGAAATCGGCCAGGTGCTGGAACGCGCGCACCCACGCCTCCTGGGCGACGTCCTCCGCCTCCGCGTCGTCGCGGAGCACGGCGCGCGCCGCCCGGTAGACGCGCTGGTTGTACCGGCGCAGGAGGTGACGGAACAGGTCCGTCTCGCCCGCTCGAACCCGAACAATGATCGCTTCGTCCGAGAGCTCCGCGTCGCCGATGCAGTCGGCCACGGTTCGGTTTTCATGTGAGGTCATCGCTACCGCAAAAACCTACCAGCTTTTTCGGGTCTTCGCGCCAACCAGAGCTTCCCTTGAAGAAACGCCCGGGACGGACGACTCCGCCCCGGGGGCTCGTTCATCAGGACTTGGGTCGCGCCGCGGCCTTGAGAGCCGAGATGCGGACGGTGTTCCCCGTCGCCTCACCCGTCAGCTTCACCGAACCGCCCGCGTTCGCGTCGAGACCCGCGAAATCCTGGTTCGCGATCTCGTAGACCTTGTTTCCCGAGACGAAAACATACTTGCCGCCGCCCTTGACGCACGCGCGCGTGCAGTCGGCGTCGGTCAGCTTCTGGCCCGCGTGCTCGATCGCCGACTTGTGCGAATGGCCGCACGTGCTGTCGCTGATCGTCCCCGTCCAGGTCTGATCCGCCGCCAGAGTGGCCGACGCGGAGACCAGGATCGCCACCGCCGCCGCCATCAGGATCGCTCTGCCCGTTCTCACCATCCGGTCCTCCTCTTTGTGACGTCCGCGCGCACCACAGCCGCGGCACCGACGTCACAGAGTCCCGAGAGCCGGAAAGGTGACGGGAAATAGGAAAACTCGCCACGATTTCGCCCCAATCTGCCTCCGGAATTCCACGCGCTTTCCTCAAACGCGCCATCTCGAATTGGTCTTCTGTGCCCGGACGCGGCCGACCCGCCGCGTGCCGCCCGGCCGCTGACGGCGCGGGCCTGCGAGGAGGACCCCACATGGACACGCATTCGAGCTCTCCGGGGGCGGACGCTCCCGATCCCGGTTCGGGCGGCGCCCGAGCCACGTTTGCCCGGGTGCTCGACGGAATGCCTCGACCCCGCTGGAAGGGTCCTGAGATCTCCGGCCGAAAACTCTTCCTCCTCCTGGCGATCCTCCTCGTCCTTCTCCTCGGCGGCGCGTTTCTCCACGGCAGTTTTCAGACAGTAGACCCGGGCTTCGCGGGAGTCTCCGTCAGCCGCTTCACCGGTGCTCTCGAAACCCTTCCTCCGGGAGCTCACTTCCGGCCGCGAGCTCTCTACGAGATCCACACGGTCCGGATCTCCGACCAGCTCATGACGGGACCGGAGGGGACGTTCTCAGTGTCCACTCGCGAGGGGGTGGTTGCGCAGATGACCGTCCAGGCCCGATGGTCGATCGACCGGAGCAGTCTCCTCTCCTCCTGGGCGGCGCTTCCGCAGAACCCGCAGCGCGAGCTGGTCGCACCGATTCTCGCCGCCGCGTTCCGCTCCTCGGCCTCGCGTTATGACGTCGGAAAGCTCGTCGGAGAGGGGCGGGAGGAGATCGCCGCCATCTCGGGTCGGGCCGCGCGGGCCCGCCTGGCCGAGAGCGGGGTGGTGCTCAAGGACGTCCTCGTCGGAAACGTAGTGCTCCCTGCCGAATACGAACGAGGGCGCGTGGCGTTCGTCGACGAGGTCCAGAGCACCGACCGGATGGCCGTCACGCTCCGCCTGAAGGAGCGGGAGGTCGAGAAGGCCAGGCTCGAGGCGGAGGCCCGGAAAGTCGTCGTCGTGAAGCAGGCGGAAGGCGCGGCCTCGCAGCGCCTGATCGGAGCCCGCGCCGAGTCGGACGCGATGAAGTACATCCTGACGCTCAAGGAAAAGGAGATCGAGCAGAAGAAGCTCGAGGCCCAGGGCGATCGGCAGACGCGCGTCGAGCGCGCGCGTTCGGAGGCAGAGGTCACTCGCATCCAGGCGGACGCCGAGGTGCAGCGCCGGAAGTTGATCGCCGACGCCGAGGCTTACTCGATCCGCGCGACTTCGCTCGCCCAGTTCGAGGGACTGCAACGCGAGGCGCAGCTCGTCTCGGCGAACCCGCTCCTGATCCCGAAGACATTCGCCGACCGCCTCTCGGACAAGGTGCAGGTCATCCTGACTCCCTCGATCGGCGGCGAGGCGTTCACGGGCGAGGTCATGCGCCGCGTCGCGAACGGATTACCTCCCGTCGCACCCGCCCCCGTGTCATCACAGCCCGCGTCCCAACAGGCGGCTTCCCAGCAGACGGGGCGCCGGCCTTCGACGAAGTAACGCCGTTTTCAAAGGAGGACTCCCCATGTCCCGCTCTCGCGACTCGTGGCGCCTTCGCCTCGCCCTGTGCTCGATGGCGTTTCTGTCCGGCGCGCACGCGCACGCCCAGGCCGCCGCCCCGCCTCTTGCCTCCGCGCGCGGCGAACCCTCGGGCTCCGACGTCTTCGTGATGGCGCGCGAGGCGATCCTCCGCGACCGGCCTTCGAAGGAGAGCCGGATGACGGGCCGGCTGCCCGGAGGCTCGCGCCTGAAGTTGCTCGATGCCAGAGAGACGTACCTGAAGGTCGAGGTGGTGGCGGGCGATCGGCCGGCGGGCGAGGGTCAGAAGACCGCCGCGCTGGGGTTCGTTTCGCGCGACATCGTCTCAATCTTCCCGCCGGATCCCGCGGGCCTGGCCGACTTGATCGTCGCGGGCCGGGTGCTGTCGGCAACCGAGCCGCACCGCCGCTACGGCGCGGCGTTTCTCCTGCGCGCCTCCGAACGCGTCCGCTCCGCAGGCGGGACAGACGCCGCTGTCGAGCTTCTTCTCGGCGAGGCCGCGGAGACGTTGGCTCTCGCGGGCGGCCCGTTCCCTCCCGGCCTCGAGGTCACCCGCGCGCCGGGCGAAGGACCCTGGCGGTACTCCGGCGAAGCCTTCCGACGCGCCTTTGCGTCGGCGGAGAAGTTGCCGCCGGAGAGCGGCGCGGGACTGAAGGAACGCGCGACCGCCGGCCTCCTGAGGCAGCGCTATGTATCGCATTCGCCGGATTCGCCTTCGCTCACTCTCCTCTGGCAGGAGACCGCGGACTGGCTGGCGCTGGCGGAGGCCGCGCACGAGCCGGCCGCGGCCCGATGCGCGGCAGACCGTCTGGGAACCGCATCGCTCTCTCTCGGGCGTCTCCTGCTCGCCGCCGGCCGGCTCGAGGACCTCGAAAAACTGGAGGCCCGGGTGCGCCATGCCGGCGGCCGGACAGCCGCCCTCGAGCTTGAGCTGCACCGCGGAGGCGAGCCCTCCAGACAGGGGCAAGTGCCCGCCGACCTGTCCGCCCGTCGGCTGATCGCGCGAGCGTCGATCCTCCGGTCGATGCGCGGCGACGGGACCTCGCCTCTCCGGCAGGAAGCGCGCGCGAAAATCGGTCCGAAGGAAGTGGTGGTCCGCATCGGCGGCGCGCTCGGCAAGCTCGAGCTGTCCACCGAGACCACGGTCGGAGGAACTCACATCCCCGCGGTGCGGAAGCTCGCGATCCCGGTGCTTCCGGTCCCCGGCTCGCTCCGCATCGCTCCCGACGGCCGGTCCGTGGCGTGGCTCGAGGTCGTCGGCCCGTCGAAGCTCGTGCCGGTGGTGACGTCCCTCGACCGGGACGAGCCGGCGCGCGAGATCGCATTTCTTTCCGAAGGCCGCCCGCTGCGCGACAACGCGCTCGGGCACGTGATCTCGGCCCTCTCCGGCTACTCGAAAGACGGGCAGCGCCTCGGGGTCGCGATCCAGGCGTGGAACGACACGCCGGGACCCGACGCGCGGTATTCCGTGGTTTCGGTCGCGACCGGAGAGATCGTCTTCGAGACATCCAAAGACACGAAGGCGTTTTTTCGCCTCATCCAGTAAGCGCCGGAGGGCAGAGGGTCGATCTCCTTTTCGCGGGCGGCGCCCTGCCGCCCGCCTTTTTTTCTTTCGTCAGCGTCCGTCGGCGGCGGTCCAGTCGATCAGGATCTTCCCCACGTTCTGATTCGCGCGCATCCGTGTGAACGCCTCACCCGCGCGGGACGGAGGGAACACCGAGTCGACCGTCACTGTGAGACGTCCGGCGTCGAACGCGGGCAGAACCTCTCTCTCGAACCGCCGGACGAGCGCCGCCTTCTCCGTGCGGGACCTCGACCGCAGGGTGGAGCCGATCAGGCGCGCCCGCCTTCCCATCAGGATGCCGAGATCCAGCGGCGCCGACGACCCGGAGAGCGTGGCGATGAACACGATGCGCCCCCCGGTCGCCAGAAGTTTCAAGTCCGCCTCGAGCGTCTTCGCGCCGATCGGATCCAGCACCACGTCGACGGAGCCCGGTCCCCACGATTTCCCGATCTCGCCGACGAGGTCGGAGGTGACCGTGTCGACCGCGAGATCGGCCCCGGCGGCGATCAGCGCGGGGATCTTCGCCTGGGTGCGCGTCGTCGCAGCCACCCGCGCTCCGAGAAACTTTCCGAGCGCGATCGCGGCGAGCCCGACTCCCGAACCGCCGGCATGCACGAGGACCGTCTCGCCGGCGCGCAACCCGGCTTCTCCGACGAGATTCAGAAACGCGGTCAGGTACGCCTCCGGGATCCCGGCGGCGGAAATCGGATCAACTGCGGCGGGGGCGGGGAAAAAAAGTCCGGTCGGGACCGCGGCCCGATCCGCGTGCGCTCCCCCGGCAACGAGCGCGCACACGAGCTGGCCGCTTTCGAGCGTCCCCGACAGCTCCATCCCGAGGATGGGCGACTCTCCCGGCGGCGGCGGATAGCGCCCGCCGATCTGGGCCAGATCCGCGCGGTTCACGCCGGATCCGGTCACGCGCACGAGGACTTCGCCCGGACCCGGAACCGGGTCGTCGGCCTCCGAGACCTTCGCCACGTATTCGCGCTCGCGCTCGGAGACCTCGAGAAACTTCACGAGCGCACGATCTCGCGCCGCCGCGGAGTTCGCAAGCGCTTGGACTGGCCGCGATGCCGGGACTGGCGATCGTTCTGCTTCACCTGTCGTCGCTCGCGGCCGCGGGGCAGCCGCAGGTCGAGCCCGGGGGGGGCAGGCGGATGCAGTGGCCGCCGTCCAGAACACCGTGATCTCCCCCGTGGAAAAGGATCGGCGCCGGCAGGCGTTCGAAAAAGCGCGCGAGCATGCCTGATCAAAGCGAGCACGCGCGACTTTGAATGGCCGTTGGCCGTCTCGCTCCCGCTGGTCGCTCGGCTCCCGCCCGCCTCAGCGCCGGGAAAGCAGGACCAGCGCCAGCGCGATCACCCCGGGCAGCGCCTGCACGAAGAGAATCGACCGCTTCGCCGTGAACGCGCCGAAGATTCCGGCCACGATGACGCACGAGAGGAAGAACACGCGGATCGAGAACCCGCCGTCGGCCGAGACCAGCCCCCAGACGAGGCCCGCCGCCAGGAACCCGTTGTAGAGACCCTGATTCGCAGCGAGCTTTCGGGTCGACTCGGCTTCCTCCCGCGAGAGCCCGAACGTCTTGAGACCGTAGGGCCTGGTCCAGAGAAACATTTCGAGGACCAGAAAGAAGACGTGCAGCAGCGCGACCAGCGCGACTGCGGCGCTCGCAAGGACGTTCATCGATTCCTCTTTTCCGGCGGGCGCCCCGTGTCCCCGATCGGCCCGCGCGAGGTCAGGATACCGCCCTGCCATCAATAGTGGCGGGCAGAGCGCGCCGCCGCCTCAAGACGACGGAGCGGGAGCGCGCGCGGCCGCTCTTGCGTCCGCGTAGGCGCTTGCGACCGCAGGATCGGTGACATAGGTGTCGAACAGGAACGCCCGCACCCGGGAGTCACCCGCGAAGCTCTTCTTGAGATCCCCCAGCCGGACGCTCGCTCGCGCCTGCTCCAGCGTCTCTCCCCGGGAGACCGCGCCGCGGACCTGGTCGTTGATCGACGCGAAGAGCCGCGTCATCAGACGCGGATAGGAGTCGTCGCGCAGGACCGGTCCGTGGCCGGGCACGATCACCGACGGACGGAGAGCGAGCACCCGCTCGAGCGTCTGCCCCCAGTCGCCGACGTGAGACTGCTCGGATCCGACGAGCGGCACCGGCCAGACCACGAGATCCCCCGTCATCACGATTCCCTGTCCGGGAAGTTGCACGACGAGATCGCCGCTCGTGTGGCCGCGCCCGAGGTCTCGGATCTCGACCGTGCGATTGCCGCGGTGCAGAGTCAAGCGGTCCTCGACGGTCATCGTGGGAAGCAGATACCGCGTCTTCGGGACGACCTCCAGGTAGTGGTCCACGAGAGCGATGTCGCTCTCGTAGCTCTGACGCTCTTCGGGAGTCAGATCGGTCCCGGTGAAGCTCTTGTTCGTCTCGAGGAGCTTCTTCACGTAGGCCTGGACCTTCGGGGCGCCCTCGAGCATGCTGTGGCGATTCGTCTCGCCCGTGGACGGGAGGTACTCCCGGAGCTGCGGGTGCCCGACGATCTCGATTCCCGGGAAGGCGTCCCGATAAACATGGTCTCCGGTGATGTGGTCGTCGTGCCAGTGGGTGTTGACGAGGTACCGCACCGGCTTCGACGTCACGGCGCGGATGGCCGCGAGCATCTCGCGCGATGATTCCGGCGCATCCACCACGATCACGTCGTCGTCCCCGACGATGAACGCGCTGTTGCCATCCACCATCAAGCCGGGCGGATAGTTGCGGATCAAGACATAGACACCGTCTCCGATCTTCTGCACGTCGAAGTCCGGCGATCGCCGCGGGCCCGGCGCGGGCGCGGCCGCGGCCGCCTGCGCGGACAGAACGCCGTTTAGGAGAAATGCCCCGAGCGTCAGCAACATCGAAGACCTCCGCCATAATTCGTGTTTCCGATCCCTCGAAAAGGGCGCGTCACCGGATACGAATCACCGGCCGGCGGGTTTCACGGTGCGTCAACCGGGAAGGAGCGGGCACGGCCGTAAGAACCGGCGCGACGAGAGGGACCGGCAGCCGCCATATGCTCAGGCTGTGAAACTCAAGGCGCGGGCGAAGGACTGGGGAAAGATCCTCTGGGAGACCGTCAAGAAATGGGATTCCCACGATGCGATGACGCAGAGCGCCGCGCTTTCCTTCTACACGTTGTTCTCGCTCGTGCCCATCCTGATCATGGTCATCGCGGTGGCCGGCCTGGCGCTCGGCCGCGACGTCGTGCGGGGGCAGATCGTTCACCAGTTCGCGGGCCTCATGGGAACGCGACAGGCCGCCGCGGTTCAGGAAATCTTGAAGTCCCTCGGCGAGCAGCAGTCCGGCTGGCTGGCGAAGACCGTGGCCTTCGTGACTCTTCTCGTCAGCGCCACCGCCGCATTTGCGCAACTCCAGACGTCGCTCAATCTGGTCTGGGAGGTGGCGCCGAAACCGGGGCCCCTGCTGCCGGCGCTGCTCCGCAAGCGGATGCTGTCTTTCGCGCTCGTCGTGGCGATCGGCTTTCTGCTCGTCGTCTCGCTGACGGTTTCCGCTGCGCTCCAGGGGCTTCGCGAGTACATCCAGGCCCGGCTGGCGGTCCCTCCAGACCTCCTCGAGGCGGGACACATGCTGACGTCGTTTACGGTCTTCACGATCCTGTTCGCTCTGATCTTCCGGATCCTGCCCGACGCCGACATCCCCTGGAAAGACGTCTGGCTGGGCGCCCTCGTCACGTCGCTCCTGTTGTCGGCCGGGAAGTTCCTGATCGGGCTCTATCTTGGCCGGACGGCCCTGAGCTCTCCGTTCGGGGCGGCGGGTTCGCTCGTCGTGCTGCTGCTCTGGGTCTACTACGCCTCGCTGATCCTGCTCTTCGGCGCCGAGTTCACGCGTGTCTACTCGCGCCGGGTCCTCGCGTCCCGGCCGCCCCCGTCGGCGGGCACGGAACGAGTCAAAACCGTCGCGCTCACCACGGACGGCAAGAAGCGGTCCTAGCCCGGGGCCAGGTCTTTATTATACACTAAGACACCGCCAGGCTCCGTTCCACCCGGCGAATCCGGCTCGCCAGACGAGACTCCGGATCCTCTTCGACGCGGCGCACGACGTTGCTCACGCGCGCGGAACGGACGTTGAACGCCTCCCCGACTTCCGCGACCTTGAGCCGGGTGAGCCGCCGAGACAGGTAGATCGCGGCCATCTTCGGCTCGGCGCCGCGGTTACGCGAAAGGTCCTCCGCGGACACTCCCCACTCCTTCGCGACGGCGCCGCGGATCTTCTCGAGCGTCGGGCCCGCCGGACGCCGCTCCCGGAGAGGGATCTCGGGATCGTCGCGCCGCTCTCCTCCGAGCCTCTCGAGTACCTGTTTGAGAAACTCCGCATCGCCGAGGTACGCCTGCTTCTGAACGTCGTCGAGCGGCGACGGCAGCCCTTTTCCCTCGGCGACGAAGCGGCGATACGCCGCCTGAGCGATGCGCCGACTCCCGGCAAACTGCCCGAGCGTCGAATCGACCGACAGCCACTCGGGACACGGCGCCAACCCGGCTGTCGCTCGGTAACTGCTCCAACGCCAGTCGCCGGCCGCCCTGGCCAGCCCCGCTCGCACCGGGTTGAGCACGATGTACCGCGCGAGCTCCAGCAGATGCGCGTCCTTCTGAACGAGGATCGCGCGGAAGCGCCCCTCGAAGAGGTGACCCCGACGCTTGTGCCGCCGGTTGAACCACTGCGCAAAACGCGAGTTCAAATCGTGCAGCCCCTCCGAAAGCCCGGCCTCGGGGGTTTCCACCAGCAGGTGGTAGTGATTGCCCATGAGGCAATACGCATGGACGTCCCAGTGCGCCTGACCGGCCGCGAGGCCGAGAAGTTGCAGCCATCGCACGCGATCCACGTCGTCGCGAAACACGCTGCCGCGCTCGTGCCCGCGCGCCATGACGTGGTGCACCGCGCCCGGGAAATCGAGCCGCAGCGGCCGCGTCATCTAGCTTATCGGGGTCAGATCTTTATTATACACTACCGGTACCCCCCTCGACTCATCGGCGCCCATCCGGCGAGATGGGTCGCGCCGAGCTGATCGCATCGCGCAACCCGTACGCCCCGAGATCCGGCACGCTGTCCCGAAGCGTGACGCAGCGGCCGCGGAATTCCTTGTGCTCGCAGACTTCCCACGCCCCTCCCTCGACGGTGGCGCTCTGGGCCCGATCGTTGAAATCCGAGATCTCCCGGTCCGCGTCGGTCAGCTCATGGGCGTCGCCTCGGAAATTGGTACGGGAATGGAGGATCAGCCGCGGGATCTCGAGGTCGGGTGGCGGAGATCCCCGGCCATCCCCGCGGTCGCCTCGAAGGGGTCGCGCGGAGGCGATCCGATTCTGCATCCCGTAGGACCGCAATGACGGAACCTCTCCGGAGACGGTGACGCAGCGGCCGCGGAAGCTCGGACGGTCGCAGATCTCCCAGCTCCCCCGCACGTCGAGACTCGAGACGCGGCCGCCCGAGAGGTCCGCCTCTTCCCGCTCGACTTCGTGCCGCGCTCCCCGAAGGTTCTCCTCTTCGAACATCACGATTCCGAAACGCTCCCGAGGACGCTCAGCGTCCCCGCGCCCGCGCCCTCTCTCTTCCCGCCGGTCGCGGCGAACCCGACGCACCGAGGTGATCTGGTCGTCCCAGGAAACGCGCCGCAGGTCGGGCTCGTCGGCGGAGAACACGGCGCATCGCCCGCGGAAATCCTTGTGCTCGCAAACTTCCCAGAATTCGCCCCGCGCAATCCGGAAGCTCGAGACGCGGTCATTCAAGTGGTAATCACTCAAGTCCGAGACCTCGTCGCGAATCGTGGCATTCCTCCCCCGGTACCCGACGTCCTCGAACACCGTGATGCCGATGCCTCCGATCGGCCTCTCCTGCCCGTAAGCCAGGCCACCGATCAAAACCGACGCTGCGACCGCGGCCAGGATTTTCGAACGCATCGTGCCTCCTCCGGAAAGTGCCGTGAAGTCTATCTGTCCGCTTGGAGTGCGCGAAGCCCCGCGGACTCCCCTCCCTCCGGGAGCGCCTCTTACGCCTCGCGGTGGATCGCCCCGGCGATCGCGCGCACGAGCCCTCTGGGGATGTCGGCTAAGAGCGGCTCGTCTCGGAGCCGGAGACTCAACGCTATCGTCTGCCGATACCGAGCGAGGTACTGACGGCATTCATGGCAGGTGCGCAGGTGCAGCTCGAACTGCCTCCGGCGGTCGGCAGGCAGGGAGCCGTCCACGAAATTCGCGACGAAATCCTCGAACTGCCGACACGTGATGACGAGCGGGATCGCACGGCCCGGGGCGCCGAGAACCCAGCGGCAGACCTCACGAACGCGGGAAATGCGGATCCGCTCTTTCGGCATCTCGAGAAGTGTCTTGAGCGCGGAATGCGCCCGGTGCAACCGCACCTTGACGGCATTGGGAGTTGTCTCGAGCAACTCCGCGACCTCCTCGCCCGAAAGGTCCTCGATGTCGCGAAGGATGACGACCGTGCGATACGAATCCGGCAGCAGGTCGATCGCGGCGTGGACGATCTCCCGAACCTCCCCGAGCGACGCGATGTCCTCGGGCGTGCGCGCGACCGGCCCCACCGCGAGCCGGTACCCCGTCCGGTCGAACACCGGCAGCAGCGGATCGAGAGATTCTTCGGGCTTGCGTCGGCGCGACCGCAGGGTCACGAGCGCCGAGTTCACGACGATCCGGTGCAGCCAGGTCGCGACAGAAGAACGCCCCTCGAACCGGTCGAGGCTTCGCAGCGCGTGGAGAAACGCCGTCTGAAGACAATCCCGCGCCGCGTCGTCGTCGCGAAGGAGCCTTCGCGCAACGGCGAGCAGGCGAGGTCCGTGACTCTCGAGAAGCCGGGTCCACGCCGCCTCGTCCCCGCCCGCGAGCGCGGCAGCGTCGGGCTCCGCGTTCCCTGGCGGCAGGACTTCTCCGGACGGTTGTTGCAATGGAAGCCGATCGTGCGCGCCCTCGCCGCGCGGTGTCAAGGCGGCGCTCCGCTGAAAAGACGCGCTCAGACATAATCGAAGAGATGCCTCTGCAGCCGGAACCCCTCGGGCCCGCCGCGGTCGACATCCGCCCGGAACAGCCGCTTTCGGCGGCCGATCCGCGCCTCCGCGCGATTCTCGATTCGTCCCTCGACGCCCTGATCACGATCGACGCGGAAGGGCGGATCGTGGAGTTCAATCGCGCCGCCGAAACGATGTTCGGCTATCGGAGAGCGGAAGCGCTGGGACGGGAGATGGCGGAGATCATCGTGCCTCCGGAGTATCGCGAGGGTCATCGCCGGGGAATGGCTCATCATGAGCGGACAGGCGAAGGGCCTATTCTCGACCGGCGTATCGAGATCAAGGCGATGCGGCGCGACGGCTCGTTGTTTCCGGTCGAACTGACAGTGACGAGGGTTCCCGTCGCGCCGGGAGGGCCGGCCCTCTTCACCGGCGCGGTCCGGGACATCACCGATCGCAAGCGCAGCGAAGATCGCCGCGCGGCTCAGTACGCCGTCACGCGCATCCTCGCCGGGTCGGATTCGCTCGAGCAGGCCGCGCCGGAGCTGCTCGCCGCGATCGCTCGCGGCCTTCACTGGGAGTTCGGACAGCTGTGGGTCGAGGACCGTTCCGCGCGGACGATGCGGTGGGGATCTTCCTGGTCTTCCGATCCGGATCGGTTCCGCTCTTTCGAGGCGGTCAGCCGGCAAAGCACGTTCTCCCGCGGGATGGGGCTTCCGGGCCGCGTCTGGGATAAAGACTCCGCGGTCTGGGTCGAAGAGATCGAGAGAGATGTCAACCTCCCGCGCCGCGAGCCGGCGCGCGCGGTCGGCATCGTCAGCGGGCTGGCGATCCCCGTGCGGACTCGTGACAGGACGGTGGCCGTCCTCGAGTTCTTCAACTCCGAGACCCAAAAGACGGACGACGACCTGCTGCTCTTCCTGGACGCGATCGGAAGGCAGATCGGAGACTTCGTCGAGCGCTACCGGGCCGAGGCCTCGGTCCGCGCCAGCGAGGACCGCTACCGGAAGATTCTCGAGACGACGAACGAGGGCGTCTGGTGGATAGACCGCGACACGCGCACGGTCTTCGTCAACGAGCGGATGGCCGCGATGATCGGGGCTCGCGCGGAGGACATGCTCGGAAAATCCGTGTACGAGTACCTCGCGCCGGCGCAACAGGAGGAGGTCCGCAGTTTCCTGCAGCGCCGGGAGCGCGGAATCAGCGATCAGTTCGACCTCCCCTTCCGGCGCAGCGACGGGTCGACTCTGTGGGCGATCGTCTCGGCATCGCCGCTCCTCGACCCGGACGGCCGATTCGACGGCTCTCTCGCCATGCTCACCGACATCACGGGCCGAAAACGCACGGAAGAAGCGGACCGTTTTCTTCTGGAGGTGGCCCGGGTCCTCGGATCTTCACTCGATTACCCTTCGACGCTGCGGCAGCTCGCCGGCCTCGCTGTACCTGCGATCGCAGACTGGTGCCAGGTCGAAATAGTCGGCCCGGACGGGGTTCCCGAGCTGCTCGCCATTTCTCACGTCGACCCCGAAAAAGAGGAGTCGCGCGGCGTATGCGCGACAAATACCCGACACCCCGGGTAGCGACGACAGGTGCGAACGCGGTCGCCCGCACGGGAGTCCCCGAGATCGTCAGCGAGATCCCGGACGCTCTCTTAGCGTCCGCCGCGCAATCCTCCGAGCACCTCGACATGATTCGTTCGCTCGGGCTGGTCTCCTATGTCTCCGTCCCGATACTTCTGCGCGACAGGGTCCTCGGTACCGTCGCCTTCGTCAGCGCCGAGTCGAGACGCCGGTATGACAACTCGGACCTCCTGCTCGCCCAACGGGTGGCGGCCCTGGCGGCGGCGGCGATCGACAATGCCCGGCTGTACGGAGAAGCTCAGAAGGCCGTCCAGCTCCGTGACGATTTCCTCTCGATCGCGGGGCACGAGCTGAGGACTCCCCTGAGCAGTCTCTCGCTCGACCTCTACCGGCTGCTGCAGAAGTCGCGGACACGTGGAGATCCGGAGCTCACCGGAATCGTCGAAAAGGCCCGCCGGGGATCTGAGCGCCTCTCGCGTCAGATCGATCAACTTCTCGACGTCTCGCGCCTGTCCTCGGGCCGCCTCGCGATCGAGCCGGAAGAGCTCGACCTGGTGAACCTGACCCGGGACTTTATCGAGCAGCTCGCCGACGAAGCCGCCCTGAAGGGTTCGCGAATGGACCTCCGCGCCGGCGGGCCCGTCGTGGGGCACTGGGACCGGCGGCAAATGGAACAGGTGGTCGGGAATCTCCTCTCAAACGCGATCAAGTACGGCGACGGCCGGCCGATCGAGATCGAGATTCACGCCGAAGGAGAGGACGCCGTCCTGCGAGTCCGCGATCACGGAATCGGGATCGCCTCGGAGGACCAAGCGCGCATCTTCGAACGCTTCGAGAGGGCAGTGTCGGACCGCAACTTCGGCGGTCTCGGTCTCGGCCTGTGGATCGCCACCGAAATCGTGCGCGCTTCCGGGGGAGCGCTGGATGTCGACAGCACGCTCGGCGAGGGGTCCACGTTCACCCTGAGGATGCCGCGGGCGCGCGGTACGGGTTAGGGGTCAGGCGGTACCGCTCATACCCGTCCTGCAACGCTCGCGACCGTCGCGATGAGCTCCGACGGATCCACCGGTTTCGAGACGTGCACCAGGAAGCCGGCTCGAAGGGCCCGCGTGCGGTCTTCCGAGCGGGCGAACGCGGTCAGGGCGATGGCGGGCACCTTCGACCCGGCGGCGCGGACTCGCTTCAGAAACTCGTAGCCGTCGATGTCCGGCATACCGATGTCGCTGACCAGCACGTTCGTCGTCTCCCGATCGAGGACGGCGAGGCCTTCTTCCGCCGACGCGGCGGTCAGAATCCGCGCGCCGCAATCCTCGAGCACGCGGCGAATCAGATCGCGGGCGTCCGGCTGGTCATCCACGACGAGCACAGTCACGCCCGACAGATCCGAAGCGATAAACCGTTCGGAGCCCGGAAGAGTGGTTGACGGATGAAGCCTCGCGCCCGTCGAACGATGAACGACCATAAGAGGAAGGTGGACCACGACGGTCGTGCCGAGACCTTCGCCGGCGCTGGTGACGCGGACCGTACCTCCATGAAGCTCGACGAGATGCTTGACGATGGAGAGACCCAGTCCTAGGCCGCCGAAATGGCGTGTCGGCGACGCGTCGGACTGCCGGAAGCGCTCGAAGAGGTGCGGCACGAACTCGGGTTTGATCCCGATGCCCGTGTCCGCGATGCTGAATTCGATGTGAGAGTTCACCCGTTCGAGAAGGATCTCGATCTTCCCGCCTTTCGGAGTGAACTTGACCGAGTTCGAAAGCAGGTTCCAGGCGACCTGCTGGAGCCGGCTCGGATCCCCGGAGATCGGGCCGGCGGCCGGGTCAAGCAGCCGGGAGATCCGGATCTCTTTCGCGTCCGCGGCCGGTCGCAGGGTTTCGACGGCGGCTTCGATGAACGAGGAGGGCTGAATCTGCTGGACGTCCAGCCGGATCTTCCCTGACGTGATCCGGCTCATGTCGAGCAGGTCTTCGATCAGCTGCGCCTGGAGACGCGCGTTCCGCTCGATGGTGTCGAGCCCCTTCGAGAGATCCTCCGGTCCTTTCGTCCCCTGCCGGAGAAGGTGCGACCAGCCGACAATGGCATTCAGCGGGGTCCGAAGCTCGTGAGAGAGCGTCGCCAGAAACTCGTCCTTCATCTCGCTCATGCGCTCCGCCGCGTTGCGCGCCGACCGCTCGCTTTCGAGCAGGCTCTTGCGTTCTTCCGCGGCCCTTTGCGCCGCTTCATAGAGCCGGGCGTTGTCGATGGCGATACCGGCCTGGGCCGCGACGCCTCCGACCAGGCGCTCGGCCCTCTCGGTGAACACTCCCGGCGTGGAATGCCCGAAAAAGAGACCTCCGATCGTTTCACCAGAGCGAGACTTCACGGGGACGGCCAGATAGCTGTGCATCGGGAGGTGGCCCGATGGCATGCCGTGATTGGGGTCCATGGTCCCGTATCTCGGGTCCTTCGTGATGTCGTCTGACCTCACGATGTGCAGCCCGCGAAGCGTCGGATCGAAAACGGGCGAGTTCCGCGGCAGGCCGAATCGCTCGAACGCCTCGCCGGAGGCGCCAGAGAGCGTGTAGAGGAGGACGGATTCGCCCTCGCGGTTGATGACGTTGGAGAAAAAGGCGCCGAACTCGGCACCCGAAAGCTGCGTGGCGGAGTCGGTAATCGTCTGGACGAGTGACTGAAGATCGAGTTGCGAGGCAATTGCGGTGCCGGTGTCGTTCAGGATTTCGAGAATCCGGGTTTCCTCCCGCACCGCCTCCTGAGCGTCGCGCCGGCTCGTGACGTCGACGCAGGCGCCGGTGACGTAGAGCGGTCGACCCTCGGAATCGAGGATCGTCTTCCCCTTGTTCGCGCTCCAGCGGACCGTCCCGTCCGGCCAGACGACCCGGAATTCCAGATCGAGGTCCGCGCCCTGCCGGGAACACCGGCCGTACTTCTCCTCGACTTCCGCGCGGTCGTCGTCGTGCACCGCCGTCAGGAATTCCTCGAGAGAACGGCATGTCCGCCCCTCGGGAAGACCGAAGAGCCCGTCCAGGTTCTTGTCCCACTCGAGCGACCCGCTCCGCACGTCCCAGCGGAACGTTCCCGTGCCGGCGGCGCTCAAAGCGGCGTGCAGGCGCTCCTGGCTCTCGCGAAGAGCCTCCTTCGTGCGCAGCAGCTCCTCCTCCGCGCGCTGCCGGGCCTGGAGGATCGACTGGGCGTTCTGAAGAGCGACGGAAAGGAGGAGCGCGTCTTCGTCGTCGCGGGCGGACATCTACGCGCCCCCGATGATCTTTTCTGCCATCGCGGTCCCAAGAACGCGCATGCGGATCTTTTCGAAAGCGGTCTCGCGGCTGGTCGAAGTGTCGTCGCAGAAGGGCGCAAAGCCGCAGTCATCCGTCGTCCCGAGCTGACCCGCCGGGATGTACCGCGCCGCTTCGAGGACCCGATCGCGGACTTCTTCGGGGGACTCGACCCGGGGATCGATCGGCGCGACGACCCCGACGAAGACCTGCTGGCCCGGCTTCAGAAACTTCCGGATGATCGTCAGAACACGCTCCCGATCCGGCTCACCGGCGAGGGCAACGTAAAAGCTCCCCGCTTTCAACTCGAAGAGGCTCGGAAGGAGCTTCGCGTAATCGGCATCCGCGCTGTGTGTCGAGTCGCGGTCTCCCCCCGGGCACGTGTGAACGCCGATGCGCCGCCGCTCCTCCGAAGAAAATCTGGCGAGGGCGAGGTTGTTCAGATCGATGAAGCTGCTCAGGAGATCCCCGGACGGGTCGATCTTCACCGCCAACCGCGCCTCGGTGAAATCGATCTGGACCTTGTGGGCGCCCTTCTCGAGACATCGCCGGATTTCCGTCTCATGCTCCCGCAGCAGGTCGTCGATGAACTCCTCGCGCGAATATCCGTCGATCGGATCGGCGGGGTACATCAGGCTGAGCGCAGACGGTGAGATGACCGCCTGCTTGACGGGCCGATGCGCGTATCTCAACGTCGTTTCGAGGTAGGCGTCCGCATAGCGCTTGTATCGAAACGGACCCGCCGTGATCCGCGGCATCCGGCGGACGTGGCCGGCGGAGAACGGGATCCTGAATCCATCCGGAGCCGTGTTGGGAAGGCCTTCGACGGAGTAGGTCCAGAAGTTGTGGTACTTGCGCTGTTCGCCGTCCGTGATCACCGGGGATCCCGTGGCCTCGAAGCGCTGGACGGTGTCCCGGATCGCCTCCTCGTAGAGCGGCTCTAGGCTCGGATCCCCGCCGCCGACCCGGTCGATGGCGGCCAGAAGCTCGGGAGTTCTCGGGAGGCTGCCGATCGGTTCTGTCGGGATCTTCATTGCGTCGCGTCGTTCCCTTCGGTCTGCCCCTCCGGGCCCTGGACTACCCCTACCCGCAGCATCAGCCAGCGCGCGATGTTACGCGATCGGGTTCTTTCCTGGCGCGGGCGCGCCGATCTCGTCGTAATCCGTCCCGGGGTCACTCCCGATCAGGACACTCCCGATTAAAGCAATGGATCTGCGATCGGCAGAAGTCGCAGCACGAAGATGCACGAGCCGGTCATCAACCCGGTTTGACATCGAAGGTCGATCACCGCGGTTGAGCCCGAGTTGTTGGACATCTTGAGCGTCCCGCCCTGGTAGGCGTTGACCGCCCGGAACCCCCCGTATCGGACGTGATCGTCCATTGTCCGACCCAGAGATCGTTGCCGCAAGCGGGGGTGCCCGTCGCGCCGCATTGATTGAACGTTCCGCCGGGCACATTGACCGCCGCCGCCTTAGAAGAAGCAGGAGTGCCGCTCACGGTGCTCACCATGGGAACGATCCCGACCACCTCGATGAGAAGGTTCGTCGGAACTCCGACAGGGACCTGGGTTGAAGCGGGGCTCGCGCTCCCCGTGACGGTCGACGTGAAGCCGGTCGTCGCGGCGTGACCCGTGGCGCAGACGACTAGAAAGGCGATGACCAGAACGCTGGCTCTCGTTTTCATTGCTCCCTCCACAGAAAGTTGAAGTATTCGAACACGCCAGGGCAACCAGGACAACCTGGAAGCGGCTGTCATTCAGGGGGAGCGATACGAGGGTCCCGAGCAGGGCCATGGAGTGAGGCGAGTCCGGCGACGTGCCAACAACATTGGCTCCTCAGGTAGGATTTGAACCTACAACCCCCCGGTTAACAGCCGGGTGCTCTGCCATTGAGCTACTGAGGAACGGCAGCGGATCGCGAACGTTAGCCGAGGCGGCGGGGGGTGTCAACCGGCCCCGCCTGTCACGGCGCCGGAGACCACGACGCCCACGTCACTCGCCAGCGTCCGTTCGACGGCACGAGACGGGTCTCGAATTGCCAGGAGGAGGACGAGGGCAGCAGGCCCTCTAACCCCGGGATCTTCCGGGCGCGGCCCGAAAGATCCAGGCGGAACCTGGCGAGCGCCGCGTTTTCGGAACGCTCCACCTTCAAGTCGCGCACGGTGACGTCGAGGCTCTCCCACGCCGCGAAGAACTGCCGGAGCGTGGGTTCCAGGTCCGGCTTTCGAGAGCCGTCGGCGGCCTGAAAATCCGCCGCCACGAGATCGAGGATGGCGTTCGCGTCGCGATCGCGCGCGGCGCGCGCCAGTTCGTTGACGGTGTCGGTCGCGGGATCTTCTGATTTGTGACATCCCGCTGCGAAGAGAGCGATGCAGAGCGCAAGCAGCACCTTTCCAGCCGATCCGGTGCTCTCCCGCCCGCTCCGGAAGCGTGAAAAACTCGCCATCATGAAGGTCCTCCGGATCGGATGCACCGGGATGCTTCCGCGTCGTGATTGTGAGGCTGAACCGTGTCTCGCCGCTCCCGGCGGGCTCCGCCGGAACGTCCGGGCTTTGTCCGGGCGGAAACCTTGAGCACGGCCGATCGGTTGACCGCCGGCGACGCGGCCGCTCTCCTTTCCGAGCACGGGGACCTCGACGCGCTGCTCGAGGCCTTTCTCGCGGCGGCTTCCGCCGGCGAGATTGTGGCGGCGGTTGACGCGATCGCGCGGCTCGACGACGCCTTTCGCGTGCATTCTCGGTTCGAAGAG